>USPK01000005.1 GCA_900556465.1 uncultured Prevotella sp. | reverse complement strand
CGGGCCTTAGCCCCGTGCCGACGGGCCTTAGCCCCGTGCCGACGGGCCTTAGCCCAGTTTTTACGGGGCTAAGGCCCGTAAAAATTCCCCTTAGCCCCGTGTCGGCGCCACGGAAGCGCCGCGTTTGGCCAATACGCCAAAAAGGATTAACTTTGCTCCCCCGCCCCGCCGCTCCCGTGGCCCGAGGCGGGGCGACAGACCGCTTTCAACCTGACACTTATGAAAGAATTCATACAAACCGAAGCAAAAGCAGAAACCGCCGTCCTCGTGGCCCTCATCACCAAGACGCAGGACGAGCGAAAGACGAACGAATACCTCGACGAGCTGGAGTTTCTGGCCGAAACGGCCGGCGCCGTCACGGTCAAGCGCTTCACGCAACGCGCCGACGGCCCCAACAGCGTCACCTACGTGGGCAAGGGCAAACTCGAGGAGATACGCCGCTACATCGTAGAGGAGGAAGAAGCCGAACGCGAGGTCGGGATGGTCATCTTCGACGACGAGCTCTCGGCCAAGCAACTGCGCAACATCGAAAAGGAGCTCCAGGTGAAAATCCTGGACCGCACGAGCCTCATCCTCGACATCTTCGCCATGCGTGCCCAGACGGCGAACGCCAAAACGCAGGTCGAGCTGGCGCAATACCGCTACATGCTGCCGCGCCTGCAACGCCTCTGGAGCCACCTGGAACGCCAGGGCGGCGGCTCGGGCTCGGGCGGCGGAAAAGGCTCGGTCGGACTGCGCGGACCGGGCGAGACGCAGCTCGAAATGGACCGCCGCATCATCCTGAACCGCATGGCGCTGCTCAAGCAACGACTTGCCGACATCGAGCGGCAGAAGAGCACGCAGCGCAAGAATCGCGGGCGCCTCATCCGCGTAGCCCTCGTGGGCTATACCAACGTGGGAAAATCCACACTCATTAACCTGCTGGCCAAGAGCGACGTGTTTGCCGAGAACAAACTCTTTGCCACGCTCGACACGACGGTGCGCAAGGTCATCATCGCCAACCTCCCGTTCCTCCTGGCCGACACGGTGGGCTTCATCCGCAAGTTGCCCACCGACCTGGTCGAGTCGTTCAAGAGCACGCTCGACGAGGTGCGCGAAGCCGACCTGCTGGTGCACGTCGTCGACGTGTCGCACCCGGACTTCACCGAGCAGGTCGACGTGGTGAACCAGACGCTCATGGAGTTGGGCTGCGCCGAGAAGCCGCAACTGCTCGTCTTCAACAAGATGGATGCCTACCGCTGGACGGAGAAAGCGGCCGACGACCTGACGCCCGCCACGAAGGAGAACGTGTCCCTCGAACAGCTCATGAACACCTGGATGGCGCGCTGCGGCGAAGACTGCATCTTCATCTCGGCCCGCGAGCGCACGAACATCGACGAGTTGAAGCAGCTGCTCTACAAGCGCGTGCGCGAACTCCACGTACAGAAGTACCCCTACAACGACTTCCTCTTCGACCAGTACGACGCCGAGGGCAACGTGGAATAACCCCTCCGCCGCGCCGCCCCGGGCCGCAACGAAAAAAGCCGCCATGCGCCGCTCTCTCCGACAGGGACGACGCATGGCGGCTTTCGCATGGGTCCGCCGGCGCCTACCGGCCGGCGCCAGACGCCGGGGGCGACGCCGTCAGCAGGGCGTGGACCTCGCGCGCCACGTGGGCAATGAGGGCGGCATTCCCGGCGTCGGTCGCCGGCGAGTGGGCCACGAAGACCGTGATGTAGTAGCGGCGGCCGTCGGGCAGGACGACGTAGCCCGCATCGTTGTCGGCCACCTTCACACCGTCGGGCCGGCGGTCGGACGAACCGGTCTTGTGGCCCAGGCGCACGTCGGCGGGCAGACCGGCCCGCAGCTTGTCGGCCCCGGTCGAAGTCTGTTCGAGCACGCGGCACAGGAAGGGGCCGTAGGGCCCTACGGGCGCCTCGTCCCGCAACAGCAGCCGGAACAGGCGGCTGACGGCGGCGGCCGAGGCCACGTTGTCGTACACGCGGCGGGAGTCGCGGTGCATGTCGTCCTCCGTGGCCGAGAGGGAGAAGTCCCGGATGCCGAGGCGCCGCACGTAGCGCTCCACGGCCCGGGGACCGCCCACGTAGCGGAGCAATACGTCGCAGGCGTTGTTGTCGCTCAGCGCGACGCTGTAAATCAGGAGGCTGTCCATGCGCACCGCGGCCCGGCGCGTCGGGTGGCGGTCGCGAAGGGGGCTGTACGTATGCTCCCGCAGATCGTCCGGCGTGAGCTGGAACAGGGTGTCAAGGCCCGTGCCCTGGCGGCCCATGCGGTCGAGCACGGCCATGGCCAGGGGAAACTTGAACACACTGAGCAGGGGCAGGCGGACCGTGTCGTTGCAGGCGAAGACGGTGCCGCTGTCGCTGAGGACGGAGACGCCGACTTCGGCCGGTTGGGCCTGCAGATAGGCGCGAAGCGCGGCCGCCCGGTCGACGGACGGCGCCGCCGGGCGGCAAGTGGCCACCGACAGCAGCAACAGGACGCCGACCGGCAGCAGCACGAACGGAGCGGAGCGCCGCGGGCGGCGCGGGGCGGAAAGGAACATCGGCGGGACTACATATAAGGTTGGAGGAAGGCAGATACGCGATGCGTGTATTCGGCCGGATGGTCGTGGTAGGACATGGCGTGGGCCGCTCCCGGAGCTACCCACAGGGCCTTCGGATCGGGCTTGGCGGCATAGAGGACGTAGACCATTTCCGTAGGCACGTAGTCGTCGGCCGCGCCGTGTATGAAGAGCATGGGGCGGGTGCAGCGGCGCACGCCCGCCTCGGCGGAGGCTTCGTGGAAGTCCCAGCCGAAGCGCAGGCGGCAAAGCCACGAGGCGGTGTAGAGCAAGGGGAAGGGCGGCAGGCCGAACTGCTCGCCCAGCTCCTTACGGAACTGGTCCCAGACGGACGTATAGCCGCAGTCCTCGACAAAGGCCCGGACGCGCGGGGGCAAACCGGGCTCGCCGGAGAGCATCATGGTGGTGGCGGCGCCCATAGAGACGCCGTGGACCACGACGGTGGCGCTGTCGCCGAAGAGGGCAGGCACGACGTCGAGCCAGCGGCGCACGTCGAGCCGGTCCAGCCAGCCCATCTGGATGTGCGTACCGCCGCTCGCACCGGCATAGCGCAAGTCGGGCAGGAGAATGTTGTAGCCCAGGTCGCGCTCGTACATGCGGCCCAGGGGCATCATGCGCACGGCGTTGTCCGTATAGCCGTGGACCAGGACGGCGGTGCGGCGCGTGGGGCGCGGGGCGCGGACGTAGTAGGCATGAAGGGAGACGCCGTCGGGCGAGTGGAGCGTCGTGTCGCGCAAGGCGCCGATGCGTTGCAGACTGTCGCGCCAGGCCAGGAGGCCGGGAAAGGTGGCATCGCTCTCGCTCCAGGCTTCTTCCACCCTGCGGCCCCGGTCGGTGGGCCGCAGGGCATAGTCGAGCATGTACCACGACGCGCCGCCCACAATAATCAGGAGCAGGAACAGGAGTAGCAGCGTCACGCGCAAAAGGCTTCTTCGTTTCATAGGCTGTAAGGGTTGAGGGTTCGGCGCAAGGGGAGGCCGCCGGGGGTAAAGTTAAGGATTTTTCTCCAACGGCCGCCCTTCTTCGCCCGTCTTTTCTCCCGCCCCGCGGACCGGGCCGCCGGGCTGCCCCGCTACGGGCGCAGGGGAGCGGCCCGACGGCCAGCCCGCGCGGCCGGGGCGGGAACGGGGTGGACGGAGAGCGCCGACGCGCGGGGCGGCATGCAAAAATCCCCGGCCGGGACCTTCGGGCGGTCCGGCCGGGGATGATATGGCTGAAACGTCGCGCAGACAGCGCTGCGCTTACGCATTTAGAGACTCCAGTCTTCCTTCGACTTGCGGACGTAGGAAGCGTAGCGGCGCTTGGCGGCCTCCTCGGTCTTGTCGAAGAGCTCCTGTGCCTGGTCGGGCACGGCCTTCTTCAGGGAAAGGAAGCGGACTTCACCGTTCAAGTAGTCCTGGAACTTGCTCCAGTCGGGCTCCTTGGAGTCAAGGGTGAAGGGGTTCTTACCCTCGGCCTCGAGTGCCGGGTTGAAGCGCCAAAGCTGCCAGTAACCGCACTCGACGGCACGGCGCTCCTCTTCCTGGCTGCGGCCCATACCGCCCTTGATCTTCAGACCGTGGTTGATACACGGAGCGTAGGCGATGACCAGAGAAGGTCCGTGGTAGGCTTCAGCCTCACGGATGGCCTTGAGGCACTGTGCCTGGTCGGCGCCCATGGCAACTTGGGCAACATAGATGTAGCCATAGGTCGTCTGCATGAGGCCAAGGTCCTTCTTCGTGATGCGCTTGCCGGAAGCGGCGAACTGTGCGATGGCGCCTATCGGGGTAGCCTTGGAAGCCTGTCCGCCGGTGTTGGAGTAAACTTCGGTATCGAGTACGAGGATGTTCACGTCTTCGCCGCTGGCCAGGACGTGGTCCAGACCGCCGTAGCCTATGTCGTAGGAAGCGCCGTCGCCGCCGATAATCCACTGGCTGCGCTTCGTGAGATAGTGGCTCAGGCCCGTGAGCTCCTTGCATACGGGGCAGCCCTTCTCGGCACCGGCTGCGATGAGCGGTTCGAGGCGGCCGGCTGCGGCGCGGCTGGCGTCGGCGTCGTCCTTGCCGTCAATCCACTGCTGGGCAGCTTCCTTGAAGTCGGCGGGTACGTGCTCGTCGGCCATGCTCTGTTCGAGCAGCGCCTGGATGCGGGCACGCATTTTCTTGTTGGCCAGTACCATGCCCAGACCAAATTCGCAGAAGTCCTCGAACAGGGAGTTGGCCCATGCGGGACCCTGCCCTTTGGCGTTGGTCGTATAGGGCGTGGAAGGAATGGAGCCGGAGTAGATGGACGAACAGCCCGTGGCGTTCGCAATCATCTGACGGTCGCCAAAGAGCTGGCTGACGAGTTTCACGTAAGGCGTCTCGCCGCAACCGGAGCAAGCGCCCGAGAACTCGAAGAGAGGCGTAGCAAACTGGGAGTTCTTCGGATTGAGCTTGATGTCTACGAGGTCTTGCTTGCTCGTTACGTTCTTCACGCAGTAGTCCCAGTTCTCCTGCTCGGCGAGCTGGCCTTCGAGGGGCACCATCTTGAGTGCCTTGTTGCCGCGCAGGCCCGGGCAAACGTCGGCACAGTTGCCGCAGCCGAGGCAGTCGAGCACGTCGACCTGCTGGCGGAAGTGCATGCCCTTCATGGCGGCCGGTGCCTTCATCTCGAGGGTGGCGCCCTTGAAGTTCTTCACTTCTTCGTCGTTCAATACGAACGGACGGATGGCAGCGTGCGGGCAGACGAAGGCGCACTTGTTGCACTGGATACAGTTGGCTTCCTCCCAGACAGGAACAAAGGCGGCCACGCCACGCTTCTCATAGGCGGCCGTGCCTTGCTTCCAGGTACCGTCGACGGAAACCTTGTAGGCGCTGACGGGGAGCAGGTCGCCGTTCTGGGCGTTAATCGGGCGGACGAGTTCGCTAATGTAGGCCGGTTCGTCGCGTACGACGGCTTTGTCCTCGGGCAGGTTGGCCCAGGCCGGGTCTACGGGCAGCTGCTTGTACTCGCCACCGCGGTCAACGGCCTGATAGTTCTTGTCGACAACGTCCTGGCCCTTCTTGCCATAGGACTTAACGATGAACTTCTTCATCTGCTCGACGGCGAGCTCAACAGGGATGACCTGCGTAATGCGGAAGAAGGCGGACTGCAGGATAGTATTCGTGCGGTTGCCGAGCCCGATTTCCTGGGCAATCTTCGTAGCGTTGATGTAGTAGACAGTGATGTTGTGTTCAGCGAAATAGCGCTTCGCGTTGTTGGGCAAGTTGGCCACCAGCTCGTCCCCTTCCCAGATGGTGTTGAGCAAGAAGGTGCCGTTGTCGCGCAAGCCGCGCAACACATCGTACATATGCAGATAGGCCTGGACATGGCAAGCCACGAAGTTAGGCGTCTTGATCTGGTACGTGGAACGGATGGGGTGGTTGCCGAAACGGAGGTGCGAGCACGTGAAGCCGCCGGACTTCTTCGAGTCGTAGCTGAAGTAGGCCTGGCAATACTTGTCCGTGTTGTCACCGATAATCTTAATGGAGTTCTTGTTAGCGCCCACGGTTCCGTCGGCACCGAGTCCGTAGAACTTGGCCTCGAAGATGCCTTCGCCGCCCAGGGCCATTTCCTTCTCCAGGGGGAGGGAGGTGAACGTCACGTCGTCCACGATGCCGAGGGTGAAGTGGTCCTTCGGCTGGGGCAGGGCCAGGTTGTCGTAAACGGAGATGATCATCGTCGGGGTCGTATCGCAGGAGCCGAGTCCGTAACGGCCGCCCACGATGAGCGGGTGGTTCTCCTCATTATAATAGGCCTCCTTGACATCGAGATAGAGCGGTTCGCCGACGGCGCCCGGCTCTTTCGTGCGGTCGAGTACGGCAATGCGTTTGCAGGTCTTGGGCACGGCGGCGAGCAAGTGCTTGGCGCTGAAGGGGCGGTAGAGGTGTACGCTGACCATGCCGACCTTTTCGCCCTTGGCGTTCAGGTAGTCGATGGCCTCGCGGGCTGCTTCCGTCACGCTACCCATGCAGATGATGACGCGCTCTGCGTCTTCGGCGCCGTAGTAGCTGAAGAGCTTGTACTCGCGACCCGTGATGCGGGAGACGGCTTCCATGTATTTCTCCACGATGCCGGGCACGGCGTCGTAGTAAGCGTTGCACACCTCGCGGTGAGCGAAGAAGGTTTCCGGGTTTTCGGCCATACCGCGGGCTACGGGGTGTTCGGGCGAAAGGGCACGGGCGCGGAATTCCTCCAGGGCCTTCATGTCGACGAGCGGGCGGAGGTCTTCCATGTCCATTTCCTCAATCTTCTGGTACTCGTGGCTGGTGCGGAAGCCGTCGAAGAAGTTGATGAAGGGTACACGGCTTTCGATCGTGGCCAGGTGGGCTACGGCGGAGAGGTCCATCACTTCCTGCACGCTGCCTTCGCAGAGCATGGCGAAGCCGGTCTGGCGGCAGGCCATCACGTCGGAGTGGTCACCGAAGATACACAGTGAATGGGTGGCCAGGGTGCGTGCCGACACGTGGAAGACGCAGGGCAACAGCTCGCCGGCAATTTTGTACATGTTCGGGATCATGAGCAGCAGGCCCTGGGAGGCGGTGAACGTCGTCGTCAGCGCGCCGGCCTGCAACGAGCCGTGAACGGCGCCGGCAGCACCGCCTTCGGACTGCATCTCCTGGACCGTCACCGTGTCGCCGAAGAGGTTCTTCCGGCCCTGGGCGGCCCACTCGTCCACGTGTTCCGCCATCGGCGAAGACGGGGTGATCGGGTAGATGGCAGCGACCTCCGAGAACATGTAAGCAATGTGCGCGGCAGCCTGATTACCATCGCACGTGATAAATTTCTTTTCTTTTGCCATAACCGTGATGTTGAAAATTTAAATCGTTAGATAGGATTTGCTTGTTTACCCTGCAAAGGTAGTATTTCTATTTAAGTTGTAAAATGCACATTGCAGGATTTTTTGAGAAAAGGCCGTTCCGCCCGCTCTCCTGTGCGCGGGGCGCGGAGCAGGAGGGCGGACGGAACCGCATCAGTCCAGGAAGCCGAAGAGCCAGAGGGGCAAGTCGTTGTCCCGGCCCACCTCCATGTGGTAACGGGCCGTGTACATTCCCGGAATACTCTTGACGCGCTTCTTATAGTCGCAGACGCAGACGTCCACAGAGTGATTGACGCGGAAGAAGCCGTTGCGGCGCTCCTTGTTTACGGCGTGGTGGCGCCACAGGGCGTTGACGAAAAACGTCTCCATAATCATCTGCTCCTGCATCTGCGGGGCGTAGACGGCATATACGAGGTTCGTGTCGTGGAGCATAATGGTGGCCGGCTTTTTCGGGAAGGAGTCGCCCTCGCGATAGACCATGTTGATGAGCCGTGCTTCCTCGAGATATTTCAGATAGTTCATCACCGTGGCGCGGCTGGTCCCGATTTCTTCGGCGAGCCGGCTCACGTTGGGCGTCGTGCCACCCTGCACGGCCAGCAGGTAGAGCAGGCGCTTGATGCGTGAGAGGTATTTCAACTCCACCTGTTTGCTGAAAAGGATGTCCACTTCTATCATCATGTTCATCGCTTTGAGCAGCGCCTCCATGAAGTTGTGGTTTTCCAGGAAGAAGGGGTAGTAACCGTGGTGCAGGTAGTCCTGGAAGTATTCCCAGGGCTTCACGCGCGGCACGATGAGCTTGAGCACCTGTTCGTGGTCGCGCAGCAGGTTTTCCAGTTCAAACGTCTGGAAGTCGTTGCCCGTCTGCAGGTTGACGTATTCGCGGAACGAGAAGCCGTGGAGCACGTAGATGCGGCTTATGGAGGCCAGCTCGGACGTGTCGGCCTCGCCCGCGTTGACCGAGGTTGTGGTGTAGACGATGCGGAGGTAGGGATAGCGGTGGTAGCAGTCGCAGAGCTGGCGCTGCCAGTCGGGCAACTTGAAGGCCTGGTCCACGAGGAGCACCTGTCCGCCATTGGCCACAAACTCTCCTGCAAAATCCACCAGCCCGCGGCCTTGGAAATAGAAGTTGTTCAGGTTGATGTAGAGACACTGCCGCAGACGCGGGTCGAAGTGCTCCTTCGCGTACTGCAGGAGAAAGGACGTGCGTCCTACACCGCGCGGACCGCGGATGCCTATCATGCGGTAGCTCCAGTCGATCGTGTCCATCAGCGACCGGCGGACGGGAGCCTCGAAGTGTTCCACGAGATAAGCGTGGGTTCTGTAAAATGTCTCCAACATAAGCGTAAAGATTGGGTTATTACTTGCAAAGATACAACATCTCGGAAAGCTGCAAGACCGACTTACCACTTTTATTCTCATCCTAAGCATTTTTTTACGTTTCCGCGGCTCGCGTTCACGATTCGTGCCAAAAGGCGTTGGCCGTGAGGGAGAGCCGGCCCGGCGCGTCGTTCCGGAGCGCTTCGCCCTGGGGGAGGGGTGCGGTGTGGTAGTCTGAGGATGGCCCGTTGCCGGCCCGCGTGTTTTTCTGCAACGTCTGGTCCGTCGCCGCTGCCGGGAGCGGCCGGACCGTGCCCTGCCCGGCGGATGCCGATACGGGGCGGAGAGGCGGCGCCGCGGTCCCCCGCCCCGTGCCGACGGGGCCCGCCGTCGCGGGGCTATGCCCGCGGGCGGCCGCAAGGGGGCGTGCCCGGGCGCGCCGTCAGTGTACTGCGCTGAGCGCTCTTCGCGCCCGGCCTATCCAGCGCTCGCAGCGCGTGGCGTCGGCGCCCCGTGCCGCGGCATACTCGTGCGCCAGGGTCGAGAAGAAGGCGTCGTCGCCCGTGAGCTGTCCCAGGTTGGTGCAGCCCCGTTCCACGCTCACCGGGCGCCCTACGCGCATGCTGTTCGTGTCGATCAGCGAGAAGTGGAAGCGTCCGTTCACCTTGTCGAAGAGAATGTTGCTCGACGAGAAGTCGCGGTGCAGGAAGCCGTCCTCGTGCAGCCGCGCCGCGAAGTGGGCAAAGCTGCGGACCAGCTCGTCGCGCTCCTCCTTCGGCAGGTTGGCCACCGTCGCCAGACTGTACCGGTAGTCCGAATGCAGGCACACAAAAAAATTTTGCGAGTGCAGGCAGCCCCGCCCGTAACGGACGTAGGCTATGGGCTCGGGGCTCTCGAAACCGCGCTCACGCAGTGCCAGCGGTCTGAAGTAGGCGCGCACGCCCTTCGACGTTTTATAGAACTGGCAGGCCAGGCGATTCCACAACGACGACGGACCGTAGCGCTTCACGCAGAGCGTCAGTCCGTCCACTTCTAGGGTGCGCAACACGTTGCGGTCGCGGAATATCTCCTTGCCCTCTTTCTCAAAGTGCTCGTCGATATGGATGAGATAATCGCGTAGAAACTCGTATTTCGGGTTCAGGATAATCTTCATGGACAATTCCTTTGTCGGCAAAAATAACAAAATTCCATGAAATAGCCACAGGAAAAATGCAAAATAGCAGTAGCCCTGCCGACCGTCGGCCCACCGGGGCGCGACGCCCGGCGCGGCGCCGGCGGCGCAGTGCCGCGGCCGCCGGCGTCGGGACCGGCCGGGAGCGATAAAATTAACAGCCGTCGCGCCAGGCGGCGCCTTTTCGCCAGCCGGCAGCCGTTTCCGCGCCGCCGCGGCCCCAGCCCCGGGCTGCCGTCGCCCCGCGCTCCGCGTGCGGTCCGGCCCGGGGCGGCCGCGCGGTCCGTCTCCGCAACAATGCCCCCGGCCGCCGCGGCGGCGCGCCCTGTCTCGCCGGCTGCGCGGTCAGTCTCCGCAAGCACGGGCCTTAGCCCCGTAAAAACTGGGCCTATTCCCGTAAAAACTGGCCTTAGCCCCGTGGCGGCGGCCCTTAACCGCGGCGGCATTCCCCGAAAGCCCGCGGCCCGCACGCGGCGCGCCGCCGCCCCGCAGACCGGCCGCCGCTCCCGGGCGAAGCGGAACAAAAAATCCTCCCGACGCACGGGGCGGCGGGAGGATACCGGTAGATAGGTCGGGGACAAGCCCCGGGATTGATGCCTTGGGATTTTAGAACGTGAGGCGTACGCCCACCTGGCAGTGCCAGCGGGAGGAGACGTCGCTCACCTGGGGATAGCTGTTCGTGTTGTACGTGTAGGTAGCCACGCGGTTGCCGGCGGCATCGGCCGTCACGCTCTGAACGGCAAGGGGAGTGAGGTTGTAGACGTTGCCATAGGTGGCGCCCCACTTCTTGTTGAGCATGTTGGCAAAGTTAATGATGTCGAACGTGAACTCCAGCTTGCCGGCGCCCTTCGGATTATAGATGGTCTGCGCGAGATGGAGGTTCAGCTCGTGCTCCCAGTCGGTGTGGTTCGAGTTGCGCTCGGCGTACTGTCCGCGATGGTTCTTGGCGTAGCTGTCGTTCACAATCCACTGACGGAAGGCTTCGCGGCCTTCGGCAGCCGTCATGACGACTTCACCGTTACGCACCACGTCGGCAAAGTCCATCTGGTCGAGCTCGGCGTCCGTCGGGATGTAGAGCAGCGAATTACCGCGCGCGCCGTCGCCGTTGAAGTCCTGCGACTCATACATGGAGAGGCTGTAGCGGCCACCGGAGAAGCCGTTGTAGACCAGGGCCACGGTGGTGCTCATCCAGTTGTTCCAGTAGCGGGGACTGGTGTAGCTGGCCTGCACCATCACGCGGTGGGGCACGTCGAACTTGGAGTAGCCGAGCTCACCGCGGCCGTTCGTGTCGCGCGAGTAGTTGTACTGCCAGTTCGAGTAGGCCACGGAAGAGGTACCGTCGTTCACGGACTTGGAGTGGCCGAAGGTGTAGCTGGCCATAAGGTCGAGACCGAAGTCAAAGCTCTTCTCGAGCATGGCCGAGAGGGCGTAGGAGTAACCCTCGTTGGTGTTCTTCAGGTTAATGATGCTGTTGTAGTTGCCACTACGCATGGTGTAGTAGGGAGCGGCCGAGGCTTCAACACCCGGCACGGCGTAGACCTTCTCGCCGTTGTTGGTGATGGCGAGATTCTCGAAGAAGACGTTGTTCAAGGTCTTGGAGTAAATTCCCTCAAGGGTCATCTTCACTTCGCCGGGGAGCATCTGCTCGAGGGCCAGGTTGGCGCGGAGCACCTGCGGATACTTGAAGTTCTTGCTTACGGTCACGATGTCGGACGAGCTGGCCGTTCCGCTCTCGGCGGCGGCGAGGGGGTTGTCCTTATACTGCACGAGGCTGGGAACGTTGTTGTTCTGAATCGTCACCTTCTTCACGTCCATACCGGTATTGTTGAAGGCGTTGCTCAGCCAGACGAAGGGCACGCGGCCGGTAAAGATGCCGACACCGCCACGGAGCAGCGTGCGATGGCTGTCGTTCGTGTACCAGTTGAAGCCTACGCGCGGCGACACCATCAGCTTGGCGCTGGGCGTCTGGCCTACCTCTACGCCCAGGTTGTTAGCGGCGGCGAAGGCGTTGAACTGCGGGTTCTCCATCGGGCTGTTGAAGATGAGCGGGATGTCGAAGCGCAGGCCGTACGTCAAGTTGAAGTTGTTGTTCGGAACCCACTTGTCCTGCACATAGAAACCGAACTGGCCGGCCTTCAGCGAGGGCGCGTACTGCAGGCTCCCCGTGATGTCGGGGTCGGTATAGGCGTAGCGGAAACGCCAGGGGTTGTCGTTGAGGAAGTCCTCGAGCGAGTCGAAGCTCCACTCGCCGTAGGCGCCTTGGAGGAAGAGGTTCTTGATGCGGTAGAACTCGTTGTGCGTACCGAACGTCAGGGTGTGGTCGCCCAGATACCAGGAGAGGTTGTCCTCCACGAGGTAGATGTCCTGGTCGAGGGAGTTGGCGCCGGAGGAATACTCCGTACCGATGCTCACATCGTTCAGCGAGGTGCCGTCCGCACCGTAGACGTTGCTGATGGCAATGGAGGGGCCGGCGTAAGGAATCTCGCGGTGGTCGCGAACGAAGGTGGCCGAACCGCGCAACTCGTTGAAGAGGTTCTCAGAGATCTGAGAGTTCAACTCGGCTACGAGGGCGTTCGTCTTGTTATTGTAGCGGAAGCCGGAGTTCACGAAGAAGTATTCGCTGGAGCCCGAGCCGTAAGAGTCCTTGTAGGAGTTGTTGTGCTGATAGCGGACGGCGAGCTTGTGCTTGTCGCTGATGTTCCAGTCGATACGGGCCAGGAGGCCGAACGACTTCTGCTCGATGTCGCGCTGGCCGTAGCTTTCCTGCACCCCGGTCAGGTCGTAGTAGCGGTTAGCAATCTGCGCAGCGACGTCGGAGGTGATGTACGTGCTCGTATAGCCGGGGTAATACTGAGAAGGATAGGACTCCTTGTGTCCCTCGGCGCTCACGAAGTAAAAGAGCTTGTCCTTAATGATAGCACCGCCGAGCGTACCGCCATAGGTGCGGGAATACTGCTGCGAGAGGGGCGACTCAGCGTAATCCTGCAAGGCGCTGTGCTTGCCGTACATGCTCTGGTTGTTAAAGTAGGTGTAGGCCGAACCAAAGGTCTTGTTCGTACCCTGCTTGGTGATGGCGTTGATGCCACCGCCGGTGAAGCCGCCCTGACGGACGTCGTAGGGAGCGACTACGACCTGGATTTCCTGGATAGCGTCCATGGAGATGGGGTTGGCGTTGGTCTGGGCGCCGTTCGTACCGCCGGCGGAAAGGCCGAAGACGTCGTTGGCCACCGTACCGTCAATCTGGAAGCTGTTGTAGCGGTTGTTCGTTCCGGCAATAGTGATGCCGCCATTCTTGGACGACATGGCCATCGGGGAATTCTTCACGATGTCGTAGACACTGCGGTCGATGGTCGGGGTCGCCTGGATGCGGTCCAGGGAATAGTTGCGCGCCCCGCCGCCCTGCTGGCGGGCGTTGGCTACGACTACGGCCTCGCCCAGCTCGGTATCGACCGGAGCCAGCTCGGCATTGAGCGGAAGCGTGTTACCCAATTCCAGGTAAAGTTTCTCGAAAACTTTCTTCCCGTAACCCAGGTAGGAGATGGTCACCGTGTAGGGACCGCCGGTACGCATACCTTGGAGGGTGTAGCGGCCGTCGTTGTTGGTCACGGCTGTGTACCGCGTGCCGGACGGAGTGTGCACTGCGGTGACGGCGGCACCGATGACGGGCTGCTGCGCCTCGTCCACAATGCGTCCGCTCATAGCAGACGTCGTCACTTGCGCACTGGCGCAGATGGCGAATGCCGGCGCGAGCGCGGTAAGCATGATCTTGGAATAATTTACCATACGTTAGAGATTGGTGATATAAAACAATTTTCTCATTTCTCAGTTCAACGGAGCAGGTCCTCTACGTCGGTCAGCCGACCGTCGCACGCTGCGGGCGCTACGCCCAGCAGGCGGCACAGGAGGGGATAGACGCAGGTGTTGGAGAACTGGGTCGCCTTGCGGTAGCCTTGCCTGAAGTCGGGGCCGACGGCGAGGAAGGGCACGAGCATATCGTTCCCGGCCGGGTCGAAACCGTGGGCGCCGCCGGGACGGGCCATCGGCTTTTCGCTGATTATCCAGCCCATGTCGGGCAGTACGACCACGTCGCCGATGTTGGCATCCGAGCCGTAGTGGAGTGCGGCGGGTATCTCGTCCTTGCGCCAAGCTTTCACGTGAGGTACGCGGGCCAGCGCCGCCAGGAGTTCGTCCACCCGGCCGGCCGGCGCGTAGATCTGCGTGGGAATACCGGGCTCGATGCGGTCATACGAGCCGGGCTTCACGTAGTCGGTCAGCCGGACCACGCGCTCAGGGTTGACCGCCGTCATGCCGTGGTCAGCCGTCACGATGAAGTTGATGCTGTCGGCGAAAGCCAGTTCCTGCAACCGCTCCCACAGTTGCTCGACCAACACGTCCAGCCGCGCCACGGTGCGCCGCGTTTCGGACGTCAGCGGGCCGTAGACGTGTCCGCTGTGGTCCGGTTCCTCGAAATAGGTCATGACGAGCGCGGGGCGCTTGTCCTCGGGAAGCTGGAGCAGCTCCTTCACCCGCTCGATGCGGGCCGTAAAGGAAAGCAGCGGCTTTTGCTCGTAGTCGTGATAGTATGTGGGATAGGTGCCATTGATTTTCACGTCGGAGCCCGGCCAATAGACCACGCCGACGCGCTGCCCCTGCCGCTGGGCGGTCTGCCAGACGGGCTCGCCGCGCCAAAAGCGCGGGTCCTGCTTCGTCTCCTTCGTGCCGAGGCTGAAGTGCAGGCCGCTCGCCTTGTCCGTAAAGCTGTTGGCAATGATGCCGTGATGGTCGGGATAGAGACCGGTGGCCAGCGTATAGTGATTGGGGAACGTCACAGAGGGAAACGAGGGCTGCATCACCGCCGAGACGCCCTCATGGCCCAGCCAGTTGAGGAAAGGCGTGTCGTAAATCTGCGTGTAGTCATAACGGAATCCGTCGAGCGAGACAATCACCGTGTAGCGGCGGGCTGTAGTCTGGAGAGGCCAAATCAGTAAGAAAAGCAATAAGGCCCACAAGTTTTTTCGCATATCAAGTAACCTAATTTTGTTAAATCCAGTGCAAAATTACACAATCCCCGTTACCTCCTCCGTTACAATGCCGTTACGTTTTCCCGAATATACCGTTGCGGCTCACGGCCTTACGCCGGGCGCCGCCTCCCCCTCCGCCGGGCGCCGCCGTGCCGGTTGCGCGCCGTACCATAATATATATAGGTGTAGCCGCTACGGTCCGCGCGCCGGCTGGGACCGGCCCGCCCCGAGCAAAAAGTGCGGCGGGATATCCGCGCCGTATCCGAGAAAGGCGCAGGCATCCCGCCGCTAAAAGTCTGACAGAGGTTCGGCCGGCTTCAACTCAGGCCGACGATTTCTCCGTTAACAAAGTCAATATGGTTCGCCTGCGGGTCGCGCGGCAGGCCAGGCATACGCATGATGTCGCCTGCGATGGCCACAATCATCTCGACGCCCGCGTTGATGACGATATCGCGAATTTGGAAGTCGAAGCCTTCCACTGCGCCGTAGCGCTTGGCGTCGGCCGAGAAGGAGTATTGCGTTTTGGCGATGCAGACGGGGAAGGCGCCGAAGCCCATGTCCTCGGCCGCCTTGAGGCGTTTCAGGGCCGCCTTCGAGAAGCTGACGGTGCCGGCGCCATAGATTTGCCGGGCCACCTTCTCGATCTTGGTGCGCAGGGAGTCGGTGTCGGCATACGTGAAGTGGAGCGGTGCGGACGGCTGGCGTTCGATGGTCTCGACGACCAGGCGGGCCATGTCGGCGGCGCCGGCTCCGCCCTCGGCGTAGGCATTGTTCACCGCGTAGGGGGCACCGAGCACGTCCTCGCAATGGTGGCGCAGCAGCTCCATCTCTTCGTCCGTGTCCTCCTTGAAGCGGTTGAAGGCCACGAGTACCGTTTGTCCGAACGAGCGCAGGTTGGCCACGTGGCGGTCCAGGTTGGCCAGGCCGGCGCGCAGTCCCTCGAGGTTGGGCTCCTTGATGTGGTCCAGGGCGACGCCGCCGTGCATCTTCAGGCCCTGGGCCGTGGCCACAATCACCGTAAGGTCGGGCTGGAGCCCACTCTTGCGGCACAAGATGTTGTAGAACTTCTCCGCCCCGAGGTCGGCGCCGAAGCCCGCCTCCGTAATGGCGTATTCACCGTAAGCCTGGGCCATGCGCGTGGCCACCAGCGAGTTGCAGCCGTGGGCTATGTTGGCAAACGGGCCGCCGTGGACAATGGCCGGCGTGTTTTCGGTCGTCTGCACCAGGTTAGGCGCCATCGCGTCCTTGAGCAGGACCATCACGCTGCCCGCTACGCCGAGGTCGCGCACAGTGAAAGGCTTGCCGTCGTACGTGTAGCCCAGCAGGATGTTCTCTACGCGACGGCGCAGGTCGGCCTCGTCCGTAGCCAGACAGAGAATAGCCATCAGTTCCGAGGCCGGCGTGATGTCGAAACCGCTCTGCTGCGTCAGTCCGTTGGTCGCAGGCCCCAGCCCGGTGACAATAGAGCGAAGGGCCCGGTCGTTTACGTCGAGCACGCGGCGCCACAGCACTTCCTTCAACGCGAAGCCGTCGCCGGCGTGCTGGTACTGGTAGTTGTCCAGCAGGGCAGAAATCATGTTGTGGGCCGAAGTAATGGCGTGGAAATCGCCAGTGAAGTGCAGGTTGATGCGCTCCATGGGCAACACCTGGGCATGCCCGCCGCCGGCCGCGCCCCCCTTCATGCCGAAGCAGGGACCAAGCGAAGGCTCGCGGAGCGCTACCACCGCGCGGCGGCCGATATGGTTCAGGCCCAGCGCGAGGCCGATGGAAACTGTCGTCTTACCGATGCCGGCTTTCGTGGCTGTGATGGCCGTCACGAGAATCAGGTGGCCCGGCTTGCGGCCTTCGAGCAGGCTGAGCGGCAGTTTGGCAATGTACTTGCCGTAGTGCTCCAGGTCTTCGCGGCCAATGCCCATGGATGCGGCCACTTCGTCGATGTGTTTCAACGTAGTGGCACGTGCGATTTCAATATCAGTCATATTATATTATTATAGGTGTATGTCTCTGCCGCAAGGCGCCGGGGGCGTCAGACCAGTTTCACGAGGATGGAGTCGATGCGCGTCTCGTCCATCTTGAGAATGCGCATGTGCAGCCCGTTCCAGCTGAGGTGCTCGCCCTCCTGCGGGATGTGGCCCAACAGGTCCAGGATGAGCCCGCCCACGGTGACGAAGTCCGTCTTGAACGCATCCTCCTTGCCGAAGTAGTCCAGAAAATCGTAGAAGGGGCACTGCCCGCTCACCACCCAGCTGCGCCCGTCGGCCCGCGCTACGATGTCGGGCACCTCGCGGGGCTCGTCGATGCTGCCTACGAGGCCTTCCAGAATGTCCTTGAGCGAGATGAGCCCCTGCAGTTGTCCGAACTCGTCGCATACGAGGGCGCGGTTGGAGCGCCGTTTCTTCAGCTCGGACAAGGCTTTGTAGACCGTCATGTTCTCGGGGAAAAAGATGGGGCGCTGCAACAGGTGGCGCAGGTTGAAGTTCGGTTTCGAGAGCGAGAGGACCAGGTCCTTGAGCGTAACGATGCCGCGCACCTCGTCGAGCGTGTCTTCCACGACGGGGTAGGCGGCGTAGGGCGTCACGCGGACCACGGCCTCCACGTCGGCGGCCGACATCTTCACGTCCAGGGTGATGAGGTCCGCGCGGTGGGTCATCAGGGCCTCCACCTTGCAGTCGCCCATCACCAAGGCACGCTCCATGATGTCCTGCTCCACTTCTTGCACCTCGCCGGCTTTCGTGCCCTCCTGGATGACGGACTTGATTTCCTCCTCCGTCACGTGCGATTCGTCGCGCCGGAGGCGGAACACGTGGATGAGGAGTTCCGTCGAGTGGGACAGGAGCCACACGAAGGGGAACGAGAGGCGGGCAAAGAAAAGCATGGGCGGCGCCGAGAGGCGGGCCATCGCGTCGGCCCGGTCTATGGCGATGCGCTTGGGGAAGAGTTCGCCCAGCTCGCATTGCAGGTAAGTGGCCAACACCACGATGACCGCTTTGGCCACGGTCGGGGCCACTGTCGCGTTCATGCCCCAGCCGGTCAGCACGACGGCGAAGTCGTCCGCCAGCGTCTCGCCCGAGTAAATGCCGGTCAGGATGGACACGACCGTGATGCCGATCTGTGCCGTCGAGAGGAAGCAGTCGGGGTCGTCCATGAGGCGAAGGGCGATGCGGGCCGCCTTGCTCCCGGCCTTGGCCTCGGTCTGCAACCGGGCGCGCCGGGCCGAAATCAGCGCTACCTCCGACAAAGAAAAAAAGCCGTTAATTGCGACCAGAATCAGGATTACGATAATATCCGACATAAGTCTGTGAGCCCATTCTTTTGAACCGTACCGCAAAATTAGCACTTTTCTTCCGTCCGGGGAAACGGACCTGCGAAAAAGCGCACCGGGACGGACCGCCCGCTTTTTTTATCCGCACATTTCCGCGCCGCGTCGCCGCCAGCTGGTTTTTTATTCTTACATTTGCGCGAACCCACCTATTTTTCTCATCCTTAACCCTTATTCCCATGAAACACGCTCTGCTGTCCCTGCTCCTCCTCGCGCTGTCGCTCCAGCCCAGCCGCGCGGAGGACATCCAACCGGCCACGCAGCCCAACCGTACGCAGCAACTCATGCAGCAACGGGGCTACGGCATGTTCATACACTTCGGCGTCAACACCTTCGGCGAGACGGAGTGGTCCGACGGTTCCATTCCCGCCAGTCAGTATGCCCCCACCCGCCTGGACTGCGACCAGTGGGTGCGCGTGGCGCGCGACGCCGGTTTCCGCTACGTGCTGCTCGTCACGAAGCACCACGACGGCTTCTGCCTCTGGGACAGCCGGTACACGGACTACGACGTGGCCTCCTCGCCCGTCAAGACGGACGTGGTGCGCGCCGTCTCGGACGCCTGCCGCAAGTACGGTCTCGGCTTCGCCATTTACTATTCGCTCTGGGACCGGAAGGAGCCGAGCTTCAAGCAGAAGGACCCGAACGCCTATATCGACTACATGTGCAACCAGTTGACCGAGCTGCTCACCAACTACGGCGACGTCTGCGAGGTCTGGCTCGACGGTGCCTGGGCCCGCAAGCCGGCCGATTGGGACCTGGAGCGCGTCTACCGGCACATCAAGCGCTACCAGCCCTACTGTGCCGTGGGCGTCAACCAGACGATTGTCCGGACGGAGGGTAAGGACGACATGGTCCACCCCGACGAGATGACCGTCGACGACCGGTACTACTTCCGCTACTTCCCCAGCGACTTCCGCCTGTGGGACCCCAAGATTGCACACCCCGACGACAAGAAGCAATACCTCCACGCCGGGCAGTCCTACTACCTACCCTTCGAGCACACCCTCTGCATCAGCAAAAGCTGGACCTGGTTCGCCAAGAAAGACGCCGCGGCAGTGCGCGACGTGGACGAGTTGCAGGAACTCTTCTACCGCTGCACGGCCAACGGTAACACGCTCGTCGTCAACATCCCGCCCGACCGGACCGGCCGCATCCGCGAGCACGAGGCCCTGGCCGCTATCGCCCTGGCCCGGCGCCTGGGCCTGAGTCCCGGCCAGCCGTTGCCCACGGGCGGCACCACCCTCTCGAAAGGCGCCGCCACCACGGCCACGTCGACCTACTCCGAGGGCTACGAGGCGGGGAAAGCCACCGACGGCGGCATGGAAACGCGCTGGGCCTCGCGCGACAAGTGCCCCACGCTCACGGTCAATCTGGGCGGCGACGTGGCGTTCAACAAGATTGACATCTTCGAATACATGGACACGAAGCGTATGGCCGACGGCTTCGGCAACCGGCGCACCAACCGCATCGTGCGCTACTGCATCGACGCCCTGCAGGACGGCGAGTGGCGCACCATCTACTACGGCGACGGGCCTATGGGCGACTGCAAGGTGGTCCGCTTCCCGCAGACCGTCACCGCCAGCCAGGTGCGCCTGAGGGTACTCGCCGCCACCGCCCCGCCCTCCATCTACGAATTCAACGTCATCTACCAGCCCGACTGACCGGGAACGGCGGCCGCAGCCTTACCTTATCCATCTACTTCCATGAACATCACACTTCTGCAAACAGACATCCGCTGGAACGACGCCGCGGCCAACATCGCCGGGGCCGAGCGCCTCATGGCCGACCAGCCGGACAGCGACCTCTACGTGCTGCCCGAGATGTGGGGCACCGGTTTCGTGACCGAACCCGACGACGAGACGGCGCGCCAGTCGTCGGCCGCGCTCCGCTGGATGATTCAGACGGCCTGCAGCCGCAGGTGCTGCATGGCCGGGACGCTGGCCGCGCGCGAGGCGGGCCGCTTCTACAACCGCTTCTACTTCGTCGGGCCGGAAGGGCAACTGACGCAGTACGACAAGCACCACCTCTTCACCTACGGCGGCGAGGCCGCCCACTACACCCCCGGCACGCACCGCGTCGTGGCTACGTGCCAGGGGCTGCGCCTGCTGTTGGCCACGTGCTACGACCTGCGCTTCCCCGTCTTTCTCCGCAACCGCGACGACTACGACGGCATCCTCTGCGTCGCGTCGTGGCCCGAGTCGCGACAGGACGTATGGGACACGCTGCTGCGCGCCCGCGCGCTCGAGAACCAGTGCTTCGTGGCGGGCGTCAACCGCGTCGGGAGCGACCCGGCGTGCCATTACCGCGGCGGCACCACCTGGGTCGACGCCTATGGCCGCTCGCCCCAGGGACTGCCGGCCTACGGTGAGGCCTGCGCCGTCAGCTTCACGCCCGACGTGGAGCGCCAGCAGGCCTTCCGCGCCAAGTTTCCCGTCCTGGCCGACAGGGACCGCTTCAGCCTGGAGCTGTGACGCGCGGCGCCGGACAGTCGGGCCGCGCACGGGCCTTAGCCCAGTTTTTTCTCGCCTTAGCCCCGTCGCGACGGGGCTAAGGCCCGTAACCGGAGCGCGTATCGGCACACCTGCGCGCCCCGGCCTGTGCGTTGCGCCGATACGCGCAAAAGCATAAAATATTGCAAAATGCGGACACGAATTTCGGATTTGGGAAATTTATAGCTACTTTTGCATCCAGCATACCTATTTCTCTGAAGATTTATCATATTTACAGATGAAGAGCATCCGTTTTTCGCTTTGGCCCACCCTGGTCCTGCCGCTACTGCTCCTGAGCGCCTCGTGCGAGTCGGAGCACACGTACGAAGCAACCGGCATGCGCGACTGCGTGGTCACGGCGGCCACGCTGGGCGGCCTGAAGCGCACCGTCACCCTCAAAGCCCCCAGCGGCAACGACACTACCTACGTGGCCAACCTGACCGGCTCACTCTATCCCCTCTATATCGACCAGCTGAACAACCGTATCTACAACGCCGACTCGCTGCCGGTGGGGACGCACGTGGAAAAGACCGTGTTCAGCAGCTTTAACGCCTCGGGCACCGTGCTCATCAAGTCGCTCCAGACGGATGCCGACACGATGTTCACCATAACGGACAGCACGGACTGCTCCGTACCGCGGCAGCTGACGGTCTACTCGCCGGACGGTCTGACCCGACGCACGTACCGGCTGGAAGTGAACGTACACAAGGAGGAGGGCGACTCGTTCCGCTGGAACCGCGTCTGCACGGCCAACGCCGACTTGGCGCGCCTCGAGGCCGGCCACCACGCGTTGGCCGCCGGCGGGCAGCTCTACGTGTTCGGCAGGGCGGACGGACAGACCGTGTGCCTGCAGGCCGCGACCGAACGGCCCGACGAATGGACGGCGGCCACCGAGCCCGAAGGACTGGACGTGCAGTCCGTCCTGTATTTCAAGGAACGCTTCTTTGCCCTGGTCGACGGACAGATCTGCTCCTCGCCCGACGCCATCGACTGGACGCCCTGCGGCGCCAACCTGGCGCCCACGGCTCTCGTAGCGGCGGGCACGGCGCAACTCTTCGCCCTGGCCGGCGGCCGCTTCTACAGCTCGGCCGACGGCACGACGTGGACGGCCGACGGGGCCGACAACACGGCCCAACTGCCCGCGCTGACAGCAGCCGGTACGCGCGTCGCGTCCGTGACAGACGCGCTGATGGAGGACATTGTCGTCGTGGGCCGCAACGCAGCGGACGAGCCCGTCGTCTGGCGGCGCAACATCGACCTGACCGGGGCCGGCACCTTCGACTGGTATTTCCTGCCGGCCATCGCCGATTATACGAACAACTGTCCCGCACTGACGGACATCTCGATAGCTACCTACGACGGCGGCACCCTGCTGACGGGCCGCGACGCCGCGGGTCGCGTGGCTCCGTTCTACTGGAGCCAGGACAACGGTCGCACCTGGAAGACCGACGAACTGACCAGCCCGCTGACGGACGAGGCCGCCGCGACGAGCCTCTCGGCCACGACGGACGACGAAGGCTTCATCTGGCTCATTGCCGGCGGCTCGGGCGAAGTGTGGCGCGGACGCCACAACCGGCTCGGGTGGTCGACGCCGCAGACCTCGTTCGAGCGTTCGGTCCGTAACGGCGAGGCGCAGTGAGACCCTTGCTTTGACGTGCTGCCATGAACCGGCTTTGCCTTTTCCTGCTGTTGCTGCTTTCGCTGACAGGTCCTGCAGACCTGGCGGCGCAGGAAGCCACGGAGTACCGTATGGAACTGGGCGTGGCGGCCGGCGGCGGATTCAGCCTGAACGACGTGAACTCGGCTTTCTACGGGCAGACGAAGGCGGCCGGCGGTGCCGTGGTCCGCTTCATTCTGAACCCGCGCATGGCCATTAAGACGGCGCTCACCTACTCCCAGCTGGGCGGCTCGACGGCCGGTGTGAAAAATTTCTATCCGGCACAGCCGGGCACGGCGGGTACGGAACGTCTCGACTTCTCGGTGAAGGGAGGACTGACGGACCTGTCGGCGCTCTACGAAATCCACTTCCTGCCCTACGGATACGAACGGAGCTATCAGGGCTTCTACCGCCTGGTGCCCTACCTGCAGGTGGGCCTGGGACTGACCTACTCCGACGCGGGCGACGCCTTTGCGGTGAACTTCCCCGTAGGGTTCGGACTGAAATACAAAATAGGCAGGCGCCTCAACCTGGGGTTGGACTGGCGCATGCACTTCACCATGAACGACCGCCTCGAGGGGCTGCAGGCACCGCTGGGCATCACCTCGGGCGGATTCAGGAACAAAGACCACTACTGCGTCACCCTCCTGACGCTGACCTACGACTTGGCGCCCCGCTGCCCGGACTGCAACAAAGACTGAGGCAGGACGCGGCTGGAAGCCAGGCCTTTATTGCTTTGACCCGGGCCGGAGCACCCCGGACCGCTATTAAAGGAAAAAAGACATGACTTACGAAGAACAGCTGGACAGGAACCGCATCCCGACGCACGTGGCCATCATCATGGACGGTAACGGGCGCTGGGCCAAGGCGCGTGGTCTGAGCCGCAGCATGGGGCATCAGCAGGGCGTGGAAGCTGTCAGGGAAATCACCACTGCGGCCTCGCGGCTGGGCATACGTTTCCTGACGCTCTACACCTTTTCCACGGAAAACTGGAACCGTCCTCCCGAGGAGGTGTCGGCACTGATGTCGCTCATCCTTACGGCCATGGAAGAGGAGCTCTTCATGAAGAACAACGTGCGCTTGCGCATCATCGGCGACCTGAACCGGCTGCCCGACAAGGAGAGGGAGGCCATCCTCGGCCTGCAAGACCGCACGGCGGGCAATACGGGCCTGACGATGGTCATCGCGCTCAGCTACTCGGCCAAGTGGGAGTTTACCGAGGCGGTGAGACGCATTGCGGCCCGCGCGGCTGACCGTATGCTGGAGCCCGGGGACATCAACGAGGAGACTATTAGCCGCGAGCTGTCCACCTCGTTCATGCCCGACCCCGACTTGCTGATACGCACGGGGGGCGAGCTGCGCCTGAGCAACTTCCTGCTCTGGCAATGCGCCTACTCGGAACTATACTTCTGCGACACTTACTGGCCGGACTTCGACACGGAGGCCTTGTGCAAGGCCCTGGTGGACTACCAAAACCGTGAACGACGCTACGGACGGACCAGCGAACAAATCCAAAAATGACAGTCGGGAGGCGGAACGGCCCCGTCCCGCCCGTTCCTGGAACAGAATGAAAACAAACAACCTATGAGATATTGCAGTCGATTTCTCTTGCTTGCGGCGCTGGCCCTGTCGGTCGGCCGGCTTCAAGCGCAGACGGATCTGCCCAAAGAGATCAAGCCTACCATTACATATACGGAGGACCGCAACCGATACATCCTGGGCGGCCTAGTCGTAGAGGGCGGCGGAAACCTGGACAACGAGATGCTCAAGAGTGCCTCGGGCCTCACCGTGGGCAAGCCCTACGACATCCCCGGCGACGCCGTGAGCGAAGCCATACGCCACTACTGGAACATGAGACTGTTCTCGAACGTGCGTATCGAAGCGGACAGCATCGTGGGCAGCACCATCTATCTCCACGTCTACCTCACCGCGCAACCGCGCATATCGAGCATCAATTACAGCGGCGTGAAGAAATCGGAACGCGAGGAAATCGAGCAACGCGTAGGGCTCCAGGTGGGCGGACAAATCAGCCCCGACATCGTGAACCGCGCCAAGACGCTCGTCAAACGCTACTTCGACGACAAGGGATTCAAGAACGCCACCGTCGACATCATCCAGCGCGAAGACGTCACGGGCGACAACCGCGTCCTCGTAGACGTCAACATCACGAAAAACGAGAAGGTAAAAGTGAACAAGATCTTCATCACGGGAGTTGACCCCAAGCAGGTGGGGAAACTAAAGCGCGCCATGAAGAAGACTCACGAAAAAAGCCTGCTCAATATCTTCCGCTCCAAGAAGTTTATCCCCGACAAATACGAGGAAGACAAAGGATTCCTGATCGATAGGATGAACTCTTGGGGGTATCGCGACGCGCTTGTGCTCCGAGACAGCGTAGAAACGATCGATGAGGGCCACGTAAACATCCATATCGACATGTACCAGGGCCAGAAGTATTATCTTCGCAACGTAGAGTGGGTGGGCAACACGGTCTATAACTCCGACTACCTGGCCCAGGTGCTCAAGATGAAGCGCGGCGACGTGTACGACCAGACCCTGCTCGACAAGCGCCTCCACTCGGACGACGACGCCATCGGTAACCTCTACTACAACAACGGCTACGTGTTCTACAACCTGGACCCGGTGGAGGTGAACATCGTCGGCGACTCCATCGACCTGGAAATGCGCATCAGCGAAGGGCAACAGGCCACGTTCAACCACGTCCGCATCGCCGGCAACGACCGAGTTTACGAGAACGTCATCCGCCGCGAGCTGCGCACAAAGCCCGGCGACCTGTTCAGCATGGACGCTATCAAGCGCTCCGTGATGGAACTGGCCAACATGAATCAGTTTGACGCCGAAGCTCTGCAGACTGAGCTGTTCAAGAACATCAAACCGGACCAGGCGAACGGAACAGTCGACATCACTTATCCGTTAGTGACCAAAGGCGGCGACCAGGTGGAACTGTCTGCGGGCTGGGGCCAAACGGGCATCGTGGGCCGGGTCGGTCTGAAGTTCACCAATTTCTCTATCCAGAACCTCTTTGGCCGTGGCGCCAAGCGTGCAGGCTTCATCCCCCAGGGCGATGGGCAGACGCTCTCGCTCAGTGGCCAGACGAACGGTACCTATTTCCAGAGCTACTCGCTCTCGTTCTTCGACCCCTGGTTCGGAGGAAAGCGCCCGACGCAGTTCTCCTTCTCGCTCTACTACTCGAAGCAGAGCGACATCAACTCGAACTACTACAACGACTATAACAACATCTACAACTATTATTACGGACTGGGCAGCAGCTACTATCCGTACGACTACTCGGACTATTACAATCCCGACAAGTATATCAAGCTGTTCGGCTTGTCCATTGGTTTCGGTAAGCGCCTGCGTTGGCCGGACGACTACTTTACGTTCATGGCCGAGCTCTCCTATACGCGCTACATGCTGAAGTCTTGGGATTACTTCCTCATCTCGGACGGTAACTGTAACAATATCAACCTGTCGCTCTCGCTGAGCCGCAATTCGACGGACCACCCGTTCTATCCGCGCCGCGGCTCCGAGTTCCTCTTCTCCGTTACGCTCACTCCGCCCTACTCCTTGTGGGACGGCAAGGACTATAAGAACCTGGCCAACAACTACCAGAGTGCCAGCTACCAGCGCGAGGCCCAGGAAAAGTACCGCTGGATTGAGTACCACAAGTGGAAGCTCAAGTTCCGCACCTTTACGGCCCTCTCGAGCGCGGTCAAGACTCCGGTCCTCATGACCCGTGTCGAGTTCGGCATCCTCGGGGCCTACAACCGCTACAAGAAGTCCCCGTTCGAGACCTACTACGTCGGCGGCGACGGCATGTCGGGCTACACCACCGGCTACGCCACCGAGACCATCGGCCTCCGCGGTTACGACAACGGCGCCCTGGCCGGCAACAACGGCCAAAACGCCTACGCCTACAGCCGAATGACCCTCGAGCTCCGCTACCCGCTCATGCTTGAAACGTCTACCAGCCTCTACGCACTGGCCTTCCTCGAGGGCGGAAACGCATGGACCGACGTGAAAGACTTCAACCCCTTCGACATGAAGCGCTCGGCCGGCGTCGGCGTCCGCATACTTCTCCCGATGGTCGGCCTCATGGGCATAGACTGGGCCTACGGTTTCCAGAAAACCATCAACGGCCAGAACGTCGGAGGCTCTCAGTTCCACTTCATCATCGGTCAGGAATTCTAACGAAGGTCAGGCCTGCGCCTGCCGCGGCGTTGCCCCGGGCCGCCGCCGTCGGGCGCAGTGTCCCGTGCCAAAATCATAAAAAATACAATGGCAATGAAAAAGATTTTTTCTCTTCTCTGTCTGAGCCTGTTCCTTACGCTCACCGCCAGCGCGCAGAAGTTCGCGCTCGTCGACATGGAATACATTATGAGCAACATCCCGGCTTATGAACGCGCCAACGAGCAGCTGAACCAGACTTCTAAGAAATGGCAGGCCGAAGTCGAGGCCCTCGACAACGAGGCCAAGACCCTCTACAAGAACTACCAGAACGAGGCCGTCTTTCTCTCGGAAGAGCAGAAGAAAGAACGGGAGGACGCCATCGTCAACAAGGAAAAGGAGGCGTCCGAACTGCGCAAGAAATACTTCGGCCCCGAGGGCGAGCTCTACAAAAAGCGCGTCTCGCTCATCCAACCCATCCAGGACGAAATCTACAACGCCGTGAAGAGCATCGCCCAGTCCAAGGGCTTCCAGCTCGTCATGGACCGCGCCTCGTCCGACGACATCATTTTCGCCTCCCCGACCATCGACATCAGCAACGAGGTTCTCGCGAAACTCGGCTATTCCAACTAAAATCACTAACTTTGCCGCGATGCACTCCGCCGGTCCCCCATCTGGCTATGAGCGTATTGCAAAAAATGAGAACAATTACAAAACCAATACAAGATGATTAAGAAAATTCTAATGCTCGTGCTCTTCGTAGCACCCCTGAGCCTCGCCGCTCAAAAGTACGCCCACTTCGACTACACCGCCGTCATGCAGGCCATGCCTGAGGTGAAGACCGCGCAAACCGAGCTCGAAGCCATCGGGAAACAATATTCCGACGAACTCCAGAACATGCAGAAGGAACTCGAAACGAAATACCAGAAATTCCAGAACGAAGTCAACGAGTCGACCCCGGAGAACATCCGCAACCGCCGCATGCAGGAGTTGCAGGACCTCCAGCAGCGTCTCGACCAAGCCAACCAGGACAACCAGCGCGCCTTCAACGAGGCACAGCAGCAGAAGATGCAGCCCATCATCCAGAAGGTGCTCGACGCAGTCAACGCCGTGGCCCGCGAAGGCAACTACATCTACATCATCGACACCACCGCGTCGCAGGCAGCCGGCGTCTTCATCAACCAGAACCTGAGCGAGAACGTCACGAAAAAGGTAATGGACAAGCTCGGCGTATCCGGTCCCCTCACGGCCCAGCCGACCAACACCACGCCCGCTAACAACGCCACTACGCCCGCTACCAATGCGGCCACGACCGGTACGTCGACCAGCGGCGCGAACTAATCCGCTCCGAACAGACCTATACGTCATATCGCAACGGTGCACGGGCCCCACTCCGTGCACCGTTTTTGTAAACCTTCCGTCAATCCATGCCTCTCCGCCCCCTGCTGTCCCGCCTCTGCGGCCTTGCGCCGCTGCTGCTCGCCCTCCTCGCCGTCCTGCCCGCCACGGCCCAGCGTCACCACGATGACGACGTCCCCGCCGAGCGCCACCCCGACCGGTTGCCTCCCGTACTCACCGGCGCCGACGCCCCCTATATCGCGCCCTACCTCCCCGCCACCACGCCCGGGTCGGGCGCCTCGCTCACCGTCGCCCTCGACGGTCTGCTCGCCGACCCGCTTTTCGAGCGCACGCAGGTAGGGCTCTACGTCTACGACCTCACCGCCGACGTCCCCCTCTACGCCCACGGCGAACGCCAGCTGCTTCGCCCCGCCTCGTGCCAGAAGCTCGTCACCGCCATCACGGCCCTCGACCTCCTGGGCACCGGCTACCTCTACGCCACCCGCCTCTCCTATCACGGCGAAATCTCCGACAGCACCCTCCGCGGCGACCTCATCCTGCGCGGCGGCTTCGACCCGCTGCTCGGCCCCTCGGACCTCCGCCAGCTCGCCGACAGCGTCCTGGCCCTCGGCATCCGCTGCGTAGAGGGCGACGTCGTGTTCGACCGCAGCCTCAAGGACAGCCTCGCCTGGGGCTGGGGCTGGTGCTGGGACGACGAGGAGACGCCCCTCACCCCCCTGCTCTGCGACGGCCGCCCAGGGCTCGAAGGCGAGTGGCTCACCGCCCTCGCCGCGGCCGGCATCCGCTTCACCGGCCAACAGCGCTACGACGTCGCCGGCCGCGGCGCCCGGCCGCTGGCCTGCTGCACGCACACCGTCGACCAGGTCCTGCTCCCCATGCTCAAGGAGAGCGACAACCTCTTCGCCGAAAGCCTTTTCTACCAGATAGCGGCACAGAGCGGACACCACTCCCCGGGGCGCGAGGAAGCGGCCCAGGCCGTCGGGCGCCTGTTGTCGCGCCTCCGCCTCGAGCCCGACGACTACCTCATCGCCGACGGCAGCGGCCTTTCCCTCTACAACTACCTCACGCCCGAGGCCCTCGTCGCCCTGCTCCGCTATGCCTATCACGACGAAGCCATCTACCGCCACCTGCTCCCCGCCCTGCCCGTTGCCGGCGAGGACGGCACGCTGCGCCGCCGCATGAAGTCCGGCGCCGCCTGCGGCAACGTCCGCGCCAAAACGGGGACGCTCGAAGGCGTCAGCACCCTGGCCGGCTACTGCACCGCCCCCAACGGCCACCAGCTCTGCTTCGCCATCATGAACCAGGGCATCCGCCGCGGAGCCGACGCCCGCCGCTTCCAGGACCGCGTCTGCAAGGCCCTCACCGGCACGCCCGACTGACTGCCCCTGTCCGCCGGACCCCGCCGCCCCGCCGCGGGGCCCGCCCGCTACCCTTCACCGCCACACCGCCTGAAATCCTTCCTACACCTATGAAAACGCTATTTCTGCTCGCCATGCTACTCTTTTCCGCCGCTGTTCCCGCCGCCGCCCAGCGCGGCGACGTCCGGACGGCCCAAGCCCTCATCCGCCGCGTCACAGGCCGGCCCGACCTTCCCCTCAAGCTCACGCTCCGCGCCACAGACAGCACCTTTTTTCAGTACGAGGTCCGCCGTGGCGTCCTACGCCTGGAGGCCAGCGACGCCACGGCCCTCTGCCGCGGATTCTACGACTACGCCAAGCGCCACCGGGCCGGGCTCTTCACCTGGTCGGGCAACAGCCTCCGCCTGCCGGCCCGCCTGCCCGACGAGCGGCCCCGCCGCGTCGTCTCCCCTTTTGCCGACCACTACTACCTGAATGTCGTCACCTTCGGCTACTCCGCGCCCTACTGGGACTGGGCTCGCTGGGAGCAGGAAATCGACTGGATGGCCCTCCACGGCATCAACATGCCCCTGGCTCCGACGGCCTACGAAGCCATCATAGCCCGCGTGTGGAAGCGCCTGGGCCTCACCGACGAGGAAATAGGCCGCTACTTCGCCGGACCGGCCCACCTGCCCTGGATGCGTATGGGAAACCTTTGCGGCATAGACGGGCCGCTCTCCGCGGACTGGCACCGCCGGCAGGTGGCCCTGCAACACAAGATTCTCGACCGCATGCGCGCGCTCGGCATGAAGCCCGTCTGTCCCGGCTTTGCCGGCTTCGTGCCCGAGGCCATACGGCGCGTCCGTCCCGGCGCTACGCTCGTCGCCACCCACTGGTCGGGCACGTTCTCCAACTGGATGCTCCAGCCCTCCGACCCCTTGTTCCGTGAAATCGGGACGGCTTTCGTCCGCGAGTGGGAAAAGGAGTTCGGCCCCTGCCGCTACTATCTGGTGGACAGTTTCAACGAGATGGAAATCCCCTTCCCTGAGAAAGGCAGTCCCGAACGCCATGCCCAGGTGGCCGCCTACGGGGAAAGCGTCTACCGCGCCCTGGCCGACGCCAACCCCGATGCCGTCTGGACCATGCAGGGCTGGATGTTCGGCTACCAGCGCGACATCTGGGACTACGCCACCCTCGAGGCGCTGCTCTCCCGCGTACCGGACGACCGGATGCTCCTACTCGACCTGGCCGTGGACTATAACACGCAGTTCTGGCACTCGCAGGTCAATTGGGAGTTCTATAAGGGCTTTTTCAACAAGCCCTGGATTTACAGCGTCATCCCCAACATGGGCGGCAAGACGGCCCCGACCGGCGTCCTCGAGTTCTACGCCAACGGCCACCTCGATGCCCTCGCCTCGCCCCACAAAGGGCGACTCGCGGGCCACGGCATGACTCCCGAGGGCATCGAAAACAACGAGGTCATCTACGAACTGCTCTCCGACGCCGGGTGGTCGGCCCGGCCCATCGACCTCCAGGCCTGGCTGACCGCTTACAGTGAAAACCGCTACGGCGCCTGCCCCGAGCCGCTGCGCCACTACTGGCAGCTGGCGCTGAAGTCGGTCTACGGCACCTTCACCGACCATCCGCGTTTCAACTGGCAGTTTCGCCCCGGCCTCGTCCGTAAGGGGAGCGTCTGCCTGACGCCGGACTTCTTCCACGCCGTCGAGAGCTTCGCCGCCGCCGACGGGCTCAGCGACAACGCCCGCTACCGCGCCGACCTCGCCGAACTGGCCGCGCTCTACGCCGGCGGCAAGGCCGAGTTCCTGGTCCGCCACATCGACCGCGCCTACCAGTCCGGCGACACGGCGCAGGCCGTCCGGCTGCAAGCGCGCTTCGAGGCCACGCTGCGGGCCATGGACGAGCTCCTGGCCCACCACCCCACGCTGCGCCTGGACCGCTGGCTCGACTTTGCCCGCCGGGCCGCCGCAACGCCCGCCGAGGCGCAGCAGTTCGTGCGCAACGCCCGCCGCCTCGTCACCGTATGGGGACCGCCCGTCGACGACTATTCCGCCCGCTTGTGGAACGGGCTCGTCGGCAGCTACTACCTGCCCCGCTGGCACCACTACTTCGAGGCGCGGCGCCAGGGCCGCACGTTCGACTTCGCCGCCTGGGAGCAGGCATGGGTCGACCGCACCGACGCGCCCCGGCCCGCAGCGACGCCATCCCTCGACGTAGTGGCCGCGGCCCGCCACCTCATCGCCGCCACGCGCGACATCCTCGAGGAGCCCGCGCCCTGACGCCCCTGCGGCCGGCGCCCGACCCCGCGCGGCGGCCGCCAGTGCGCCCCGCCACGGGGCTAAGGCCCGTCGCTACGGGAATAGGCCCAGTTTTTACGGGGCTAAGGCCCGTGCGCGGCGCGACTGTCCGGCGGGCGCGGGCCCGCATCGGCGGCGGCGCGGCGACAGGGCCGCCGGGCCGTCGCCGCGAATCTGCGCCTCGCGGGCTTCAGCGTCTCGCTTTTTTATCGTAATTTTGTCGAAACTATCGCACGACAGCCATGACCTACGACGTAGCCTTTCCCTCCACCCTGCGGGGACGCATCGTCCTCCCCACGTCCAAGAGCCTCTCCGCCCGGGCCCTCATCATCGCCGCCCTGGCGGGCGACGCCAGCGTGACGGGCCTTTCGGACTGCGACGACACGCGCGTCCTGCGCCATGCTCTCTCCTGCCGCCCCGATACGGTCGACGTCCAGGCAGCCGGCACGGCCATGCGCTTCGCCACGGCCTACTTCGCCACGCAACCGGGCGAGCACACCGTCACCGGCACGCCGCGCATGTGCCAACGGCCCATCCGCCCCCTCGTCGACGCCCTGCGCGCCCTGGGTGCCGCCGTGCGCTACGAAGGAGAGGAGGGCTTCCCGCCGCTCCGGATAGCGGGACGCCGCCTCGAGGGCGGCCGCGTGGCGCTCCCGGCGGACGTCAGTTCGCAGTACGTCTCCGCCCTGCTCATGGTGGCCCCGGCCCTGGAACAAGGGCTCGAGCTCGAACTGCAAGGCGAGGTGGCGTCGCGCCCCTACATCGACATGACGCTCGGACTGATGCGCCACTTCGGCGCCCGGGCGGAGTGGACGGGGAGCAACGCGCTGCGCGTGGCGCCCGGGGGCTACCGCCGTGGCGTCCACTATGCCGTGGAGCCGGACTGGAGCGCCGCCTCCTACTGGTACGAGATGGTGGCGCTGAGCGACGACGCGGCCGCCTGCATCGAGTTGCCCGGCCTGCGGCGCGACAGCCTGCAGGGCGACGCCGTGGTGGCCGAACTGTTCCGCCCACTGGGCGTGACGACGGAATACGGCCGCGACGGAGTCCGGCTGCGCAAGGGGCCCGCCACACCGGGCGCCGTCGCGGCCGACCTGGCGGGCTGCCCCGACCTTGGGCAGACGCTCGTCGCCACGTGTGCGCTCCTGGGCCGTCCGTTCCGCTTCGGCGGCCTGCGCAGTCTCCGCATCAAGGAGACCGACCGCATCGCGGCGCTCCAGACGGAGCTGGGCCGCATGGGGTGTAGCCCCGCGACGGACGGCGAAAGCCTCTGGTCCACGGCGACCGGCGCGGCGCCCCACCGCCCGGACGGCGCGCTGGCCACCTACGACGACCACCGCATGGCCATGGCCCTGGCACCGGCGGCCCTGCGCCTGGGACCCGTCGCCATAGACCACCCCGAAGTGGTCAGTAAGTCGTACCCGGCCTTCTGGGACGACCTGCGCCGCGTGGGAGTCCGCGTAGCGCCGGGACCGATCGCCGCGGCCCCTTCCTCTCTCAAAGCCTGAACCATGATTCCCTTAATCATTGCCCTCCTTGCCCTGGGCGCCATCGCCGCCTTGGCCGATCTGTTCTTCGCCCGTCGGAATCGCCGCCGGACGCCGTCCCCCGCCGCGCCGGAGCCGCCCGCTCCGCCCCGCCCCGAGGGCTGCTGCGGGCAGCACGAGGTGTGCGAGAAAGAGAGCCTGCTGGCGGCCGTCAGCCGCGACATCGAATACTACGAGGACGAGGAGCTCGACGCCTTCCGCGGCCGCCCGTCGGACCGATATACGGACGCGGAGACAGAGCAATTCCGCGAGGTGCTCTACACCATGCGCGAGGACGAAGTGGCCGGCTGGGTGCGCTCGCTCCAACTGCGCGGCGTGGCCCTGCCCGACGACCTGAAGGACGAGGTGCTGCTCATCGTGGGCGAGCGGCGTAGCGCCGCGTCGGCCCAACCTTAACCCCAATCCGTTTCCCATGCCTTCCATCCTGACTTACGCTTTCTTTCAACACGCCCTGCTGGGCGCCCTGCTGGCTTGCCTGCTCTGCGCCATGGTGGGGACGTATGTCGTGACGCGCCGCATGGTCATCGCCGGCGGCGGCATGGCCCACGCGTCGCTGGGCGGTGTGGGGCTGGGGGCTTACTTTGGCTTTCCGCCGCTGGCGGGTGCGGCGGTCTTTGCGCTGTGCTCGGGCCTGGCCATCGACGTGCTTTCGCGGCGCGAGGCCGTGCGGGGCGACTCGGCCGTGGCGTTGCTCTGGACGCTGGGCATGAGTGTGGGCATCCTCTTCGCTTACCTCACGCCGGGCTTCATGACGGACCTGCCGGCCTACCTCTTTGGCGACATTCTCTCCATCACGACGACCGACCTCTGGATCATAGGGGCGCTGACGCTGGTCTGCGGTCTGCTGTTCGCCACCTGCCTGCCGGCCATCGTGACCGTGGCCTACGACCGCGACTTCGCCGTGACGCGCGGCCTGCCGGTACGGGCCATCGAACTCGGCATGACGGCCCTCACGGCGCTCACTATCGTGAGCTGCCTGCACATGGTGGGCATCGTGCTGGTCATATCGCTGCTGTCCGTGCCGCAACTGACGGCGGGCCTCTTCGCCCGGACTTTCGGCGCCATGATATGGGGCTCGGCCCTGGCGGGCTATGCGGGCTGCGTGGGCGGCCTGTTCCTGTCCTACGGCCTCGACGTCCCCGGCGGGGCTTCCATTATCCTGGTATCCATCGCGCTTTACTTCCTCTGCCGTGCAATAAAATGGGCGGCCCGGCGTTAATTATTCGTTACCGTTTATCGTACAGTGCTTCGTCCCGTGAAACGTTTTCCCCTCACTCCGCTTCTTCTGGTCGCCGCTTGCGCGGTGCTCGCCGCCTGCTCCACCCGGAAAAATACGGCGGGGACACGCTTCTGGCACTCGTTCACTACGCGCTACAACGTCTACTATAACGGGCACGAAGCGTATCTCAAGGGCTGTCTGGCCAAGGAGAAGGGGAACAAGGACAACTACACGGAGCTGCTCCCCTTCTTCCTGGTGGGCAACGAGAACTCCAGGACGCTGGGCAAGAGCGACTTCGAGACGGCCATCACGAAGTGTGAGAAGGCCATCCAGCTCCATTCCATCAAGAAGCGCCCCGCGGTGAGCCCGAGCAAGCGGCGTTCCCCGAAGATGAAGGCTTACCTGAAGCGGCAGGAGTTTAATCCCTTCCTGAAAAACGCCTGGTTGCTGATGGGGCAGGCCCAGTTCCAGAAAGGCGACTTCGTAGAGGCAGCCTCCACCTTCTCCTATATCACGCGCCACTACGCCCAGGAGCCTGACGTCGTGGCCGAGGCGCGTATCTGGCTGGCCCGGAGCTACAGCGAACTGGAATGGTTCTATGACGCCGGCGATGCCCTCGAGAAACTCGGGCGCGACAGCGTGCCGACACGGCTACGGCGCGAGCAGGACGCGACCACGGCCAACCTGCTGCTGCGACAGGGCCAGCTGGCCGACGCCGTGCCCTACCTGGAACGGGCCGCACGGAAGGAGCCGCGCGAACTGCAGCGCGCCCGCCTCTACTTCCTGCTCGGGCAGGTGCAACAGGCCCTCGACCACCCCGCCCAGGCCTACAAGGCCCTGAAGAAATGCCTCCGACAAAGTCCGCCTTATGAAATGGCCTTCAATGCCCGTATCCTGCAGACAGAAGTCCTGGCCGACGGGGACGAGGGCAAGAAGATGATAGCCCGACTCAAACGCATGGCGCGCTCGGCCAATAACCAGGACTATCTGGACCAAGTGTATTATGCCATGGGCAATATTTACCTGATGCAGCGCGATACGGCCCAGGCCATCGGCGCCTACGAGAAAGGCCGCGCGGGCAGCACGCGCAACGGCGTCGAAAAGGGCGTCCTGCTGCTGCGCCTGGGCGGGCTCTACTGGGACCGCGGCGACTACGACCTGGCCCAGTCCTGCTACGGCGACGCCATCAGCCTCATCAAAAAGGACAACGCCGCCTACGACGAGGCCGTACTCCGCTCGAAAGTGCTCGACGAGCTCGTGCCCTACACCTCGGCCGTCGAGCTGCAGGACAGCTTGCTCGAGCTCTCCGTCATGAGCGAGGCGGACCGCAACGCGGCCATCGACCGCGTCATCGAGGCCCTCAAGAAAAAGGAAGAGGAGGAGCGCCGCGCCCGCTCCGACTCGGCGGCCGAAGCCCGTGCCGCCCAAAACGCGGCAGCAGGCGGCGGCACCACGACGCCCAATGCCCCCACGACGGGCCCTCAGCAAGGCGACAGGGACACTTGGTATTTTTACAATCCGATGGTTGTCCAGCAAGGCAAGCAGCAGTTCCAGCGCGTCTGGGGTAAGCGCAAGAACGAGGACAACTGGCGCCGCGTCAACCGCGGCGTTCTGCCCGACACGGACGCCGAGGCCTACGACTACGAGGCCGAGGACTCCATCAACGCGGCCAACGAGATGGCCGACAGCCTGGGGCTTGCCGACGACGGCGAGGCACTCGCTGCCGACTCGGCCCAGAACGACCCGCACCAGCGCGAGTACTATCTGAAGCAGATACCTTTCACGCCCGAGGCCAAGCAGGCCTGCCACGACATCATTATGGACGGCCTCTACAACGCCGGGCTCATCGAGAAGGACAAACTGGAGGACTTCCCCCTGGCCGCCCGGACGCTGACGCGCCTCTACACCGACTATCCCGACTTCGAGAAACTGAACGACGTCTACTACCAGCTCTTCCTCCTTTACTCCCGCTGGGGCCGACCGGGCGAGGCCGAGACGTTCCGGCAACGGCTGGCCGCACAATTTCCCGAAGACCCCATGACCCGCGTCATTACCGACCCGGACTTCGAGCACAATGCCCGCTTCGGCAAGGAGATTGAGGACTCGCTCTACACGGTGACCTACGACGCCTACCGCCGTCGCGACAACGCCGCCGTGGCGCGCAATTTCGAGCGCTCTACGGAACAGTTCCCCCGGGGCGCCAACCGGCCGAAGTTTATCCTGGTCCACGCGCTCAGCCGTATCGGCTCGGCCGACCCGAAAGACATCTCGGCCGAACTGCGCGACTTGGTCAAGCAATACCCCGAGAGCGACGTCAGCGAGATGGCGGGCCTCATCGTCAAGGGCCTGGAGAGCGGGCGCACCCTCGGCTCCGGCGGCTTCGACATGGGCTCCCTCTGGGCGCGGCGCTCGGCCGACGCGCAAGCCGTCGTCGACTCGGCCGGAAAGCGCAAGGCCCTCAGCCCCGACCGCGACGTCCCCTTCGTCTGCATCCTGGCCTACCCCAGCGACTCGCTCGACGCCGGACAAGTGCTCTACGACCTGGCCCACTTCAACTTCACCGGCTTCATGGTGCGCAACTTCGACATCACACAGCAAGCCGAGGCCGGCATCACGCAATTCCGCATCGCGGGCTTCCGCAACTTCGAGGAGGCACACACCTACGCCCAGCAGCTCTACGCCACGCCCGAGGTGAAACAGCTCATGCGCCACGCCCGACTGGTCCTCATCTCCGCCGAAAACCTCGAGTTGCTCGGCACGACGTATAGCTTCGACGATTACAAGGCCTTCTACGACAAAACGTTCGCCCCCATCCAGCTCAACCCGCAACTGCCGCTCGACCTGCGCGACCTGCCCATCGAACAGCACTACGAGGACGAGTACACGCCCGAACAGCTCGACGAGCTGCAGGACGGCGACGACGAGCCCGACAGCGAGGACGACGGCGGCGAGTGGTACGACATCGAATGACGCCCCCGCGACAGACAAAAATCCCGATACATGAAAAAACTCTGCAACCCCTTCGTCCACCTGGACGGTTACCACTGCTTCGGCTGCGCCCCGGACAACGCCGCCGGCCTGAAGATGGAATTTTACGAGGACGGCGCCGACATCGTCAGCCACTGGGCGCCGCAACCCGAGTACCAGGGCTGGCTGGGCACACTCCATGGCGGCATCGAGAGCCTGCTACTCGACGAGATTTGCGGGTGGGTAGTCATGCGCAAGTTGCAGACGGCCGGCGTCACGTCGAAGATGGAGACGCGCTTCCTCAAGCCCGTCCACACCGACGGCGATACGCTCGAGGTCCGTGCCCGCCTGCGCGAGACGCGCCGCAACCTGGCCGTCATCGACGCCGAGTTGCGCAACGGCGCCGGCGAGGTTTGCACCCGCGCCACCTGCACTTACTACACCCTGCCGCCCGAGCGGGCGGCGAGCGAGATGCACTTCCGCTGCTGCCGCACCGAGGAGGAGGCCGCGGCCGACGCTCCCGCGCAGCCCTGAGCCCGGCTCGCACCGCCCCGCGACCGGCCGCGGCGACCGTATCCGTGTCACGAAAACACGCCCCATAAGGACAATGTGAACGCTTTTTAGAAAAAAACGGCGTAGAACACGTTGTCCTTTTATTTTATTTGTATTTTTGTAGCGAATGTTTAACTTCCGGCCCAGATGAAAGCACGCAGCCTCCTCGCCCTTACCCTCACGCTGGCCGCAGCCACGGCCTGCAGCGAGGCCGACACCGACGCGGGCGCCACGCTGCTGCCCGCCGGGCTGGAGCTTAGGGAGGGCGACGTCGTCCTGCGGCGCGGCGAGGGACTGGTCAGCCGCCTCGTGCTCCTGGCCGACCGCCACGGCCGCTTCTCCCACGCCGGCATCGTCGTCGACTCGGGCGGCGTGCCCATGGTCATACACGCCGTGCCGGGCGAGCCAGACTTTCCGGGCGACGTCGACAGGGTGAAGCTCGAGACGCCCGCGCGGTTTTTCGCCGCCGGCCGGGCCACACGCGGCGAAGTGATGCGCCCGCACTCGGCCGCCGCGGGCCGTCGCGCCGCCCGTGCCGCCTGGCACGCCTACCGCCGGGGCGCGCGTTTCGACCACCACTACGACGACCGTGACACCCTCGACCTCTACTGCACCGAACTGGTGCTCCACGCCTACCGCCGGGCGGGCTGGCCGCTGCTGGCCGACTCCGTGGCGCCCCGCCGCCTCCTGCCCGACGCCTACCACTGCTTCCTGCCGCTCGACCTGGAGCGCTCGCCCCGGCTCCGCACCGTGCAGACCTTCTGACGTTTCCCCTCATCCCGGACCCGAGCCATGAAAAACCTCCGTCTCCTGTCTTTCTTCCTCTGCCTCGCCATGCTCACCGCCTGCTCGAGCAACTCGCCTCGCGCCGTAGTGACGCGCTTCATGGACTGCCTCGTCGACCGCGACGCCGAGGGAGCCGTAGAAATGCTCTACATCAACGGAGACGACACCTCGGTGCTCTCCGCCTACGGCAAGTCGGCGCTCACCCAACTCGTAGCGACCGCGTGGCAGGACGACGACAACGCGACCGGGCACATCCGTTCGTACAAAATCACCAACGAAGAAGTTGACCGCGAAGCCGGCAAGGCTGTCGTCACCGTACGGGTGACGAATACGGACGGCACCCACGAAACGACCCAAATCATCCTGCGTAAAAACAAACAGGACAAGTGGAGGATAGTCCTGACCAAATAGCCGCTCCCCCCGCTTCCGCCCTCACGCCGCCCCGCGCCGGCCGCAGCGGGCCTACTACCGCACATTCACCTTTTTATTCACTCTTAATACCATTACATTATGAAAAAATTATTGTTTTTCTGCTCCGCCCTCTGCCTGATGATGTTCGCAGCCTGCTCCAGCAACACGCCCAGCGCCGTAGCCGAGAAGGCCTTCGGCTACATGGTCGACCAGGATGCCGAGTCCTTCGTCGACCTGATGTACGTGGACGAAGACGCCTCTGCCGAGGAGGTAAAAATGGGTAAGGACATCCTCGTCGCCACGTTCAAGGCCGCCTTTGCCAAACAAAAAGAGGAGCTCGATGAAGTAAAGTCGTACAAAGCCGTCAAGGAGGAGATTAACGAGGACGGCAAACGCGCCTCCGTCACCCTCGAAGTCGAAACGAAGGACGGCAGCAAAGAGGAAGAGCACTTCGACCTGCGCAAGAACAAGGACGGCGACTGGAAAATAGATTTCACCAAGTAAGCGTCGCCCCTGTGTCCCGCTACACGGCCCCTGGCCGAAACGGCGGCCCGCGGACTTTCCGCCAGGCCGCCGGCTTGTTTCCGG
>USPK01000004.1 GCA_900556465.1 uncultured Prevotella sp. | reverse complement strand
CTTTCGCCGTTTTTCGCCGTCCACCTTCTTATACGCTTCGTTCTGTGCCCGGTACAGCAACTTGGCCGTTCCGTTCTCCGAGGCCGTCGCGGCCCGTACCACGTAATTGCCGCGGGGCAGGTCGGAAACCTTCACCACCGTTTCGCCCTGCGCGTCGACGGCCCGCACCCGGCGGCCCGCCAGGTCGTACACCTCCACGCGCTGCAAGGCTTCCGTCGCGGCTACGACCACCTCGCCGGGCGTCACGCTGTAAATGTTGATGGCGGCGCCCCCGGTCGTCTGGTCGGCCACGCCGGTCGGCTGCGCGGGAACCAGGCGGAGGAAATAGCGGCCGTGCGAAGCGCCCGTCAGGGCCAGTTGGTCGCCCTCGTAGAGCCGGCGCTCGCTTTGCAGTTCGGCGTCGTAGAGGCTCGCGCGCTCCACGGCGGCCAGGCCCGTAAAGGTCAGCGTCACCGCCTCGTCCGCTCCGGCAAAGACGCCCAGCGGAATCTGGGCCACGTCGCACACGCGGTTCACGGCGGCGGCCGTCGTTCCGGCCACGGTGTAGACGTAGGGCTGCCGCTCGTCGTCCTGCACAAGGCCGCGCAGCAGTTGCGTGTCCTCGCCGTCGTCGAACGCGTTGTCCGCCTCGGGGTCAAAGACCACCACCGCGGCGCTCTGTCCGCCCTCGGCCTTCGCCGCTATGCGCAGACCGTTGGTCTGGCTCCCGGTGTCGGCGCCGGCATCCGTCGTGGCGGATGCCAGGGCCTGCATGTCGGCCGTAAACGTCACCGTCACAGGGTCGGTGCCTTCATTCACGAGTTCGGCATAGAAGGCGCCGTAGGGCGGCAGCAGCACCGACGTCCCTATATTATTATAGGTGTTCACCCACTGCCCGGCGTCGCCCGCATTGCCCACAATGGGGCCGTCGTCGTTCGTCAGCCAGTATTTCTGAGCCAGCACACCGCTGTTCTCCGTCAGGAACTTTTCCACGTCGAGATGGGCGGGGAACGGATTGCCCACGATGACGTACTTCCCGTCCGCGGAGGGCGTCAGCGTGACGTCCAGGTTCTCCGGCGTCGCGTCGGGCGTGCCCTCCGGATTACTCCGGTCCAGCATGTCGCCCACGGCAAACTTCCCGCTGTCCGTCGGACGGCTCAGGGAGCCCGTCGCCACGGTGTAGCTCGCATCCGCCTTGGGCAGACGGAAAAGCACCTTGTCGCCCGTCAGTCCTGTCGTCGGCTGCATCGCGTTCAGCGAGAAGCCCGTACCGGCCCCGTAGGATACCGAGGCGTCGTTGTAAACGGAGCTCCACGACGTACTGAAGTTAACCGGCGTATTCGGTACGCTCTGCTCCACTATCGTAGCGCCGTTGCTCCAGCTGCGCTGGTAGACGGCGGGATTGAGGCGGTTATACTCGCCGGTGAACGTGATGTCCTTAAAATATTCCGTCGCCTGGCGGCCCGTCGTCTGCGTGTACCAGTCGCCGGCATAGACGCCCGCGAGCGGCGTGCTCACCAGGTTCCACTGCTTGGGCGTGAGCTCCACGTCGGTCCAGGCCTTGTTGTGAATCAGCTGCTCAGCGTGCAGCACCTCCGCGCCCGGCTCCAGATGGATCTGGTCGCACAGCGTCACGCGGTAGCGCTCCGTCGACCAGGCGTTACCGTTCTGGTAAGTCATCAAGTCGTACTGGATGTGCTCCGTCGCCGGGCCGATGTGCTCCGGCCGGTCAGAGTCCCACTGCAGCTGGCCGTTGTTGTCCTGGCCGGACACGCCGGCCCGGTACAGCTCAATGCGCTTGCCTTTCGGGACAATGACTTTCGTGAACAGCATCGGCACGAAGGCAGGGTCGGTCCCGTTCTCCGTGTACGTCGTGTAGTCGTTGCCAGAGTGGTTGAAGTCCGACGCTTTGGCGCGACGCCACATCCCGTCGTTGTTCCAGTTGTCCGTGTCGCTGCCGTTCCAGACCACGTACTCCGGCACCACCTTCATGTCCACGTTAAACTGTCCGTAGCAGGCCGTGCCAATGGCGCCGTCGCCCTCGTTGCTCCGTTCCTCGAAGTGTACGCAGAAGGTATAGGTGTAGCCCTCGCGCGGCTGGAACTGGAAGCCGTTCTCCTGTTCCGACAGGTCGAACCAGATGTCCATGTGGTCATCAAAGTCGCTCCCTGTCGTGTAAGGCTGGGCATAGAGTTCGGTCACCGTGCCGATGGGCAGGCGCATCTGGTCGAAGTCCTCCGTGAAGTACTGCTGATAAGCCGGGTCGTCGGTACCAATCAGGAAGAGCTTGTCGTAGCCCTCCTCGGTCGTAATGAGGCTCAGGTGATCCGCAGCCCCGTCGGTGACCAGCTTGGCCCCGCGCAGGGAGACATTGAGCGTATGGCTGGCGTCCGACAGTTCCCGTATCTGGGTCAGGCCGATGCGCAATGCCGGATTAAAGTCCGGTGTGGGATAGAACGTATTGAAGCCCGCATGAAGTTCCGGGGCTGCGTTGGTCACGGTCATCACGAGCGGAATGTATTCCCAGCAGATGCGGGCCCAATTCTCGGTTACCCCGTCCGGTAAATCATCTGGCGGCAAAACGGTCTGAATGGGTTTGATCACCAGCTGCAGTCCGCTTTCCAGCAGCTTGATGTTCAGCCGCTCGCGGCGGAGCACCAACGGCGGGTTAAGCGCCCCCTCGGTGGCTACGGTTGAGTAGTGTACCAGGAGGTTATACATTCCCTCGGTAAACGTTACGGGCGTGTTGTCAATAGCTGAGGTCAATTCGCCCCAGGGCGTGTCCTCGCCCACGGCTTCGGCTTCAGGATAAACGGCGCGGAACGCGTCCAGGGCACCCGCGAGGGATTCACCGCCGTATTCTCCTTCATTATGCGCTGCCAGGAAATCGTCCTCCGAACCGAAGAACCAGTCGAAGTAGATGCCGTCCTCAATGGAGAAATATTCTTCTTCCCCCGATTCGCCGACGTAGGGCACGCGCACCTGGGCCGTAAAGTCGAAAATCTGGCCGGCGCAGAAGTCCGTCGTCGGGTTGACGATTTCGCCGTTCACCTTGACCAGCGTCGTGGACGAGACGCTGAACGACGTAAACATGCCGCACTCGTCTTCCAATACGCCGACGAAGTCGCTCAACTCGGGCGCACCGTCGGTCCGGTGTTCCCGAATCAGCATGTAGTAGGGCCGGAACGGCTTCAGGTCGGAATAGAAATTGAGGGTCAGACGGCGGTCGTCGTTGTTCACCGTTCCGGCGCGGCGGAAGTAATATTTTCCGTCCTTCACGTTAGCGCTGTTCGCGGCCAGGTTTTCTTCGGCCCGCACATTCGTTTCGTCGTACTCGTTGTTACTCTCGAAGGGCAGGGTGAAATAAAACGTGGTCACGTTGCCAGAGTGGTCGCTGTCCGGGCCCAGGTTTACAGCCGCTTCCTTCAAGGCCTCAGCCTCCTCTCCGGGATGCTCCGCCAGGTAGTCGTCGTAAACGGTCTTGTCGATAAAGCAGAAGTCGATGGCGTCCTCGCCGCTCGTTGCGTCCGTGTCGCCCAGGCGGGACGTCAGTCGTTCCCAGTCCATCGACACGTTCATCAGGGTGCGCTGGCCCGTACAGGTGGCCTCCAGCTGCGTCACGTCGGCCGTCGGGTCCTGGATGTAGACCTGGATGTCGTCGATAAAGAAGTCGCCGCCACTGGTCGAGGCACAGTTGTTGTCTATCTGCAGGGCGTATTCCTCAAACTCCGTACCACCGGCCGGAACCTCGTTGATAAAGGAAAAGTACACCTGCATCCACTGATTATTCCCGGCCCCGCAGCCGGGAATTCCAGCATCCAAGAACTGCGTTTTACGAATCTGGCTGGAGGAATGGCGGTAAATAGGCATGTATACCTTCCGGCCGTCAACGGTCCGAACGCCCATCACGGTAAAGAGCACCGCCGCGTCGTCCACGCCACTGCCCTGATTACCGGCGCTTTTAATCCAGGCAGAGACGAACAACTCGGAACCATTACACAGTTTCTCAGGAAACGTCAGACGGGCGATTGTTCCCGGGCGGTCCGAGGCGTCGACAAAGAGGTGATAGGTACTGGGATCCTTACCTAAGTCGGTAGGCGGATTTATATCAGCTGAACCGTAATCTATGTCATTATAATTATTCATGATAACATAATACCCCCACTGCGGGCTCGCATTTTGCCCGATGAAATCGCCTCTCAGATAGAAAGTATCATGGGTGAAACTCGATGGATACGAAGCCCGCGGCGCTCCGTCGTAGAAGGCATAGCTACTGTTATCCCACTGCAAGGGGAACGGGTAGTAGCCCCGACTTCCATAGTACGTGTTCGCCGCCGCCTGGTCGTACTCAAAATCCAGGCTGGTCAACAGGCGGTAGTGCTCACGCAAGTATTTAGGGGTGCGGCGCGGGAAGTAATAGTACGAATCAGTCGGCACCGTGCCATTATCCAGGTTCGCTATCTGCTGCTGCGTCAGGGGCAACGTCTCCTGCAGGAACGTCAGCTTGTAACGCGCCAGGTTGTATTTCCCTTTCCGCACCAGGATGGTCGCCGTCGTATTGTTACCGTTGACCATCGTCATGCCGTAGTCGATTGCCGTCGGATATTTGAATTGAATGATTCGGCTGGCTCCGCTGAGGGTGAGGGTGCCGCTGCTGTTGGCCCCGTTCAGCGTAATGCCCGCCGTATTGTCTGTCAGCGTCACGGTAACGGCGTTATCGCTACCCGCACCAGGAATAACCCAGGCGTTGGCATCCTTGGACAGCGCAACGAGTTCATCCGTCTTGTTGGAGACGTGGCGTATCGGGAAGGTGATTTCGTATTCCTCCAGATATTTGGCATTGGAACCCGTCAACTGGTAGGCATTATCTGTCTGAAGCCGGCGGAAACTTCCGGGCCATTCGTCGCTGCTGTCTACACCATAAATGTAAAAAATCACACGTTGGGACAAAGTCGGCTCCCAAGGACCGCCCTTTCCTGAAAGGAAGGTACTATACCTAAAGGTCGAGTTCGACGAAAAATTCTCACTGAAGTCCAGATAGCAGGACACGTCCACAGCCACGATATACAAATCGTTATCACGGTTAAGCGACTTACTGCCCCAACTACTATACTGCGCATCGGTCGGGAAATAGAAATCCATGGCATGCAAACCGGAAGTAAAATCGTTGGTACCATCACTCTGATATACAATATTCACCAAGGGATTTCCAACATAGCCATTCTCGAAACGATAGGCGGTCCGAGAATCTGCGGGCGTAAGTAAGTCGTAGACGCTGCTACGGCTACTATTCGTAGTTCTGAAAGTACCCTCGGTGCGATAGTTGTACCAACGCTGATAGGAGCGGATACTGGTCACCGTCGTGCCGTGGCGCGAAGGCATGGTCAGCTCTATTGAAGAACCTTTCTTCATATAGATGGTGTCCACATAGGCGTGGGCCGACTGAATCTGCGTTCCGGTCCAGGGATTCGTCGTCATGGGGTTGGCATCGTCGAAGGTATCCATCTCCTTGGCTGCCGCGGACAGGCCCGCGCTCTCACGAATGCTGTACCACTTGGGCTTCTTATGCTGAATAGCCAGGTTCGACGTATTCTTACCGTCATAGCGTGACTCATATTTATCCCCATTCACCTGCGCGGTGGAAGAGGCGGGGAAGAGGCAGAGACAGATGAACGCCAGGGCGGGAAGGAGGCGGCGGAAAGAGAAAGTGTGGAAATATTTCATGGGGGATTCCTCCTTTATTTTATCTCGGGATTAATATTTGTACGGATTCGGGGAAGAGCTGCTGCATCACGCCGACGCGGGTGGACGAAACAAAGACGGCGTCCGCCAAGTCCGTTGTGCGCACGGTGATGATATAGTTGCGGGCGTAGGGTTTACCGTTCTCGTTCCAAGTGATATAGAGCTCCAAGGGAAACTCCAGACCGGACGATGCCGTCAAGTGGCCCTTGACCGTCGTTTCGTCGGCGTCCGTCTCGAATGCGGCATAGCGCTGCGACGCTTCGGGGATGGTCCACTGGCACGTCACGTTGGTCACGCCGGCCGTACTTTCCAGGCCGTCGGCCGAGAAGGAGAACTGGCAGCCCTCGGGCAGGTCGACAACATACGTACCGTCCCATTCCACTACAACCGGCACCGGGACCGTGCCGATAGGGGAGACCCAGGCCTGCAGGTCGAGCTGGGGCACGTAGTCGTTGAACGAGAGGTTGAGGGGGTAGATGCTGTTGCGGGGCAAGTCGGTGCGGGCCGTCCGGGCCTCGTAGACCGTGCCCTGGTACTGGCTCGTGGCGAGCTGCACCGCGAAGGTCTGCGTCGCGTCCTCGGTGGCGTTGACGTAGAAGTCGGGCACGTGGTAGGAGTCGTCGGCGCCCGTCTGGAGGCCGGTCAGGTCGACGGTGTAAGTCTTGTCGCGGTTGGCCGCCACCGGCTGGCCCTTGAACAGGCCCACCTGGTCGCCTACGCCGGAGAAGGTCAGGGACTGGAGCGCGGCGCCGTCGAGGTTGGCGGGGTTAATGCTGATGCGGACTTTCGAGACCAGGCGGTCCAGGCCGATGTCGATGCTGCGCGTGGCGCTCGTGACGGTGACCTCCTGCTTGGCGCTCATCGGGATGAAGCGGCGGGCCTCGACGTACGCATTATCGAAGTCAAGTTGCGCGGCGGGGTCGTCGAGCACGATGTTATCGATGTCGATGGCGGGATCTTCCGCGGCGAGGCTGTTCAGGTCCGCGCCTTCCTCAATACCGACGAAGCCGTTCAGCGCCGTATTGCCCGCCGTCGACCAGTTGGCAAAGGCGTAAATCTGATACGTCCCGGGGGCGAGCTCGAAGCGTTCGGAGGTCCAGTCCCTCAGGTTGCCGCGCTGGGCGTCGGTGTTCGCCTGCAGCTCGTCCGTCGGGAGGAATTTCCTGACTACGGTCCCGCTGCCGTCGACGATGAGCACGCAAATTTCCTTGCTCATGTACTCGCCGTCCGTGCCGGCCTCGTTGGTCGCGCGGGTTTCGTTGAGGTCGCCCTCCTGTTCGGCCACCAGCTGGAGCTGGAGGGTGGCGGGTGCGGAGGGGTCGGGCACGTCGTCCGCGTAGTCGTTCATGCAGCCCGTCAGCATCGCCGCCCACAGCAAGGGGAGCAGGAATCTGGCCCAACGAGGTGTATGTGTAGAAATGCTATTCATCTTCGCACTTGGTTTATTCGTTCTGCCCTGTGGGCTTTTACATTTCGATACTCTCCGGGGCGAGCAGAAGCCAGTCGTTCACATAGACGTGGACCATCAGGCCGGATTCGCCCGGCACGTCGTCGCCCAGCGAATAGATGCCTTCGACGCTGAGCTTGTAAATGTTGTTGCGGACAACGGCATATTCCATCGGCCCGTTTGTCTCGTCGTCGGCGTCGTTGGCATGGCGGACGTACCACGTGTAATAGCAGGTAGCGTCCTCGTAAGTACGGATGCCGAACTGCGTAAGGACTTCGCGCGTCGACTCTTTTTCATAGCCGGGCTCGGACGATACGAACTGGTCGAGCACGACGCCGTTCGCCTCCGTGTAGCTGTATCCGCAGAAGTCCTTCATGTAGGTGTTCCAGCTCAGGACGGCGGCGGCCACGTCCGGGTGCAACGTCTCGTCGTCCGTATGGTCGGCAATCATATCGTTCACATAGTCGTCGTAGCCCGAGGGGTCGTTGGTCAGCAGCCGGGCGGCGGCCGTCTTCACGTCGCCCCAGGTCGTGGCGCTGGTGATGGCGTTCTGGATGTCGTCCCAGTTCTCGCCGTAGGCGGCATACATGACGGCCTCCATCGTGGGATAGAGGTTGGCGCCCCAGGCAAAGAAGGTGTCGCCGTCCTGGTAACCGGCCATCGCTCCTTCCCGGACGGGATGGAACCGGGCCTTAAAGACGACGGCCGTGTTGTAGGTCCGTCCGCTCTCGCCGGCCAGGGTCACGTTCTCGAGGGTATAGCCCGCGCGGCGCCAGGATTTTCCGCCCCACGTGCCCGTCAGCGCCGCGCCCTCCTGGACCAGGTCGGCCCAGTCGTTGGGGTTCTGCGAGCCGTCGGGCAAGTAGGTGCCGTAGAGCCCGGCGCGGCCCACCGACGCGCCGTTTACGGTGAAGGTCGTGTTGTCCGCGGTCTTCGCGAGGGTCCACGGGTCGAGCACGTAGTTGGTCGCGGCCCCGGTGCCGGCTGCCGTTTCGTCGCCCATATAAGTATAGGTGTCCGTGACGGTGGTCGAGGGGGTGACGCGCTTCAGCAGGTAGCTGCCGGCCGTCAGGTTGTTGACGACGGCCGCGCCGGTAATCTCGACCGTCGCGCTCTGGTAGGTGGGGTCGGTGCAGGTATAGCTATTCTCCGCGGTATAGTCCACGCGGGCGGCCACGCGCTCCACGTCGACGGTGGTCTTGGCCGGGTCGTCCTTCGGATTGGAGGCGAGGGTCAGCGTCGCGTCGGCGGCGGAGGTCATCGTGAAGTCGGAGAAATTGCCGCTGCCGTCCGTCTGCCAGGCCGTCGTCAGGATATGGTCGCGCACGTCGCCGAGCGTCAGGCCCGGCGTGTTCCACCAGGCGGCCGTCGGGGCGGCCTCGCCGGGATTGGCCAGGACGAGCACCTGATACGTGCCGTTGGGCAACGAGGTCTCCACGGTGCCCGTGGTGTAAACGGCGTCGGGCGTCGTGCCGTCGGTGTCGCCGCCATTGCCCAGTCCCGACGTGGCGGTCAGGTTGGGAAAATAGATGGCCGTTACGGGCGTCGCGGCGGCCGCATTGGCCCCGGTGCCCGCGCCCTCGACGGGCTGGAAGAAGAAGGCCACGGCGTCCGTCACCGTGTTTTCGGCCGTCTGCCCCACCTCGTGTCCGTCGCCGTCTTCGCCGCCGATGGGGTTGTCGAGCGGTTGCAGGGCAGCGCGGCCGGCTGGAGCCGTGGGCATGGCGAAGTCGAGGCGGACGTAGGAAACCGGCTGGTTGCCGGGGCCGCGGTCCGGCCCGTCGGCCAGCTCGCTCTCGCTACAGCCGCACAGACTGCCGGCCAGCAGGGCCAGGCCCGCCAGGGGCCAGCCCGCGCGGCGGCCGCCGCGGCTATCGGGATGGGTATATTTGCTCCACATGTTCTGCTCCGTTTACGTCTTACAATTCTTCAAACTGTATGCGCTGCGCCCAGCCCAGGATGCTGATGCTGATGTTGACGTAGGCCAGGCGGTCGCCCTTGAGGAAAAATTCCAGCTGGTAGTCGTAGCCGCGGTCGAGGAACTCCTGCGGCTCGTAGCGGTAGATGTCCTCGCTCGTGCGCAGGCGGCTCAGCAGGTCGGGCAGGTTGACGCGGATCACCTCGACTCCGGTCTCGCGGTTCGTCACCGAGAGGATGGCGTCGCGGGCCGCATCGCCGTGATAGAGGATGCGGGAGGTCATGAAGTCGGCATGGGCCATGCGGCCTACGCCCTCAATGGGATTGCCGCTCACGTCGAAGGCCGGCGTGCTGTCCTCCGTGTTCCAGGTCTGGTGGGGCGTGTAGACGACGGTGTGGCCCTCGTCGAGGGAGTTGTCCCAGCGGATGCGGTCGTTGTGGTCGGTGATGTGCATCTCGTAGTTGGCGATGTCCATCTTCGTGGGGTCGTCCAGTTCGCGGAGGGTGACGTTGATTTTCTTCGTGTCGCGGACCAGGGAGATGGTCTTGTAGGTGGGTCGCGTGTTGGAGACTTCCACCTCCTCGAGCAACATGCCGTGCCAGAGCGTGTCGAGGGGCAGGCCGTTGTTCACGACGCGGAACGTCTCGCCCTCCTGCAACGTTTCGAGCTGCACGCGGAGGGCGCTCAGGGAGTCGCCGGCGGCGGGCTCGGCGCGGACGAAGCGGGCGCCGTTGCCGGCGAGCTGTTCGTCATAGCCCTTCTGTCCGGCCAGGACGAGAAACTGGTAGGTACCCGGCTCCAGGTTCATGTGCATCTGGTAGAGCGGCGAGGCCAGGGGGCGATAGGTGCCCACGTTCGTTTCCTCCTGCTTCGTGACGTAGCGCCCGTCCTGGTCGAAGACATAGACCGTGACGGCGCCGACGTGGTCACTGAACATGTCGGCACGCTGCAGGTTGTAGTCATACTGGAACGAGAGGTAGAGCCCGTAGGGGCAGTCGTCCAGGTCCTCGTGCATCTGCGAGCACGACGTGGCGAGGCCCCCGGCAAAGAGGACGACGCAGAGCCACGTCAGCCATTTTGGAAAAGCGTATTTCATAAGACTTGACTTTTTGTTTCGGTCTTGGTGTTCGGTGTGCGGCAGGCCGCGGGCCTGTCGGTTGGTTCCGTCGGGCCGGAGCCCGGCGGGGGGTATGCGAGGGGGCGGTGCCCCGGGGTAGGTTCCACTTTGGGGTGTTGCCGGCGTGTAGGGCCGGGTCCACGGTGTCTGCCCGTCTTCTTTGCACTGCGGCAGCCAGTGCCCTCCGTCTACGGGAGGCTGTCGGCGGGCCGTGCCCGCTGCGTTTTTGAAAAAGAGAAAGGAGCGGCGGCGCTGACCGCCGCTCCTTGTTCCTCGTATAGAGGGGTTCTCAACCAGTTTTGGATTACAAATCAACATTCTGCGTGCGAACAGCCCAAGAGAGGACGTTGATCTGCACGGAGATGTAGGAGTTCAAAGGATCGTCCGAACCGGTTACTTCCGTTATTGTCGGACTGCCGAGCTTGGAAATGCCGGTCACGTTAATCTTGTACCAGTTGTTGCGCAGCACGCCATAGCGGCCCAACCAGTTCTTTTCGGCATTCGGTTCGGGATAGGACGCGCCATCTTCGAAGACTTCTGCCTGATTCCACGGCGTCAGGTCGTCACCAAAGTGCTTGATGAGCACAGGGTAGTAAGCGATACCGTTTTCGTAGCACTCAATGTTCAGACCATTGGCATTCTCGATACCGGCAATGTAATATTGGCCGCCGGCTTTGAAATCATCAGGAATTGTGCCTCCATCAAACTTAGCTGCAACGCCCTCACCAAAAGTAATGCTCTGAACTGTCCATCTTCCGGCTCCGGTTTCATTATACGCAACTGCTGAAATATCTTCAGTGCCTAACGTTTCACCCTCCTTAAGAGCAGTGTTGAGAGCTGCCTTTACTGCAGGATCGTCCAAGAAAGCCGTCTTCACATTCGTATCAACGGCATCTCTACCATACAGCGTAGTAGATACGCCGTGAAGCGTAAAGAAAGTGCCATCACCGGAGAAGCCGCCAATCTTAGCCGCCACGATGACGGTCGTCGTTCTATCCTGGTTCTGGTTGGCAACATCGAACGTGTTCTCCAGACAGTACTGTACATTTCCCAACGCATTGAGCGACGTCTGATTAGCTGTGTACCACGGAGAATAGAGGTCGTCGTCTGAATTGTAGTTCGGGTCTTCCGCCCAATAGGTACGGTAGCCGGCGCCGGCTTTCACTTCGCTCGTACCGATGAAGCGATAGTCAGCATTGCCACTGGATAAGCCGGTAGCTTTGTAGCCCCACCACGAATCGCTCGTATTGGCATTGCGCACGAAGTAAGACTTCGTATTCGTGTTGTTCAGCGCCCAGCCCGTGATTGTCCAGGCTGTTGTGTTATCATCCAAGGTTCCTTGGCCACCATCGGCTTCGGCCGTCACCTCAACTTTGGCCACGGCACGTTCTACGTAAATCTGCGCAGCAGGATTGGCGGCAGCTTCTCCCTCCGTACCATATACCTTGCCGTTCAACGGCGCCAGCGTGCTAACCGTACCGCTCTCACTCGTCCAGTTAACGCCAAGGGCGGAGGCCAACGGAGCGTTCATCATGAGGAAACCATTAGTGGAACTGGCAATATTCGAGACGTTGCCGTTCTCCATACTCATTGTCAAGTCCTGAAAATCAGAGAATGTTGTAGTATTGCTAAGGGTTTCCTGACCGCTGCTCGTGGTAACCGTCAACGAATTATCTTCACTACCTACCGTAAAAAGACTTCCGGTGTTGAGCACAACGAGGGCGTAAAGGTCTTCAGCACCATGCACCGCGTTGATGGCCTGCGTCAGCTGTACGGTCGACGTAATCTGGTCTGTGGCAGAGCCTTCCATCGACATGCTACTGATGTCCAAATCGTAGGCGCCGGAGAAAGTAGCGCTTGCTTCGTTGTCGCCGGCGAAGATTACGAGGATAGCGTTCTTCACATCGTATTCGCTCGGTTCACCGTCCTCGAACTGGTCGTTCGCAGCGCGGTTCATGGTCGATTTCTCCTGCGGCAGATTGATGGCCAGACTGACGTAGCCCTTGCCGTCGGCGTTCCACTGCGGACCCGTGCCCTCGGTGGTGGGCACAACGTCGTCGCTGGAGCAGGCACCCAGCATCAGGGCCAGGGCGGCTGCAGGAAGCAAATAGAACTTTTTCATTGTGGAAATAATTTAGTGAAACATGAATGAATTAGAAATTTTCAAGATTCTTCAGATTCTCGGCGGCCTCGGGCACACCGGCCTTAGCGGCCTGGTCGAAGAGGTCGCGGGCCTCGGCGAGGCGTCCCTCCTGCATGGCCACCACGCCACGGGCATGGACGGCCTGGGGAGAGTTGCCGGCACGCTCCAGGTAGCGCCGGGCGGCGTCGTAGTTCTCCACGGAGAGGGCGGCGCAGGCGGCGTTGAGGTTGGCCGTGGGGTCGTCCGGGTACATGCGGACGGCTATCTGGAAGACCTCGTTGAACTCGGGGCTGCCCGGCTCATAGGTCTGGGCGACGAGGTACATCTCCTCGAGCGACAGCTGCTGCGGCTTCGTGTGGAGCAGGGCCTTGGCTTCTTCCACGGAGAAGGCGCGCACCTTGTAGCGCACCACGTAGTCGGAATGGCGCAGGGCGGGATACCACGTGTCGAGCATGAAGCGGTAGTCCTCGGGATAAGTGGTCTTGATTTTCCACTCCTTGGGGTCGGGCTCGAGGCTGACGTCGTCGATGAGGGCCAGTATCTCGCTGCCGTGGGTGAGGTTGCCCTCGACGACGCGCTTACGCAGTCCTTCCCAGTCCTCGGGGGTGGAGGTGACGTGGAAGAGGTCGCTGTCCAGGCGGACCAGGCGGCGCACGTAGTCCGTCAGGGTGCGGGCGCGGTTTTCGGCAAGGTAGGTGTTGTGTTCATACGTGCCTTCGGGCGAGGCGTAGCCGTGGATTTCGATGCTGGTGATGCTGGCGTTGCGGTCCTCCTTCACGACGTTGATGGACTGGATGATTTTCTGCAGCTCGGCGGGGTTGTTGCGGTAGTCCGGGAAGAGCTCGATGCGGTCCACGGGGAAGTCGATGAAGGCCTCGCCGTGCAGCTCGCGGTCCTTGCTGGGCTCGGCCTGGGGCCGGATGAAGGCCAGCAGCGGGGTGCGGAGGCGGCGCACGACGGTACGGTTCTGGTCGAGGAGGTCGCCGCAGCCGCAGAGGTCCTCGTAGACGGCGACGTCGGCGTTCTTCATCCAGCTCTCGTAGGGCAGGACGGCGGTGTAGCGGACGGTCTGCGCGGTCTCGTTCTTACGGCGCACGACGGTGGTCTGGTCGGAGTATTGCTTGTAGTCCTCGCGCTCGTACATGATCTGCTGTTTGCGGCCGTTGACGACAACGGGCTCCATGAAGCGCTCCTCCTCGGCGTTGCGGACAATGGGGGTGAAGACGAAGCGCATGTTGGAGGGGAGCTCGAGGCTGTCGAGCACGAGGTCCATGCTGACAACGAGGTTGTTGTCGGTGTGCTCCACGCGGGTGTTCTCCACGGCCACCTGCGTGGCGGCCAGGCGGGTGCCGGCGGTGCGCTGGGCATGTGCGGCACCGGCCGTCAGGGCCGCGCAGAGGGCGAATAGCATATATTTATGGTTCATAGCTTCTTTCCGTTAAATCGTTTAGAAAATGTAAAGGAAACTGAGCGCCGCCTTGGTGGGCCCGAAGTAGTTCGCGTGGTCGGAGCCGAGCCGCTCGCCGCAAACGCCGCAGCCGAAGCGGTCGTACTTCAGGTAGTTGTACCCGATACCGATGGAGGCCTCGAAGTTCCAGTGCTTCGACATGGGGACCTGGTAACCGACGGTGACGCCGCCGCCCACGTACCAACCTTCGTAGCGGTGGTCCTTCCACTCGTTGAAGAGGCCGGTGGGGAGGTCAATCTCGCCGACATTGAACTCGCCGCCCATGGCGTGGACGCCGAGGAAGAGGCCGTTGAAGCTCTGGCAGAACCAGTAGCGGTATTCCGGCTGGAGCACCCAGTGGCGCAGGCTCTTGCGCTCGGAGAAGGTCCAGGGATTGTAACCGTAGAAGAGCTGGACGGTATGCTTCCCGCCGAACGAGACCTCGGCCCCGAGGTTCGGCGTCGTAGTTGCCCAGTAAAGCGCATTGGTCTTCAACGCGACTTTTTGGGCATGCAGGGACAGCGAGGCGAATCCCAGGAGCAGGAATGTCAGTAATGCTAATCTCCTTTTCATGATATGCTTTTTGTTATGTTTGTTTTCAAATCTCTATGTCGGGTCCCCCACCCTGCCGGCTCCGGGCGAAGAGGCCGGGCACGCGGGCCGCCGGACGGGCGGACGGTAGGAGGAAAGACCGCATCAGGAGGGCGGACAATGCGGACAGGAAGGCGAAACATGGGCCTTAGCCCCGTAATTTCTGGCCTTAGCCCCGTCGCTACGCGCCTTAGGCCCGTGCGGGCCCGCCTGAGCCCCGTAGGAAATGAACATATCCATACGAAGCAATGCTGTAACCTCGTAATGAAAGCGAGGATAAAGGAAAGCGCGCCGACCGTCCGTCGGGACAGGAAGCAACGCAAGTGATAAAATGCAGTAACCCCGTAAAATTATAGAGCCGTAAAAAAAGCCTGACGGCTTTTCCAAACTGCTCCGCCCGCCCTGTAAGGGACAATGGCCCTATACGACAAAAGGCGGCTGACTCAGCCGCTGCTCGAAAACTTCATTCCTCCGGCCGGCACCATAAACCGACGCACATCACTCCCACAACTTCCGGCAGCTGTCGCTACGCCACGGGGACGCGGGCTGCAAACCTCTTGATTACAAAAAGGAAGAAGAGACCTTATCCGTAAGGCGGAGCCACTGCTCCCTTAGCGCTTTCGAGTGCAAAATTACAGAATTTTTAGCACGGGGGGGGGATTTTCTTGTTTTTAACTAATTTCGCTCTGTTTAGTTTATGCAACTACATTTGTCCCTTATTGTTTTTGTTAAAAATCAAGGGTGCGGAGGCTGATAACGAGGGGCGCGGGGAGCGGGGCCGCGGGACGGGCACACCTTTATTATATATACGCGCGCGAGGCCGCTGGCCGGAGGATGCCGGACAGGCCGACCTGCACGCGTGAAGCCGCCGCGAAGAAACGACACGAAGAGGGCGGACAAAAGATGCGGGAGATTATTCCGCCGGAAAAGCATCCGTTTTCGGAAGGGATTTCGTATATTTGTTGCACAAATCCGAAGACGGCGCCGGCCGGACCGGGAACGGCGACCGGCTTTCGCCTTCGACAGCTGAAACTATCACGTAATCTATACCTCAAAACCTCAACGAAGCAAGAAAAATGGGTAAAGTCATCATCATCGGCGCCGGCGGCGTAGCCACCGTGGCCGCCCACAAAGTCGCCAAGAACACGGACGTGTTCAGTGAAATCATGATTGCCAGCCGCACGCAGTCGAAGTGCGACGCTATCGTGAAAGCCATCGGGCGACCGGACATCCGCACGGCCCAGGTGGACGCGGACAGCGTGGAACAGCTGGTGAAGCTCTTTGAAGCGTTCCGCCCCGACCTGGTAATGAACCTGGCCCTGCCCTATCAGGACCTGACCATCATGGAGGCGTGCCTGCGCTGCGGGTGCTCCTACCTGGACACGGCCAACTATGAGCCGAAAGACGAGGCGCACTTTGAATACTCCTGGCAGTGGGCCTACAAGGAGCGCTTCGAGCAGGCGGGCCTGACGGCCATCCTGGGCTGCGGCTTCGACCCGGGCGTGACGAGCATCTTTACGGCCTACGCCGCCAAGCACTATTTCGACGAAATCCAGTACCTGGACATCGTGGACTGCAACGCGGGCGACCACCACAAGGCCTTTGCCACGAACTTCAACCCCGAAATCAACATCCGCGAAATCACGCAGAAGGGCCTCTACTGGGAGGACGGCAAATGGATAGAAACGGAGCCGCTCGCCATCCACCGGCCCCTGACCTACCCGGGCATCGGCCCGCGCGAGAGCTACCTGCTCCACCACGAGGAGCTGGAGAGCCTGGTGAAAAACTATCCCTCCATCCGCCGCGCCCGCTTCTGGATGACGTTCGGGCAGGAATACCTGACGCACCTGCGCGTGATTCAGGACATCGGCATGGCAAGCATCAAGCCCATCGTCTACGAAGGGAAGGAAATCGTGCCGCTGCAGTTCCTCAAGGCCGTACTGCCCAACCCGCAGGACCTCGGCGAGAACTACACGGGAGAAACGAGCATCGGCTGCCGCATCAGGGGCCTGAAGGACGGCAAGGAGCACACGTACTACGTGTACAACAACTGCTCGCACCACGACGCCTACGTGGAGACGGGCATGCAGGGCGTGAGCTACACGACGGGCGTCCCGGCCTGCATCGGTGCGCGCCTGTTCATGCAGGGCCTGTGGAAGCGGCCCGGCGTGTGGAACGTGGAAGAGTTTGACCCGGATCCCTTCATGACGGAACTAAACCGGCAGGGACTGCCCTGGCACGAGGTGTTCGACGGCGACCTGGAGCTCTGAACCCCACCCTCCGCACCGGACCGAGGCGACAGGAACCCGACGCGACCGCCGGCCAGGCCACCGCACGGCCCGGCCGGCGCGGCGCACTCCCGAACACAGCATACAACCCCCTAAACCTGACCCGAACATGAACGTAGGAGACCTGATACCCGACCTGCTGGGCACGGACGAACAGGACCGCGAGGTGCGCCGCGAGGACTTCGCGGGCCGCCCTTTCGTCCTCTACTTTTACCCGAAGGACAACACGTCGGGCTGCACCGCCGAGGCGTGCAGCCTGCGCGACCACTACGAGGCGCTGCGCGCCGCGGGCTGGGACGTGGTCGGCGTGAGCGCCGACAGCGCCCGTTCGCACCAGAACTTCATCGCCCGCCACGGGCTGCCGTTCCACCTCATCGCCGACACGGAGCACCGCCTGTCGGAGGCTTTCGGCACGTGGGTGGAGAAACGGATGTACGGCCGCACCTACATGGGCATGGCGCGCACGACGTTTCTCATCGGTCCGGACGGCCGCGTCGGGCGCATCTACGGCCCGAAGCAGGTGAAGACCAAGACGCACGGCGAACAGCTGCTGCACGACCTGGAGGCGGCCGCGGAAACGACGGCCACGGCCCCCAACCCCTGACACCAACCCGCGCGGCCCGCACGGCCGCGCTCCATGAACAGACCTGTAAATATGGCAAAGAAAGAAGAAGAACAGACGACCGCCGTGAGCGAAAAGCTCAAGGCGCTCCAGGCCGCTATGGCCAAAATAGAAAAGGACTTCGGCAAGGGCTCCATCATGAAACTCGGCGACGAGCAGGTGGAGAACGTCGACGTGATTCCCACGGGCAGCATGGCGCTCGACGCAGCCCTGGGCGTGGGCGGCTACCCCAAGGGCCGCATCATCGAAATCTACGGCCCGGAGAGTTCGGGCAAGACGACGCTGGCCATCCACGCCATTGCCGAGGCACAGAAAGCGGGCGGCATCGCGGCCTTCATCGACGCGGAGCACGCCTTCGACCGCTTCTATGCCGCCAAACTGGGCGTCAACGTGGACGAACTGCTCATCTCGCAACCGGACAACGGGGAGCAAGCCCTCGAAATAGCGGACCAGCTGATCCGCTCGTCGGCCATCGACATCATCGTCATCGACTCCGTAGCGGCCCTGACGCCAAAGGCGGAAATCGAGGGCGACATGGGCGACAACAAGGTGGGCCTGCAGGCCCGACTGATGAGCCAGGCCCTGCGCAAGCTGACGTCGACCATCAGCAAGACGAACACGACGTGCATCTTCATCAACCAGTTGCGCGAAAAAATCGGCGTGATGTTCGGCAACCCGGAGACGACGACGGGCGGCAACGCGCTGAAATTCTACGCGAGCGTGCGCCTCGACATCCGGCGCATCACGACCATCAAGGACGGCGACCAGCCCATCGGCAACCAGGTGCGCGTGAAAGTCGTGAAGAACAAGGTGGCGCCCCCGTTCCGCAAGGCGGAGTTTGAAATCACCTTCGGCGAAGGCATCTCGCACATCGGCGAGGTGGTGGACCTCGGGACGGAGCTCGGCATCCTGAAGAAGAGCGGCTCGTGGTTCAGCTACGGCGAAACGCGACTGGGACAGGGCCGCGACGCCGTGAAACGCGTCATCCAGGATAACCCGGAACTCTGCGAAGAACTGGAGACGAAAATCAAGGAAGCCCTGTCGGAACAACCCTGACGCCACGCCCCCGGCCCCGGCCGGACGGTGCGAGGCGCCCCACAAAACCCTACGCCATGAAACAATTCATCCTCTGCCTCCTCGCCGCGCTGGCCCTGACGGGCTGCGGAAAGGGGAGCCTGGACAAGCAGTACGTGGACCTGATTAACGAAGCGACCGAGGCCGTACGCCAGGCGCCGGACGCCGAGGCGTCCGAAAAGGTGGCCGCCCAGTACGACGCACGGTTCGCGGAGTTCGAGGCCGCAAACGCCGAGGAACTGCAAAAGATGAAGGACGACGAGAAAGCCGCCGCCCGCATTAACGAGGCCATGCGGCAGTACCTGCTGACGCGCATCGGCCGCGTCGACGCCGACTGACGCCTGCCCCCCGAGGACCGGAAGCGGAAATCGCCGGTCCCGACACGACCATTGCCCCGCCGCAGCGCACCCCACGCGCCCCGCGGCGGGGCAATTTGCGCCGGAGCGGACGGATTTTTCGGAATTAGCGGGCTGCGTTTTTGCACGGAGCGGCCGGAGCAGCGGGCCGGGCGGCAGGACTTCTGACCCAAGGGACAGCACGCCGCGACCGGGAAAAGCGACGCTGCACCCCGGGCCACGAAAAGCGGGGCCTGCTCCGGCCGAAACCGGAACAGGCCCCGCCACCCGCCGGCCGCTGCGGCGGGAAAGGCCCCGCTCGACCGGCGGACGGGCCGTCAGGACAGGAAGCCCTGCTGGCGCAACGCCTCGAGCAGGCCCTGGCTCATCGCCTCGCAGTCCGGCCGCGTGTAGCGGATGTCGGTAAAGATCTGGGCCAACGTCTGCTTGTGGTTGATACGCACGAACTCCCGGTTCTCGGGCAGCGCCTCCTTCGCGGCATAGTCGCGGTCGACGGTCTGCGGCGTGGCGGGGCTGTAGACTTCTTCGTGAAGCACGGCGGAGAGGGGCAGGCGGTCCGTGAGCTGCGGCGCCTCGTCCGGCCAGCCGATCGTGATGGTGGCGACGGGGAAGACGAGCCGCGGCAAATGGAGGACGCGGATGATGTCGAGCGGACGATAGACGGTGGTGCCCAGGAAGCAGAGGCCCAGTCCGGCGGCCTCGGCCAGGGTGCAGAACGTCTGGCAATAGAGCAGGGCGTCCGTGGCGGCGTTGAGGAAGGAGAGGAAGTTGTCGTAGCCCGGTTCGGCCTGGCGGCAACGACACCACTCGGAGGTGCGCGCGTAGTCGGCACAGAAGGTGAGGACCACGGGGGCGGAAGTCACCATGGGCTGGTTGAAATGACAGGGAGCGAGCTGCGCCTTCAGCTCCGGCGAACGGGTGACGACGACACTGTAAAGCTGGAGGTTGCCCATGGTCTGGGTGCGCTCGGCCTCCTCGAGCAAGGAGCGGAGCAGGGCCTCGTCGACCGGCCGCTCGGCATAGCGGCGGATGGTTTTGCGGTTTTTGATGAAATCCATATCGGTATTGATTTTTCTACGTTGGTTCTCCTTTCACCGGCACCGCTCCCCCGCACCCGCCCGCCGCCCGGCCGGCAGAGGGCCGGAAACGGGACGAAGGCAGCGGGACGCGGCGCCCGGTCCTGCAAATTTAGCGTTTTCCGCGGGAGGAGCAATGCCCCGGCGGCTGCGAATCGCCCGCAGCGCGCACCGGAAGGGCCGAAGGGGGCGGAACGGTGCAGGGGCCCCGCCGGCGCCGAAGAAAAAAGCGGAGCGGGGCCATTTTTTTCGGATGCGGCAGCGGTTTTTTCAAACTAATATTAGTAAATTTGTGGCCATAACCCGTAAACGCGAAGCGTATAAACGACTCTAACATAATAATACCATGACATTAATCAAATCCATCTCTGGTTTCCGCGGCACGATTGGTGGCAAGCCGGGAGACACGTTGAACCCGCTGGACATTGCGAAGTCCGTCTCGGCCTATGCCAGCCTGCGCGAACGCGTAGTGGGCCCCTATCGCCGTAAAATCGTCGTAGGCCGCGACGCCCGCATCTCGGGCGAAATGGTATCGCACGTGGTTTGCGGTACGCTCATGGGTATGGGATTTGACGTGCTGAACATCGGCCTGGCCTCTACTCCGACGACGGAGCTGGCCGTGACGATGGAGCGCGCCTGCGGCGGTATCATCATCACCGCCAGCCACAACCCGCGCCAGTGGAACGCGCTGAAATTCCTGAACGAGCACGGCGAGTTCCTGCCGCCCGAAGAAGCGAACGAGGTGGTCCGCCTGGCCAACAGCTGCAACTTTGAGTATGCGGACGTGGACCATCTGGGCTGCTACACGAAGAACTTCTACTTCGACCAGCGCCACATCGACGTGGTGAAGTACCTGGAACTGGTCGACGTAGAGGCCATCCGCAAGGCCAACTTCCGCGTGGCCATCGACACGATCAACTCGGTGGGCGGCATCATCCTGCCGAAACTGCTGGGGCAGCTGGGCGTGACGCAAGTGAAGGGGCTGAACCTGGAACCGACGGGCGACTTTGCGCATAACCCCGAACCGCTGAAGGAACACCTGACGGGCATCTGTAGCCTGATGCACAGCGGACAGTACGACATAGGCTTCTGCGTAGACCCGGATGTGGACCGCCTGGCCATGGTCTGCGAGGACGGCTCAATGTTTGGCGAGGAATACACGCTGGTGGCCGTGGCCGACTACGTGCTGCAGCACACGCCGGGCAACACGGTGTCGAACCTGTCGTCGACCCGCGCCCTGCGCGACGTCACGGAGAAGTACAACTGCCACTACAACCCGGCCGCCGTGGGCGAGGTGAACGTGGTGACGAAGATGAAGGAGACGGGAGCCGTCATCGGCGGCGAAGGCAACGGCGGCGTCATCTATCCGGCTGCCCACTACGGCCGCGACGCCCTGGTAGGCATCGCCCTGGTGCTGACCTACCTGGCCAAGACGAAGATGAAGGCCACGGAGCTCCGCGACTCGTTCCCGAAATACTATATCGCCAAGAACCGCATCGACCTCGACCCGAAGACGGACATCTACGCCATCCTGCAGAAGGTGAAGGACCTCTACAAGGACGAGCAGGTGACGGACATCGACGGCGTGAAAATCGACTTCCCCGACAAGTGGGTACACCTGCGCAAGAGCAACACGGAACCCATTATCCGCGTCTACTCCGAAGCACACACCATGGAGGAGGCCGACGCCCTGGGCAAGCAGATCATGGACATTGTCTACTCGATGACAAAAGCCTGACCACACGCCGGGACACTCAAAAAGAAAAAACGTCTCATAGCGAGAGACCATCTACAAAAAAAGTTTTTTCATAGTACTAAAATTTTCACTGAAGCGCGCCGCGGCGCGACGCCGCCACGCCGCTTCCCTACAGACATCAGCCCCGGCCACGGCGTGAGCCGGCACCGGGGCATCCACTCCAAGGCTTCACGACCGGCCTCGGCCCTGACCGGGGTCGGCCCAAGGCCAAGAACCGAGAAAAGTTCCGGGGTGCTGGGAGCCATCTTCCGCCCCGGAACTTTCTATATAATTATGGTGTAGGCGAACGGCACTGCGCTACCCCGCCCCACCCCTGCGCCTGCACCCGCTGCCGCCAGGCTGCACCCTCACCCAGAAAACCCATCGCAATGAAAAAAGAACTACTCTACCTGCTCCCCCTACTGCCGGCCGCCGTAGCCGCCCAGGGACGGTACAACATCGTCTACATCATGACGGACGACCATACGGCCCAGATGATGAGCTGCTACGACAACCGCTACGTGGAAACGCCCAACCTGGACCGCATCGCGGCCGACGGCGTGAAGTTCGTGAACAGCTACGTGGCCAACTCGCTCTCCGGCCCGAGCCGCGCCTGCATGCTCACCGGAAAGCACAGCCACAAGAACGGATTTACGAACAACGAGCACGGCATCTTCGACGGTTCGCAGCAGACCATGCCCAAGCTGATGCAGCAGGCGGGCTACCAGACAGCCATCATCGGAAAGTGGCACCTGGTGAGTCTGCCTACGGGCTTCGACTACTGGAACATCCTGCCGGAACAGGGCAGCTACTACAACCCGCAGTTCATCACGATGGACAACGACACGGTGGTGGAACGCGGCTACCTGACGAACATCATCACGGACAAGAGCATTGAATGGATGGAGCACCAGCGGGACCGCAGCAAGCCGTTCATCCTCTTCATCCACCACAAGGCGTGCCACCGCAACTGGCTGCCGGAAATGAAATACCTCCGGACGTATGAGGACCAGACCTTCGCCCTGCCGGAAACCTTCTACGACGACTACGAAGGGCGCGTGGCGGCCCAGCAACAGCAGATGAGCATTGCCCGCGATATGGACCTGATCTACGACAACAAAATCTACCGCCCGGGCATGAAGTCGCCGCTGGGCCCGACGTATCTCGGCATGGTGAAGCGCCTGAACAAGGACGACCTGATGCGTTACTGCTACGTGTACGACAGTATCTCGAACGACTTCCTGAACCGTCACCTCGAAGGCAAGGAGCTGGCGGAGTTCAAGTACCAGCGCTACATGAGGGACTACGCCAAGGTGCTGAAGAGCCTGGACGACAACGTGGGCCGCGTCCTGGACTACCTGGAGGAGAAAGGCATGCTGGACTCCACACTCGTGGTCTACACGTCGGACCAAGGCTTCTACATGGGCGAACACGGCTGGTTCGACAAGCGCTTCATGTACGAGGAGTCGCTCTCGACGCCGCTCGTGATGCACCTGCCTAAAGGCCTGGAGGCCCGCGGCGACATCCAGGAGATGGTGCAGAACATCGACTACGCCCCGACCTTCCTGGAACTGGCCGGCGCCAAGGTGCCCGAGGACATCCAGGGCACGTCGCTCGTCCCGCTGCTGGAGGGCAAGCACCCGCGCAACTGGCGGAAGTCCATCTATTACCACTTCTACGAATATCCCGCCGAGCACATGGTGAAACGGCACTACGGCGTCCGCACGGAGCGGTACAAGCTGATTCACTTCTATAACGACATCGACACGTGGGAACTCTACGATCTGCAGAATGACCCGCACGAGCTGCACAACCTGTACGGCCAGCCGGGCATGGAGAAGGTGACGAAGCAACTGCGCCGCGAACTGAAACGGCTGCAACAGCAATACGACGACCCCATCCTCGAACAGTATCCGCTGGACTAAGGGCCGCGTGAACCCTCAGCAGGGGCGGGACTGCCGGAAGCAGGCGGTCCCGCCCCTGCCCTGTCCGGACGAGAAGCCAGCCGCCGGCCACGGGCCGCAAGACCGGACGGCAGAAGCGGCGGGAACTTTTCCGAAGAAAGAAGATAAGTCACTGATTTCCTATACCATAATCTTCATTTTTAGACAACTTTTGTCTCAATCAACAAACATAATCACTTGATTAACAGCGATATAAACACAGAAAACGGAAAACTTTAGCGGAAATCGAAAAGTTTATGATTTTCTTTTTGGCAGAGCCGAAACTTATCCGTAGATTTGCAAACGTTTCAGCGGCCCCGTAGTACAAGGCTGGGGAAACGGCCTGCTTTTACTGAAAAATCATCAAGCATTAACCATATCGTGGAAAAGAAACACTACAGTTATGACGAGGCTTTTCAGGCCTCGCTGGCTTACTTCAACGGCGATGAGCTGGCCGCCCGCGTCTGGGTGAACAAGTACGCCATGAAGGACTCCTTCGGCAACATCTTTGAGAAGTCGCCCGAGGATATGCACTGGCGTCTGGCCCGTGAGATTGGCCGCATCGAATCCCATTACCCGAACCCGGTCAGTACGGAAGAAATCTTCAGCCTGCTGGACCACTTCCGCTACATTATCCCTGCCGGCAGCCCCATGACGGGCATCGGGAACGACCAGCAGATTGCGTCGCTCTCCAACTGTTTCGTCATCGGCCTGGACGGTAACACGGACTCCTACGGCGCCATCCTGAAGGAAGACGAAGAGCAGGTGCAGCTCATGAAACGCCGCGGCGGCGTGGGACACGACATGTCGGACATCCGCCCCAAGGGCTCGCCCGTGAAGAATTCGGCCCTGACCTCGACCGGCCTGGTCCCCTTCATGGAGCGTTACAGCAACTCGACCCGCGAAGTAGCGCAGGACGGCCGGCGCGGTGCCCTGATGCTCTCCGTCAGCATCAAGCACCCCGACGCCGAGGCCTTCATCGACGCCAAAATGACGGAGGGGAAAGTGACCGGCGCCAACGTGTCGGTCAAAATAGACGACGAATTCATGCACTGCGCCATCGAAGGCCGGACCTATCGCCAGCAATATCCCATCACTGGGGACAATCCCATGGTGGCCAAGGACATTGACGCCTCGGCCTTGTGGAAAAAGATTGTACACAATGCCTGGAAAAGCGCTGAGCCGGGCGTGCTGTTCTGGGACACCATCCTTCGCGAGAGCATCCCCGACTGCTACGCCGACCTCGGGTTCCGCACCACGTCGACCAATCCGTGCGGCGAGATTCCCCTTTGCCCCTACGACAGCTGCCGCCTGCTGGCCATCAACCTCTACTCCTACGTGAAAAATCCCTTCACGCCGGAGGCCACCTTCGACTTCGACCTCTTCCGCCGCCACGTCCGCCTGGCCCAGCGCATCATGGACGACATCATCGACCTGGAGCAGGAGAAGATAGTCCTCATCCTCAAGAAAATAGACAGCGACCCGCAGAGCGAGGAAGTGAAGTTCACCGAACGCCACCTGTGGGAAAAAATCAGCCGCAAGACCGGCATGGGCCGCCGCACCGGCGTAGGCATCACGGCCGAGGGCGACATGCTCGCCGCCATGGGGCTGCGCTACGGCACCCAGGAAGCGACCGACTTTGCCGTCAACGTGCAGCGCACGCTGGCCTTGGCCGCCTACACCTCCTCGGTCGAGATGGCCCGCGAACGCGGCGCCTTTGAAATCTACGACGCCCAGCGGGAAGAGCAGAACCCCTTCATCCTCCGCATCAAGGAGGCCGCCCCGCAACTCTACGAGGACATGCGCCAACACGGCCGTCGCAACATCGCCTGCCTGACCATCGCCCCGACGGGCACTACCAGCCTGATGACGCAGACAACGAGCGGCATCGAGCCCGTATTCCTCCCCGTCTACAAGCGCCGGCGCAAGGTGAACCCCAACGACCCGAAGGTCCACGTGGACTTTGTGGACGAGACCGGCGACGCTTTCGAGGAATACATCGTCTACCACCAGAAATTCCTCACCTGGATGCGGGTGAACAACATCGACACCGAGAAAAAATATACCCAGGAGGAAATAGACCAACTCGTGGCCCAATCGCCCTACTATAAGGCCACGGCCAACGACGTTGACTGGCTCATGAAAGTCAAAATGCAGGGCGCCATCCAGAAATGGGTGGACCACTCCATCAGCGTAACGGTCAACCTCCCGAACTCGGTGGACGAGGAACTGGTGAACCGCCTCTACGTAGAAGCCTGGAAGAGCGGCTGCAAGGGCTGCACCATCTACCGCGACGGCTCCCGCTCCGGCGTCATGATCAGTGTGAAGAAGAAAGACGAGAAGGGCAAGGAGGAAAAGACACTGCCGCCCTGCCAGCCGCCCGAAGTCGTCGAGCGCCGGCCCGACGTCCTGGAATGCGACGTCGTACGTTTCCAGAACAACAAAGAGAAGTGGGTGGCCTTCGTCGGCTTGCTCGACGGCCGGCCCTACGAAATCTTCACCGGACTCCAGGACGACGACGAGGGCATCGTACTGCCCAAAACCGTGACCAAAGGCCGTATCATCAAACACTATAACCCGGACGGCACCAAGCGTTATGACTTCCAGTTCGAGAACAAGCGCGGCTACAAGACCACCGTGGAAGGGCTTTCCGAGAAGTTCAACAAGGAATACTGGAACTATGCCAAGCTCATCTCGGGCGTATTGCGCTACCGCATGCCCCTGGAGAACGTCATCAAGCTCGTCAGCTCGCTCCAGCTGGAAAGCGAGAACATCAACACCTGGAAGGTGGGCGTGGAGCGAGCCCTGAAGAAGTACATCACGGACGGCACGGAGGCGCACGGACAAAAGTGCCCGAACTGCGGACACGAGACCCTCGTCTACCAGGAAGGCTGCCTCATCTGCAAGCACTGCGGCGCCAGCCGCTGCGGATAAGCCCCGCTGCCGTTTTCCCTGATAACGACACAACGGTCGTCCGGTCGGGCCCTGCGCCGGCCAGACGGCCGTTTCCTCCCCCTAACAACAGCTGCCCTTGCCATGTATTTAGCCCATACCAGCATACGTCTGGACCACATCCGCTGCTACGCCTACCACGGCGTGCTGCCTCAGGAGCGCGCCGTCGGGGCGGACTATGCGGTCAGCCTCCGTCTGCAACTCACCGGGGCCTCGCCCGCCGTCTTCGGCGACCGGCTGGACGGCACGGTCGACTATGCCGAGGTCTACCGCCTGGTACGCCGCGAAATGGCCCGCCCCTCCGCCCTGCTCGAGCACGTAGCCGGCCGCATCCTCGAAAGCCTGTTCGACCGGTTCCAACGCATCGAGGCCGCCGACGTCGAGGTGCGCAAGCTCAATCCCCCCATGGGCGCCGACTGCGACGGCGCGGCCGTCACGCTGAGTGCCAGCCGCTACGCCCCGCCCGCCCGGCTGCGGCTGCTCGTCCTCGACTTCGACGGCACCCTCGCCGACACGGCCGCCGGCATCGTAGCCACCATGACCGCCACCTTCGGCGAATGCGGGCTGCCCCTGCCCTCGGCCGAAGCCGTCCGGGCCACCATCGGCCTGCCCCTGGAATCGAGCATCGCCCGACTCTCGGGCCTGCCACGCGGCGAACGGCTCGACCACGCCGTCGCCACCTACCGCCGCCTGTTCGAGACCATCGGCACCCGGGCCGTGACCGCCTTTCCCCACGTCGTGGAGACGCTGCGCAGCGCCTACGACCGGGGCATCACGATGGCCATCGCCACGAGCCGCGGCAGTCAGTCCGTCCGGGCGCTCTGCCAGCAGCTCGGACTGGCTCCTTACCTCAGCCACTACGTAGCAGAGGACAACGTGACGAATAAAAAGCCGGCGCCGGACGCCGTACTGCTGCTGCTGCAACAGACGGGCATCCGGCCCGAGGAAACACTTGTCGTGGGCGACACCTCTTTCGACATCACGATGGGCCACGACGCCGGCTGCGCTACCTGCGGCGTCACCTACGGAAACCATACCCGCGAACAGCTGGCCGACGCCGATTGTCTCATCGACGACTTCGCCCAGCTCGCCGGCCCCGACGGCTCTTTCCCGCTGCCCTGAGCGGCTGCGCCGACTTCCGGCTGAAAAAACAGGCGGCCGGTGCATGACGCTCACGCACCGGCCGCCCCGATCTTATCGGGATAGGGTCAAAAGTCCAGGACAAAGGACTGCATCGTCGCCAGATTCACCGTCCAGAGACGGCCCGCCAGCGAGTCGCCATAGCCACAGACCAGCTTCACCACTTCGTGGGCCTGCACCGCGCCGACCACAGCCGTCACCATGCCTACGATACGGCGGTCGGGCACGCCGCCTGGCATTTCGGGATAAAGGTCGCGGTAACGGCGGGGCGAGCTGCCGGCATTGAAGACGGAGACCTGTCCCTCGAATCCCGCCACGGCACCGTAGACGTAGGGCATCCGGCGCGCAGCCGTCAGCTCGTCGAGCAGATAGCGCGTGGCGTAGTTGTCGCAACCGTCGACCACGAGGTCGTAACCCTCCAGCAAGGCCGCCGCGTTTTCGGCCGTCAGGCGCTCCACGTGCGGACAATATTCCACCTCGCTGTTCAGTGCCTTCAGCCGCCGGGCGGCAGCCAACGCTTTCGGCTGGCCTATCGACGCCTCGTCGTAGAGTATCTGCCGGTGCAGGTTCGTCAGGCTGACGCGGTCGTCGTCTACCAGACCGATGCGGCCCACACCGGCCCCGGCCAGGCTCAGTGCCGCCGGACCGCCCAGCCCGCCGACACCGACCACGAGGACCGAAGCGGCCCGCAGTCGCCGTTGTCCTTCCGCCCCAATCTCCGGCAAAGCCGTCTGCCGCCCGTAGCGGCTGTCCGTTGCGGTCTGCATCGCTCAGACGGCAGCTTGGGCCACGGCCCGGTCGAACACAGCGTCCCAATCCTTCCATACCGGCTCGCGCCCCACGCGGCGCAGTGCGGCCTCCACTTCCTCGACCGAACGCTCGTCGCTCACGTGGAACTGCTCCAGCGCCTGGGGATAGGTGTAGTAGCCGCCGGGCTCCGTCTTGCTCCCCGCGCTCATGGTTGTCACGCCCAGGGTCGCCATATGGTCGCGGAAGTCCGCCGGCTCGCGCGTCGAGTAGGAAATGTCCACGTCGTGGTCAAAGATGCGCATGGCAAAGGTCACCTGCGCCAGTTCCCTGTCGGACATGACGCAGTTCGGCTGGAAGCCGCCGTTCTCCGAGGGCCGCATGCGCGGGAAGTTCACGCTGTAACGCGTACGCCAGTAGTGGCGCTGCAGATAACGCAGGTGGAGCGCCATCATCGTAATGTCCGTGCGCCAGGAAGGCTCCAGGCCAATCAGCACCCCCATCCCGATGGAATGAACACCGGCCTGGCCCATGCGGTCAAAGCCGTTGACGCGCCACTCGAAGTTCGACTTCATGCCACGCGGGTGATACGTTTTATAGTTCGCCGCGTTGTACGTCTCCTGAAAGCAAATCACGCCGTTCATCCCGTGCCGGCGCAGCGCGGCATAGTCCTCCGTGGCCAGCGGCATCACCTCAATCTTCAGGTTCGAGAAATAGGGCTTCGCCAAATCGAGGGCGCGGGCAATGTAAGGCACGCCAGCCTTCGCGGGATTCTCGCCCGTGACGAGGAGCAGGTTCTCGAACGGCGCCAGCCGCTTGATGGCCTTGTACTCATTGACAATCTCCTCCTCGGTCAAGATGGTGCGCTTCATCTTGTTGGCCACGTGGAAGCCGCAATAGACGCACGAGTTCGTGCACGAGTTCGTGATGTAGAGCGGTACGAACATCGAGATGGTCCGTCCGAAGCGCTCCTCCGTGTAATAGCGGCTCAGGCGAGCCATCTGCTCCAGGAAGGGAGCAGCCGCGGGCGAGACGAGCGCCATGAAGTCCTCCAGGTCGCAGTGCCGCTTGGCCAGCGCGCGGCGCACGTCGTCGGCCGTCTTGGCCTGTATGCGCGCCGTCGTCTCGTCCCAGTCGTATTTTTTCAGTTCTTCCGAAAACATTTTTCTTCTGTTTGTCGCCCTGCCGGAGCAGGGCCGGGTTTGGGTGCAACTGTCGTCACAGTGCGGCAGCCGGGGACCGCGGGCACCCGCCACAGTCCCCGCCGCCGTCTCATCCGAGGAAGTCGGTCAGGGGCGAACTGGCCTGCGCCTCCATCGAGGCCACGCTCACCGGAAGTCCGGCCTCGTAAGCCATACGGCCAGCCTCCACGGCCTGACGGAAGGCACGCGCCATCTCGACGGGCTGTCCCGCCACGGCTATCGCCGTATTGACGAGGCAGGCCGAAGCACCCAGCTCCATCGCCTCCGCGGCGTGGCTCGGCGCCCCTATGCCCGCGTCGACCACGACGGGGACGGCGGCCTGCTCGATGATGATCTGCAGAAAGTCGCGCGTACGCAGTCCCTGGTTCGTACCGATGGGCGCGCCCAGGGGCATGACGGCGGCGGCGCCGGCCTCCTCCAGGCGTTTGCAGAGCGTCGGGTCGGCCTGGCAGTAAGGCAGGACGACGAAGCCCAGCTTCACCAGCTGTTCCGTGGCCTTGAGCGTCTCGATGGAGTCCGGCAGCAGGTAGCGCGGGTCCGGGTGAATCTCCAGCTTCAGCCACTCCGTGCCAAAAGCCTCACGGGCCAGCTGCGCGGCCAGCACGGCCTCCTCGGCATCGCGCACACCGCTCGTGTTGGGCAGCAGTTGCAGGCCCGGCCGGCGGATATGCGTCAGCAGCGCGTCGTCTGCGTCGCCCAGTTCCACACGTTTCATCGCCACCGTCACCATTTCGGTACCCGACGCCTCGATAGCGGCGGACATTTGCTCGTTAGAGCTGAATTTTCCTGTACCCAGGAACAGGCGGGACGAAAACTCGCGTCCCGCAATGACCAATTTTTCCATATTTTTTGAGGATTATCGTTTTTGTGTCTACGTGTATTTCCCCCTCTGCGGGGTCCGGGCTCAACCGCCGCAGGCCGCCTTCACGACGACCAGCGCCTGCCCTTCGGTCAGCGCGCAGCGTTCCCACTCCGCCCGGGGCACCAGGCGGCCGTCCACGGCTACGGCCACTCCCGTGGCCGGCATGCCGAGCGAGGACAACAGTTCGGAAAGGGTCGTTGCGGCGGTTTCCACTTCTTTCTGATTGACTTTTACTTTCATACGGCTCAATCTTACAAAAAACAATGTGTACTGAAAGTAAATCCAAAAGTAGAACGCCCCCGCCCTTGTTAGGCCGGAACAACTGTTCCGACGGAAATACAATCCCTACGGCAGCATGGCCTGCATCAGGTCTGAGGGTATCTTCTCAGCCCCGTTCACGCAGCAGCGCGCCGGGGCACCCCTTTGTCTTTACCAAGTGCAAAGGTACGAAATATGTTTGGAATACGCGAATGCGGAAAGCAGAATGCGCCGGCCGCGTCCGGCCCGGCAGCTCCGCCCCGTCGCCGTGCGCGAACGTTCCGTAATAATCGGGAAAAATCCATAAAAACGGCGCCCGCGCGGCCCGGCCCCGTCGCCCCTCCGGTTATTATCCCTATATTTGTCCCGACAACCATTTTATCCATCTATACCATGAACAAAATCTATTACGTTGGGCCTGCCCTCCTGCTGGCCGCCCTGACCGCCTGCGACACTCCGGGCGGCGGCAACAAGGCAAACGGCGTCGTCGTGGACGCTACCACGAACACGGTCACCCTGGCTACGACGGAGGGCGACACGCTGGCTTTCAGCACCCTCGAGGCCGGCCGCAGCCAGGCCGGTGGGCTGCAGGTGGGAGATACGGTCGACGTTTTCTATGCCGGGACATACAGCTCGGGCATGTCGGCCGACAGCGTCGTGGTCCGCGGCCGCCGGCTCCCGGACGAGGGCCGGCTCGGACCGGTCGAGCGCCGGACGTACGAAGGCCTGTTGCCGGCGGCCTCGTGTCCGGGCATCCGCTACACCCTGACCGTCAGCGCGCCGCGACACAGTGGCGACGGCACGTTCAGTCTTACGCTCACCTACCTCGAGGCCGAGAACGGGGAAGACCGCTCATATCACTACGCGGGCAAACGGCTGACCCAGCGCGGCGTGCCCGGGGACAACGACGCCACCGTCTGGCAGCTGGTCGCCGACGACGGGCGCGAGCGCTTCAACTTCCTGGTCGAGTCGGACTCCGTCCTGACGCTGCTCAACGACAACTTTGAGCGGAGCGACTCGGAGCTGAACTATTCGCTGCGCCGCACGGAGTAAATCCGCTGCGAGTATTTCCGCAACAACGCGCCCTATTCCCGTCGCGACGGGGATAGGGCGCGTTTTTACGGGGCTAAGGCCCGTGGACGGCGGCACCGGCCGCCGCAAAAGGGGCAAACCGTTCAGGCTCGCCGGGCCGGACGCCGGTGCTGCCAGCGGTAGAAGGCCACCACGCAAAGCGCGGTCAGCATCTCGGCGGCCGGCATGGCGAGCCAGATACCCCGGTCCCCCAGCCAACGGGGCAGGAGCAGGAAGCTGGGCACCAGCAGGACGAAGCCGCGCAGCAGGGCAAACGACGTGGCGGGCCGCACGCGCTCCACGCTCTGAAAGTAGCCGACGCTCGTGATGTTGAAGATGAAGGGCAGGAAGCCGGCCGCAAACAGCGGCAGACCGGCCACGGCAATCTGGGCAGCACGGTTTTCGAGGCTGACAAACAGGCCGACGAGCCCCTCGGGCAGCAGCACGAAGACGAAAGCCACGACGAAGCCGCAGAGCAGGGCGGTCACGATGGCCGTCCGTTCCGTCTCGCGCATGCGGCCGCGGTCGCCCAGGCCGAAATTGTAGCTCAGGATGGGCTGGGCCGATTGGGCAATGGCGTTGCCCACCATGAAGATGAACGGCGTGTAGTAGCAGGCAATGCCGAAAGCACCCACGCCGTCGTCGCCCAGGTAGTGCATGAAAATCTGATTACCCATGAACATGAGGACGGCAAGCGTGGCCTCGGCGAGCAAGGCCGACGAGCCGATGCGACACTGGTTGCCCACGTTGCGCAACGTGTAGCGCAGGCTCTTCGCGTTCAGCTTGATGCGGGCCGGGCGCAGGCGGCGGGCAAAGCCAAAGAGATAGGTCACGGCCATAATGCCCCCGACGGCGGTGCTGATGGACGTGGCCAGCGCCCCGCCCATGAGGCCCCAGCCCAGAGGGAACATGAACAGCCAGTCGAGGACCACGTTGAGCAGGGCTGCGACCAGGCTGCACGCCATGGCGTAGTTGGGCGCGCCGTCCAGGCGGATGACGAAGAGCGATATGGCCGTCCAGCCCATGAATATCCACGAGGGAACGTACCACACCATGTATTCCTTCACCTTGGGCAGCAAGTCGTCCGACGAACCCAGCCAGCGGGCAGCCTCGTCGGGGAACACCAGCATCCAGATAGTGGGAAGGGCGATGATGAGCGTCACCAGCAGCAGGGCCTGCGTCACGTTGTAGCAGGCCACTCGCCGCTGTCCGCGCGAGAGGTAGACGGACGCCACGACGGAACACCCCGTGCCTATCATCAGACCGACGCCCGTCAGCAGCATAAGCATGGGCACAATGATGTTGACGGCAGCAATGCCGTCACTACCGACGCTGTGTCCGATGAAAATCCCGTCGATGGCCGTCATGGCCGACATGCCCAGCATGCCTAACAGCGTGGGGAAAAACAGTTTCCGAAACAGCTTGGAAACCTTGGCTGAACCGAAATCGATAGTTTCTTCTTTCATACTCCTTTATTATTCTGTCCGACATTCTTATCCTTGAGTCCAACAGACAAGGTGCCGGACAAGATGGCTGGTTCCCCCAAGTCATCTTATCCGGCACCCTGGCCCTCCGATGAGGAGTTCTAATCTGTTTACTTATGAAATTTCCGGCAAAATTAGCAAAAGGCGGGCGGCGAACCAAGGGAAAGCCTGTTTTTCCTTGAGTTGTCCGGCCCGCATCCTGTCCCCGTGCCATAAAAAATACGCAGATTTGGCCCTGCGGCACGCCGCCGCGCCCTGTTTATTGGCCCCGCGGCCGAAAAAAGAGGGCGCGAGGGGAGCGCGACGGGCGACGGTGCGCTTTTTTACCGATAAATTTGGCCAATCGGTCACCGAGGCTTACCTTTGTCACATGGATTTGAAATGCTTCCGCCGAGCGGGCCGCCTGGTCCGGGGCCTGCTCGCCTTCTGGCTGTGCTGCACGGCGGTCCCCGTAGCCGCACAGGATGACTATGCCCGCTGGGTGGACCCGTTCATAGGGACCGGCGGCCACGGACATACGCACCCGGGCGCCGTCGTGCCGCACGGCATGATTCAGCCCGGCCCCGACACGCGCTGGAGCGGTTGGGACGCCTGCTCGGGCTACCACTACGACGACCGGACCCTCAACGGATTTTCCCACACCCGGCTGAGCGGGACGGGCTGTGCCGACTTCGGCGACTTTCTCCTTATGCCCTTCGTCGGCCGGCCGCAGCTGGACTACGCCGGCGAAAAGGAAACGGGCCACCAGGCCATGCCTTACGCCTCGGCCTTCAGTCACGACGACGAGCAGGCCGAACCGGGCTACTACGCCGTCGGGCTGCAGCGCTACGGCATACGCGCCGAACTGACGGCAACAGAGCGGGCGGCCCTGCACCGCTACACCTTCCCCGACAGCCGGCAGGCGGGCTTCATCCTGGACCTGGACTACGGCATCCAGGAACAGACGAACCTGGAAATGGACGTAGAGGTGGTCGACTCGGTAACAATACGCGCGCACCGCCGTTCCTATTGGTGGGCCTACGACCAGGAGCTTTACTTCTACGCCCAGTGCTCGAAGCCGTTCGCGGGCTACGACGTGGTGCGCGACACCGTAGAGACGACGGCCGGCCCGCAGGCCCGCTGCAAACTGGTGGTACACTTCCCGACAGCCGGCGGGGAGGCGGTGATGGTGCGGGCGGCCGTCTCGGCCGTGGACTACGAAGGGGCGCGCCGCAACCTGGAAAGCGAGCTGCCGGACTGGAACTTCGACCGCGTGCGGCAGGCGGCGCGGCAGAAATGGAACGCCTGGCTGGGACGCATCGACGTCGTGCCCCGCGACACCATATTCTATACGGCCCTCTACCATACGGCCATCGCGCCGGCGCTATTCTCCGACACCGACGGACGCTATCGCGGCATGGACCTGAAGATTCACCGTTCCGCGGAAGCCAACTACACGATATTCTCGCTCTGGGACACGTTTCGCGCCCTGCATCCGCTGCTCTCGCTCATCGAGCCGGAGGCCAACGAGCACTATCTCCGCGTGCTGCTCCGTAAGGCGGACGAAGGGGGCGTCGTGCCGAAATGGGACTGCGCCTCGAACTACACCGCCTGCATGATAGGCTACCACTTTGCCTCCCTGGCGGCGGACGCCTGGAGCAAAGGGCTGCGCGACTTCGACGTGGAGAAGGCCTACCGGGCCTGCCTGAAGCTGGCCGAGGGCGACACGACCGGGCTCGCGCCCGTCATTCCGGCCTACAAGCGGCGTGACCTGCTGCCGCCGGCCCGCCGGCTGAAAAATACGCTCGGTTTCATCCCCAGCGACGGCGACCGCGAGAGCGTTGCCAAGGCCTTGGAGTATGCCTACGACGACTGGTGCATCGCCCGGCTGGCCCAGGCCTGCGGCGACTCCGCCGGGGCCCGGCGCTACGACCGGTGGGCCCAGGCCTACCGCCAATACTTCGACCCGGCCACGCGATTCATGCGCGGCCGGCAGAGCGACGGCTCGTGGCGCACGCCCTTCGACCCGCGCCGCTCGGACCACCGCAACGACGACTACTGCGAGGGCAACGCCTGGCAGTGGACTTGGTTCGTGCCGCACGACGTAGCGGGGCTCATCGGCCTCATGGGCGGAAGGGAAGCCTTCGTTACCCGCCTCGACAGCCTCTTTACCGCGCCGTCCGAAATCTCCGGCGAAGCGGCCTCGGTGGATATTTCGGGCCTCATCGGCCAGTATGCCCACGGCAACGAACCCAGTCACCACGTGGCCTACCTCTACAACTACGCGGGACGCCCCGACCGCACGCAGGCCGTGTGCGACAGCATCCTCCGCTCGCTCTACGCCGCCGCCCCGGACGGCATAGCGGGCAACGAAGACTGCGGGCAGATGTCGGCCTGGTACGTACTGAGCGCCGTAGGGCTCTACCAGGTGTGCCCCGGCCGCCCGGTCTGGACGCTGGGCCGCCCGTTGGTCCGCCAAGCCCGCCTCCGGCTGTCCGGCGGGCGCGAGTTGACCGTCGTGGCCCACGGCAACAGCGCCGCCGCGCGCTACGTCAAGGCCGTGCGCCTCAACGGCCGGCCCGTAGACCGCCCCTTCCTGACGCACGAACAACTGGCCCAGGGCGGGCGCCTCGAGTTCTTCATGAGCGAAAGCCCGACCCGATGGGGCGCGGAATAAGTCCGCCCGCCCCGCCGCTTCACTTCTAAACTTTATATCCTTACATGCAAAAAAGTCCTCATCGTCCCACAGAGACGACCTTTACCGTCAAAACCGCGACCACACTCCTGCCGTTCATCCAGACTGCGCTGGACGGCATCAGCCATACCCGCGCCAAAGCCATCCTGAAGGGCGGCGGCGTCACGGTCAATCAAGTCATCCGCCAGCAGTACGACTTTCCCCTCCAACCCGGGATGACGGTCGGTATCAGTAAGCGGAAGCCCGGCCCGCAACTGGTCAGCCGCTTCATCCGCCTGGTCTACGAAGACCCGCACCTGGTGGTCATCGAAAAGAACCCGGGCGTCCTCTCCATGGCCACGGGCCACCACGCCTTCTGCGTAAAGACGATTCTCGACGAATACTTCCGCCGCACGCGCCAACGCTGCAACGCCCACGTGGTCCACCGCCTGGACCGCGACACCTCGGGGCTGCTGGTCTACGCCAAGACCCTGCAGGCCGAGCAAATATTGGAGCACAACTGGCACGAGATTGTCACCGACCGGCGCTACGTCGCCTTGGTCAGCGGCTGCCTCCCGCAGGAACAGGGCACGGTGAAGAGCTGGCTGAAAGACAACAAGGCCTACTTCACCCTGTCCTCGCCCGTCGACAACGGCGGGAAGTTCGCCGTAACCCACTACCGCCAGACCCTCGTAGAGTTGAAGCTCGAGACGGGCCGCAAGAACCAGATCCGCGTCCACATGCAGGACCTCGGGACCCCGGTCTGCGGCGACATCAAATACGGCAACGGCGACGACCCCATAGGCCGGCTCGCCCTCCATGCCTTCCGCCTCAATCTCTATCACCCCATTACGGGCGAACCCCTACAGTTCGACACCCCAATCCCGAAGTCGTTTCTCCGCGCATTCGACTGAAAGATATGCTACTTAGTCTTAAACCTGCGCGCCTAAGCCCCGCAGACAGTTAATGAAAACAAAAAACTTACGCCGTTCGGCCGGAAATGCGTAAATTGCGCCCAAATTGCTTCAGAAATAGTCAAAACAGCAACAAACCAAAACCAAAAGATATGAAGTACAGTGTAGCCATCATGGCCCTTATGGGCACCGCGCTCATGACCAGTTGCGTGAGCAAACAGAAGTTCGCTGAGCTGCAAACCAACTACGACCAGCTCCAGAGCGAACACGGCGACTTGCAGCGCAGCTACAACGACGTGAAAGTACAACTCGCCTCGTGCAACACGAACGCCAAGAGCCTCGAGGAGCGCCTGGCCGACGAGCAGGCCCGCAACAAGGAGCTGCGCGACGCCTACGCCCAGCTGCAAGGCTCGTACACGACGAACGTGCAGCAGGGTAACGTCAACATCTCGAAGCTGGTGGACGAAATCAACGCCTCTAACAAGTTCATCAAGCAGCTTGTGGAAGCCAAGAGCAAGAGCGACTCGCTCAACCAGGCCCTTACCAACAAGCTCACCCGCTCACTCACCCGCGAAGAGATGAACGACGTCGACGTACAGGTGCTTAAGGGCGTAGTCTACATCTCTCTGGCCGACAACATGCTCTATAAGAGCGGTTCGTACGAAATAGGCGACCGTGCCGGCGAAACGCTCTCCAAGATTGCCAAGATTATCCTGGACTACAAGGACTACGACGTGCTGGTAGAGGGCAATACGGACAACGTGCCCATCTCCCAGAAGAACATCCGCAACAACTGGGACCTCTCCGCGCTGCGCGCCAGCTCTGTGGTCCAGGCCTTGCAGAACGACTACGGCGTAGACCCGAAGCGCCTCAGCGCCGCAGGACGTGGCGAGTATAACCCCGTGGCTTCAAACGACACCGCCACCGGCCGCCAGCGCAACCGTCGCACGCAGATCATCATTACGCCGAAGCTCGACCAGTTCCTCGACCTCATCGACCAGGCTCCGGAAGAGGCCACAGAGTAACCCGTCCGTTCGACAGAATCCCTATACGCCACAATGGGCCGACCCTTTCGCGGGCCGGCCCATTGCCGTATGTGGGCGGGGAGCCAAGGCGGCTGGGCGGCGGACGGCGGCGGCGCGACGTCCGGCCCCTCCGTCCGTCGCACTGCCCCATCCCCGGTCCGCCGCCCCGGCCTGCCGCGTGAATCGGGCCGGGGCGAGGCCGAAAACGGCCTTTTCGCTTGCCCCGACGCCCGCCTTTGCTTAATTTTGCCCTTAAATACAATTTCCAGGAAACCTGTCACACATCACATCCAGTTATATGCAACATTCACAACGCTATGCCTGGCTGCGCGGCCTCCTGCTGGCCGCGTGCCTCACGTTCGGCCTGCCCCTCACGGCCCAGCCGGACTTCGACCAGTGGTTTGAACCGCGCACGCTGCGCGTGGACCTCGTCTTCGCGGGCGACAGCGCCCACCAGGAAATCTACCTCGACGAACTCTCGGCCAGCCCGGGCTGGGCAGGGCGCCGCGTGCGCCTCGACAGCCTCTACCTGGCCGGCAACGGGCGCATCACGCTGCGCGACGCCGCATCGGGCCGCGTCGTCTACCGCCACTCCTTCTCCACCCTGTTCCAGGAATGGCAGGCCACCGTCGAGGCCAGCCGTCGCGCCCGCTCGTTCGAGAACGTCTTTCTCCTGCCCTTCCCCAAGCATCCCGTACGCCTTGAGGTAGAGCTCAACGACCTGCACCGCGACGTCACAGCCAGCTACGCCTGCGACATAGACCCCGCCGACGTGCTCATACGCCAGCGCGGCACCGAGGCCGCTCCCCACCGCTACCTCCTGCGCAGCGGCTCGCCCGAGGAGTGCATCGACGTGGCCATCGTCGCCGAGGGCTACACCGCCGCCGAGGCCGACTCGTTCTACCACCACGCCCGGCAGGCCATGGATGCCCTCTTCGCCCACGCTCCCTTCACGCAGCTCAAGGGGCGCTTCAACATCGTGGCCGTGGCCCTGCCCTCCGCCGAAAGCGGCGTCAGCCAGCCCGCCGACGGCCTGTGGCGGCAGACGGCCCTGGCCAGCCACTTCAACACGTTCTACTCCGAGCGTTACCTAACGACGCTCCGCCTGAAACGCCTGCACGATGCGCTCGACAGCATCCCCTACGAGCATCTCCTCATCCTGGCCAACACGGACGAATACGGCGGGGGCGGCATTTTCAACTCTTACACGCTGGCCGCGTCGAGAAACGAGTGGTTTCTGCCCGTAGTGGTCCACGAGTTTGGCCATAGCTTCGGCGGCCTGGCCGACGAGTATGCCTACGACGACGGCTATGCCGCCTACTACACGCCCGACGTGGAGCCGTGGGAACGTAACATCACGACGCTGGCCCACTTCGACCAGAAGTGGCAGCAGATGGTGAGCGACGACACGCCCGTGCCGACGCCCGAGGACCGCTATGCCGAGGGCGACACGCGCCATGTGGGCGTCTTTGAGGGCGCGGGCTATCAGTCGAAGGGCGTTTACCGTGCCTGCCGCGACTGCCGCATGCGCGTCAACACCGTTGCGGAGTTCTGCCCCGTCTGTCAGAAAGCGCTCGAGGGCCTTATCCGCTTCTACACGGACCCGGAGGGCCGCCCGTGAGCCCAGCCCGCTGCGGCGGGACAGTCCGGAAGGACGGCCCGCTCCTTGCGCCCCAGGCGCCGGGAGCGGGCCGTCTTTTTTCGGCCGCCGGGGACGCCGCCACGGGCCTTAGGGAAGTTTTTACGGGGCTAAGGCCCGTAGCGACGGGGCTAAGGCTCGTGACGACGGGAACTGTCCGACGCGAAACGGCCCCCGCGCGACCCGCCGCACCCACAGGCCGGCGCGACAAAAAAAAGGCGGGCAGCTACCGGAGTTGCTACCCGCCGGGTGGCGGAGGCGGCGAGTGGCGCGGGGCGGCCGGGGCCCCGCGCCGCGGCGGCCTTTACTGTGCCGTCAAGCGAACGACGCGGCTCGACATGGAATTAATGGTGAACACCTCGAGACCGACCTTCATCAGATAGTCGCCGGTGTAGACCTGACCGTTCGAGGCCAGCGTGGAGCTGACGCCGGGCATGAGGTTCACCTCCTCGACCTTGTAGTTACGGTCAGGGTCGAGGCCTTGCAGGCGTACGTTCATGAGTTTCTCCTGATAGCGCGGATGGATGTCGTAAGCAAAGAGCACGGCCTGCGCACGGTCCTTGCTGACGTAGTTCACGGCCATGTGGTTCGACGAATAGGGCGAAACGAGACGGTACTGGTCGCCGTCCAGCAGGGCCGGACGGAACGACTTCCAGTTGGCTACGGCTTCCTGGCAGTAGGCCAGTTCGTCGGGCGTCAGTTCCTTGAGACCGAGGTCGAAGCCGAGCTTGCACATGGAGGCCACGTCGGTGCGGAACTTGACGCTGGCGGCGCGGTTCCAGCTGGTGACGTGCGCGCACATGGCCTTCGCGGGGAAGAACTGCGAGAAGCCCCACTGTATGTAGAGGCGCTCGACGGGGTCCGTGTTGTCCGAGCACCAGAACTCGTCGAAGTATTTCAGTGCCTCGTAGTCGCAGCGCGCGCCGCCGCCCGAGCAGAGCATCATGGGCAGGTCGGGATAGGCTTCCTTCACGCGGCGGAACACGTTGTAGACGCCGCGGACGTGGTCGATGTAGAGCTGCCTCTGGTGCTTGCCCAGATAGGGCGAGTAGATGTTCGTGATAGGGCTGTTGCAGTCCCACTTAAAGAAAGCGATTTCGGGGTTTTCCTTCATAATCCGGTCCACTACGCCGAAAACGTAGTCCTGCACTTCGGGGTTGCTCAGGTCGAGCACCAGCTGGTTGCGGTAGTAGTAGAGTTTGCGGTTGGGGTAATGGATGGCCCACTCGGGATGTTGCTCGAAGAGCTCGCTCTTGGGGTTGACCATCTCGGGTTCAATCCAGATGCCGAACTTCACGCCGGCCTCCTTGGCGGCCTGGACCAGTGCGGGCACGCCGCCGGGCAACTTGCTGTGGGTCACTTCCCAGTCGCCCAGACCGGCATGGTCGTCCTTGCGGGGGTATTTGTTACCGAACCAGCCGTCGTCCAGCAGGAAGAGGTCCACGCCCAGATGCTTCGCTTCCTTCATGAGGCCGGCCAGGATGTCCTGGTCGAAGTTGAAACCCGTATTCTCCCAGTTGTTCAAAAGGGTCATGCGGTCCGCCTGCCCGCCCTTGAGGCTGTAGTTGCGGGCCCAGTCGTGCAGGTTACGGCTGCCCTCGCCCGTCCCCCTCTGGCTGAGGGTGAAGATGAACTCGGGTGTCGTAAAGACCTCACCGCGCTTCAGCTCGTAAGCGGAGGCGTAGGGATTGATGGCAGGGATGACGCGCAGATTGCCTACGTTGTCCACCTCGAACGTAAAGCGGAAATTTCCCGTCCAGCCGAGCGTGCCCATCAGCACTTCGCCGCGGTTTTCCTCGACGGGGCTGTCCAGCCCGACCTCAAAGAAGGGCGACGTGTGCATGGCGGCACGGCTGCCCAGCTTGGTGTCGATGACCTTCTTGCCGAATTGCAGGCGCTGCGAACTCATTTGCGCCTCCTTGGCCCAGTCGCCGCTGAACTCGGTCAGATAGTAGGCCGGGCGGTTGAAATAGAGCATCGTGGAAGCATAGGCGGTCAGTGTGACGCTCCCCTTCTCCTCGTGGCTGATGTCGCTCCAGGTCTTGATGACGTTCTCGGCCTCGTAGGCCACGTAGTGGAGCGTGACGGTGAAGGGATACTGGTCGTCGCGCAGGACGATGTCGGTCTGCGTACCGCCATCGACGGGCTTCGACGTGGAGGAGACATAATATAAATAGGTGGAGGGATTGCCGTCGCTGTGGGTCACGGCGATGGCGGGCTCAAAGTAATCCTCGTTGCCGGAACCGCTGTAGACCTCCCAGCCACGCTGGCTGACGCTGCCGTCGGAGCCGGCGTGGATGCTCCAGGGGAGCTTCTCCAAATCGGAAGCGTGGCGGAGCTTCTCGCCGAAGTACACCTGATAAAGGCGGCCGTTGTCGCCCACACTGAGCACAAGGTCGGTCTGGTCCGTGGCTATGCGGATGGTCTTGGGCTCTGCCGCCGTGGCCGTAGCCGTCAGGGCGCAGGCCAGGAACGTAGTCAGTAAGTAGGATTTCATAGTTCTTGTATTTTTGAGGATTGACAGGTTTAGAACTTGATGCTGGCGCTGAACTCCACCGTAAAGGGCCGGAGATAGTTGCCGCTCATGTAGTGGTTGTTATACTGGGCCGCGTCGGCCTTGGAAATCAGCTCGGAGCCGTTGATGGTACCGCTGGCACCCTTCTGATTGAGCAGGTTCACAAAACTTACGCCGAGGTCGAGATGGGGATTGACCTTCCAGTTCACGCCCCCGAACGTCTCCCAACGGCCATTGAAGTAGAGCGCCTCCTGCAGGTTGGCGTAGGTCTTTCCGAAGTAGCGGAAGCTGAGCCATACGCGCAAGTCGTCCGTGATGTTATAACTCGGGTCGAGCTCTACGAGAATCTGCGGAATCTCCTTAACGATCATGCCGTTGGCATTGACCGACATGGTCGTGCCGTCGGAGAAGGTGACGCTGGCGTTATAGTTCCGGTAAACGGGCTTCTGATAGGTGAACAGCGCATGCAGGTGGAAGCCCTTGAAAGGGTCGAGCTCGACAGAAGTTGTCCATCCCAACGTCTGAATGTCGTAGATGAGGAGCGTGGTCTTGGACTCGCGCGTGCCGGGACGGGTCAGGTTCTGCTGGTCAATATTGTTCGACTTGGAAATATAGGTGACCATGGAGGTGAGGTCTATCCAATTGTTGCGGTAGAACAGGCCGCCGCGGACGAGGGGTATGGTCACGCGCTTGTACTGCTCTTCCGTCGGCCCGGTTCCGGCATACTCGTTGATGCGCGGGTAACGGGTGGCGACGGTGGCGTCGGCCGTTACGCCGAATCCCTTGACGATGTCGTACGTGATGCGACCCGTTGCGGCGTAGTTCAGTTTGTCCTTCGTCACGTTGCGGGGCTCGATGACGACGCCGTCACTGTTGACGCCGCCGATATGGAAGCCGGCGTAGCGGGCGTAGGGGATTTGGTCGGCCGACATGCGGTAGTACTCCAGACGGGCACCGGCGTAAAGGTTCAAGCGGGGCGTGATTTGCCAGTCCTCTGTGGCGTAAACGGCCAACTTGTTCTCGTAGCCGACGGTATATTCGGGGCTGAGCTCGTTGAAGCCGCGATACTGCGCGCCGTCGGGACCGATGAGCACCTCGGGATAGTTTTGCACGGAACCTAACCACTGGAACGAGGAGGAGTGATAGTCGAGGTGGTAATACCATTCGTTGAGGCCGACGCGTAGTTTGTGATTGCGGAACTGCTTGTGCAGCTCGGTCGTCACGAGGAAGTTGCGCACCTTGCCATAATGGAGCCACGTGCGGCGACCGTCGATGAGCCCCTCGTAAGGCGCACCGTTGGGCAGCAGATAGCCGTCGGCGACGCCAACCTCGGAGATGGTGCTGCCGCCAAAGTCGACGTAGTTGGCTTCCGGTGCGTTCATAAATTTGGCGTCAAAGGTCCAGCGGAGCGTCGGTGTGAACCGGTAGTCGAAGAGTAGCGCAATCTCGTGGGCCCTGTTGCCCGTGCAGTCGCCGAAACGGCCCGTCTTCATTTTCCCGTCCATGATGTCCATGTAGACGTATTCGCCGCCGGCGGGGGCGTAGGAGTCGGTGCCGAGCTTGAAGTTGGAAAGGGCGCGCACGCTGCCGTCGCCGACGTAGATGAAAGGAGCGGCGTTGACCATGCTGCCCAGCGCCTCGCTTTGGGAATACTTGTAGATGAGGCTCAGGCGGCCGGCCCCGTCGCCCAGTTCGCGGGTCAGCGCGGCGTGGTAGAGCTGCGTGCGGTCACTGAAGTCGGTGAACTTGGGGTCGAAGTAGCCGGGGTCGAAATTCTGATAGACGCTGGCCGAATAGAGCCACTTGTCGCCGATACCGCCCGAGACGTTGGCATCGAACTGCTGCATGCCATAGTGATTGGCCTTGTAGTTCACAATGCCTTTGAATTCTTTTTGCCCCAGTCGGCTGTAGGAGTTCACCGCGTAGGCAATGTTTCCCGTGGCTATGGCCGACTCGGAGGGGGTCATGAGTCCGACCTCGCCCAAACTGGCATCGCTGCGCCAGTGCGTAGCGAGCTTGTGGACGGCAGAGGAGTACACGGCCGGCAGACCGTTCTCGTAGACATTAACATCTTCGGAGGGGAGACCAATCTGGATCTCGCGTGGCTTGTTCGCATCCGAGGCGTTCAACATAACGTTGCGCTCGTCGCCCTTCTTAGGCGTCGTGACAGTGTCCTTCGCCTGCACTTGCCGTGCAGCGTCGTCGTTTCCCCCAGGCGCCGCGGCCGCAGGAACGGCCATAATGGCGAGGAGAAGCAAAGCGTTAACGGTTTGCTTTTTCATAGTTTTGTGTTTTTGAATGTTGTGTTGGTTCTGTCCAGGCCTGTGGAAACGCACCGTCCGCTACCGATGCTCGCGCCGCGGACTCGGCTCCCGGCTCTGGCGATACAAAAATACAAAACTTTCCTTATCTTCACATCTATTTCAAGAATTTATTATGAAATATTCATTCATACAATTTTTGTTCGCTATAAGACAGGATTTTGCGCGATATTCCTTGACAACACGAAAAAGCCCCGCAGCCTAAGGGCTACAGGGCAACGATTTACGAAGTGACCCCGTTGGGATTCAAACCCAAGACCTTCAGAACCGGAATCTGACGCTCTATTCAGCTAAGCTACGGGGCCGCGAACGGGTGCAAAGATAGGGCTTTTTTGCGATAAATCCGCCGCCAGCGGCGCCTTTTTTTTCGGCTGGCGGGACGGTCCGGCTTTCCTCGGGAATTAGAAAAAGAAAAAATATTATCATTTTGCTTTCTTTTTCTTCTATTTTATTTCAATCTTTTACTTATCTTTGCAACGTCATATCAATTTGTCTATTTTATGAGCTACTTAATCAAACCGAAGAATTACGCGCCGTTGTTAGACCGACGGGAAACAGAGTTGGGCATCAAGGTCATCAAAGATTTTTTCCAGGATAATTTGGCAACGGGACTGCGCCTCCACCGCGTCACAGGCCCGCTGTTCGTACGCCGCGGGTTGGGCTTGAACGACGACCTGAGCGGCCGGGAGCGGCCCGTATCGTTCGCCATCAGCGACATGGGCGGCGCCGTTGCGGAAGTAGTCCACTCGCTCGCCAAATGGAAGCGCCTGATGCTGGCGGAGTTGAACTTGCAACAGGGCTACGGCATCTATACGGACATGAACGCCATCCGCGCGGACGAAGTATTGGGCAACCTCCACTCCCTCTATGTGGACCAGTGGGACTGGGAGGCCGTCATCGGTCCGCAAGACCGCACACTGGCTTTCCTTAAGACTGTGGTGAACCGCATTTATGGCGCTATGCTCCGCACCGAGTTCCTGGTCTGCGAACGCTTTGCCCAGCTGCAACCCTCACTGGCCCCGAAGGTCACGTTCATACACGCCGAAGAGCTGCGCCAGCGCTACCCGGACCTGACGCCGAAGGAGCGCGAAGACCGTGCGGCCAAGGAACACGGCGCCATATTTGTCATCGGCATCGGAGGTCCCCTCGGCGACGGACAGCCTCACGACGACCGCGCGCCGGACTACGACGACTATTCTACGATAGCGGAAAACGGCCTGCCGGGACTGAACGGCGACCTCATCGTATGGAACGAAGTTCTCGGCCGGGCATTCGAGGTCTCCTCCATGGGCATACGCGTGGACGCCACTGCCTTGGCGCGCCAGCTCCACGACAGCGGGAAGGAAGAGCGCCTGGACCTCTACTTCCACCGCCGGTTGATGGAGGGCTCGCTACCGCTTTCCATCGGCGGGGGCATAGGTCAGTCGCGCCTGTGCATGCTCTACCTGAAAAAGGCCCACATCGGCGAAATCCAGGCCAGCATCTGGCCGGACGAGATGCGGCAGGAATGCGAAGCCGCCGGCATCCCCCTCATCTAAGGCCAGGCACACCTTTATATATATAAGAGGACAGCGCCCGTCCCACGCTCAAGGCATCGCGTGGAACGGGCGCTGACGTCTGCACCGCAGGCCGGGCGTTATTGAAGCACCGGCTGCCGCACATTAATAACGGTGGAAATGCCGGCCGAAGTAAGCGTGAGCTTCGCCGTACGGGCCTCGGTCGCCGTATTCGGGGTGATGGAGAGGCGCACCGTATCGCGGCCGGCACTGAACGTCGTCTGCTCGGGCGCGAGCCAGGAGGCATCCGAAGCGAGCGTAGCCCCGTCCTGATAAACCCGGAACACGACCAGCGTGTCGCGCGTGGCGGCGTTCAGCGACAAGTCAAAGCGGGCCTGCGTCTGCGGCGTGAGGTCCGTGTCCGTAGGGTCGCTGTTATAGTACGTCACGTCGGGGACAATGATGTTCAGCCAGGGAAATTGCGTAACGCCCATGCTGACCACGTCGTGAGCGCTCACCGTCACGCTGCCCGTGCGGATGGCGCCCGTCGTATTGGCTGTTGTCGTGATGGTCAGGCGCGTGTCGGCCTGCGACATAGGCTGCACGGTGTAGGACTTGGGCGTCACGTCCATCCACTCCTGCGTCACGGCCGAGGTCCAGGAGTCAAGCGAATAGACGTGAATTGTGTCGCTCGTCTGATCGGCGTAGAATTGCATTCCACCGGGAATCTGCGGATAGAAGAACGTCTGGTGTACTTCGTAACTGCTTTCATCGCAAGAGGACAGCGCCGCCAAGGCACCGGCCAGGAACAAGAATTTAAGCGTTTTCATGTCGGTAATGATTGGTTTAGGGGTTTGTAGGGGTTAATACCACTCGATGTTGGAACTGTACGAGCTGCGTTTGTCCCATTTAAGTGCGTCGGCCAACTCATTGGCCCGGGCGCGGAAAGTGAAGTTGAACGACGAATAAGGCCGCAGCACGATGGAACACGACATCTCGAAGCAGTGCAGGTCGCGGGAGACGGAGGCCGTCGTCATGGAGAGCTCATGGTTGTTAAAGTCGTAGCCCGAAGAGAAAGTGATGTTCCAGCCGTCGGCAATGCGGATGTAGCCCGAGAAGTTCAGCGACTGGGTAAACGAATACGGATAGCGCATGCTGCGCACGTTGATCTGCTTCGAGCGGTCCTCGCTCATCGTGACGCCATAGGACACGGTGAGCGACCAGGGTATGGAGAAGGCCAGGTAGCCGTCCTCGTCGACGCGCGCCTTCTCCTTCTTCTTTTTCGTACTGGTCTGCGACTCGCGCAGCGTGGGGTCCACGTTGGCTTCGTCCGCGTCTATCATTTCCTCGTCTGTCCCGGCGTTGTCGTCGCCGCTTCCCTTGTTGCGGCCGTCCTTTCCGCCGAACCACTTCTGGAAGGTCTGGTTGTTGAACGTATACGAGAGGTTTTGCGACATGCCCTGGAAGATGCCGAAGCGCCCGTAGCTCCACTCCGTGCGACTGTTGCGCACCACGTTGCCCCGCTCGTCAAACTTCCACCCATACGTGGAGAAGACGGCCGAAAGGGATAGCGTGTAGTTTTTCGAGAGTTTCAGGCGCAGGCGCGTACTCAGGTCGCTCCACGGCCGCTCCTGCGCCGCCAGGTTATAGGACAGCGAGGCCGAGAGCTCGTCGATGAGGCTAATCTTCTTTTCGCCCGTCGAATCGCGGTCACTCTTCACCTTCATCTCCAAGTTGTTCGAGATCTGCATACTCACCAAGCCCTGCTTCGTCCCGTTCGGGTAGCCATAGATGCCGTTCTCGTAGGGCGAATACGTGACGGTCGACTGCTCCCCGTTGGCGTCGGTGCGGATGTAAGAGTCCGTATAGCCGAAGCGCGAGGCCGTGAAGTCCGGGGCATAGGTGAAGCTGACGCTCGGCTTGAACACGTGGCGGATGGCGATAATCTTGTCGCCGAAGAGCTTTTTCCACGGCGTGTAGAAACCGTAGAGCGTCGTGTTGGCCGAGACGGACAGGTTCCAGTCGTACAGGTTGTAGAAGCCGTACGTCGTGTCCACCACCTCGCGCTGGTTCTTCTCGTCCCACGTCTTGTGTACGCGGGTCATGTACATATAGTCGTTCAGCTGGAAGCTGGGCGAGATGTTGATGTACTTAAAGAGTTGGAACGTGGCGTCTATGGGGATGCGGTGGCGCATACCGTTGCGCCAGTCCTTGATAAGGTTCGACTTGAAGAGCAGGTTTTCGCGTGTCGTGATGCTGTTGGAAATCTGGCCCGTGTACGAGAGCGAGATTTTCTCGTACCAGCGCTCCTTGCCCGACGAACGCTTCCGGCGGAAAGGATAAAAGCGGGAGAGCGAAATGCTCAAGTCGGGCAGCGTCACCGCCAAGGTCGAGTCGTGCAGATTCTGGGTCAGGTTCGCCGAACCCGAGATGCTCAGGCCAATGTTCGAGAACGTGTGCGAAAAGCTGACCGAGCTGGCGCGCGTGCTCTGCGTGTAGGCGAGCGGGTTATACATGCTCTCCAGGTTCTCCCGCTCGTAGCTCTCCGAGGCAAAGTTCACGCGGGCCGAGAACGTAGTGTTCGGGTTGGCCTGCGAGCTCCGCGTGTGCGTCCACTGCACCTTGAGGCTCTTCGTCACGGAATAGTCCGGCATGTTCTTCTCCCCGTCGACCGTGCGCAGGAAGCTCACGTAGAAGTTACCGTTGAAGCGGTAGCGCTTGTTATAGTTCACCTCGCCGCTCAAGCCCCACGAGCCCTTCGTATAGATTTCGCCCAGCGCCTTGAAGTCCATGTAGTCGTTCAGCGCGAAGTAGTAGCCACCGTCGCGCAGGTAGAAGCCGCGGCTCGTTTCGTCGCCGTACGAAGGCATGATGAAGCCGCTCGAGTATTTCTTGTTGATGGGGAAAAAGCCATAGGGAATGGCCAGGGGAAGGGGCACGTCCTCCACCACGAGGTAGGCCGGGCCGAAGATGGTCTCTCGGCCGGGCCGCACCTTGGCGCGCGTCAGCTGCAGGTAGAAGTGCGGGTGCTCCGCGTCGCAGGTCGTGTACTGCGCGTCCTTCAGGTAGAGCGTACCGTCGTCGGTGCGCTTCGACTGGTTACTCTTCAGGAAGCCGTTGCCCTGCGTCGTGGCCACGTTGGAAATGTAGCCCTTCTTTGTCTTGAAGTTGAACGACATGCGCTCACTGTTGTACGTGTCGGCGCCCTGCTGGTAGACGGGGTCGTCCGAGGAGACGCCCGTCGTGTCGCGCTTGCCCTCGGCATGGACCAGGCTGCTGTCCATGTTCATCGTAATCTTGGCCGCGTCGAGCTGCATGTCCTGGTAGTTCACCTTCGCCTTGCCGAAAAGGAAAGCCAGGCCCGAGTCGGCGTCATAAACGAGCGAGTCCTCGGCCGTATATTCCACGGGGGCGTCGATACCCGGCTCGCGCTTTTTCACCGTATCGGCCGCCACAGAGTCCGTCGCCGTCGAGTCGGCCACGGCGAGCGAATCCAGGGCCACCCGCCCCGTCCGCGCACTGTCGGCTTGCAGCCGCGACGCCAGGCGTCCCGCTGCCGGCAGCGAATCGGCCAGCGGCCGCAGCGTGTCGCCGGGCAGGGCGGGCTCCGGCTGCAGCGTGTCTGCCGCCGGTTCTGCGACGGAAAATCCGCCGCGGCGCAGCTCCCCGGCAAAGCACAGGGCCACGAGGGCCGAGAGCAGGAATAACGTGAAGGTTCTCAACTGAAAATTAGTCTCTGGTAATGCAACGTGCAAAAGTAAGCAAAAATCCCGACACGCCGCGTCCATGCCCTTCAATTAACAAAATTCGTCCTCAGCCCCGCCGGGTAAAGGACGAATTAACAGAAAGGGCCCCGCTCCACAGGCCCAAGGGCCTCGCCGCGGTTCCGGCCGGCGGCGCGCGGCGGGGCGGCACTCCGTCGGCCCGACG
>USPK01000003.1 GCA_900556465.1 uncultured Prevotella sp. | reverse complement strand
ACGGTGCGCATGCCGCCGTAGAACCAGTCCGACGAGAAGCGCATCAGCGCCTCGTTCATGCGGTACTGCACCGTCAGCATGCGCACCGTCTCGGGATGGCGACGGGCCAGGCGTTCCATGAGCGTAACGCCCAGGCCGCCGCGCAAGGCCTCGGGCGATTTGACCGTAGGCGGCAGCTGGCAGTGGTCACCCGCCAGGACGACGCGGTCTGTCCGCTGCAGGGCTATCCAGCACGCCGCCTCCAGGGCTTGAGCAGCTTCGTCGATGAAGAGTGTGTGGAAATGCTGGCCCGTAAGGAGCGGGTTGGCTGTCCCGGCCAGCGTCGACGCGATGACTCGCGCCTGGTCGAAGAGGCTATGGCGGATGCGTATTTCCAGTTCGTCCGCCCGTTCGCGCAGGCGGGCCATTTTCTGGTGGAAGTTCTCGCTGCGCCCTTTGCGTGGCGTCGAGCGGAGCTGGCGTATCGTGCGGCGCAGCTGCCAAAGCGCCGGATAGTCCGGGTGGTCGGCAAAGCGCCGTTCGTAAGTGAACGACAGCATCTGGTCCGTCACCCGCGTCGGGTTGCCTATGCGCAGCACGTTCACGCCGCGCCCGGCCAGCTGTTCCGCTATCCAGTCGACGGCCATGTTACTCTGCGCGCACACCAGGACCTGCGGCTCGCGGCGCAGCACTTCGCAGACGGCCTCGACGAGTGTGGTCGTCTTTCCCGTGCCCGGCGGCCCGTGTACGATGAGTACGTCGCGGGCCCGCAGGACGTCGTTCACGGCCGCTTCCTGGGCAGCGTTGAGCCACGGCAACCGTACCGGTGCGGCCGAGCCCGCGGCGAAGCCGGCCGGCGCCTTGCCGTAGAACAGGTCGCGAAGCTCCGCCACGCGGTTGCCCTTGGCCGCCATCGTGCGGCGCAAGGCCTCGAACATCAGGCGATAAGTCGTCTCGTCGAAATGCAGTTGCACGCCGGGCCGTTCCAGGGCATGGAGTTGTTGCAGCGCCTCTTCGCCGGGCAGCACCACTACCATGCGGTCCGCCTCGGCGTAGCTCACGGTTGCCGTGAAGTCCAGGTAGTGCAACAGGCCCGAGGCGTCCTGCGAGAAGAAGCAGACGGGGCGCCCGTACTCAAAGTTGTGTTCGATGTCGGAATCTTCCAGTCGCGCGATTTCTACGGTCAGGCGGTCCAGGGCGTTATAGCCGCTGCGCCCGATGCCGACGGGGAACCAGCACTCGCCGCGCTTTATCTTGCGGCCTATGCCCTGGGTCTCCGTGGCCTGTCGGAAGGCCGTCCGTTCGTATTCGTATTCTTTCTGCAGTAATTCGCGTTGCCGGAGGAGGGTAAGTTCTGTCATGTTGCGTAGGTCCGCCGCGTGCCAGCCTTGGGGGACGGGCGCGCGGCGGACGGATAAGGGATGCTTAATAACTGTTGCGCTCTACGCTGACCTGAATCATGGCGTTGTTGCCTATCTTGAATTCCGCCATGGCGCCGAGTCGGTCCTTCGGCATGGGGAGGTAGAGCGGGAAGAAGTCCCAGCGCAGTTGCCGGGTCGGGGCCAGCCGCTTCGAGCCGTAGGCGTAGAGGCTCACGCGGTCGGTCAGCCGGTAGCGGAACAGGGCCGCCACGCCCGCCTCCGTACCCTGCCAGGCGCCCCAGTCGAGGTGGCTCGCGTAGATGCCGGCCGCGAAGTCGAGGCGCCGGTTCAGCGGCAAGGCGTAGGCGAAAGCTGCGCTCTGGCCGAAGCCCACGCCGCCGGGAGCCCCTTTGCCGAAGCCGGCCGTCAGGCTCAGCGACAGCTGCGCGTTGAATCCCTCGTGCAGGCGCCAGGTGGGGCCGTACAGCCCATAGGTCCAGGGCGCACAGCCATCGAGCCCCGGGGCTCCGAGGTCCAGGAAAGGCAGGGCCAGGCCCGTGTCGTCAAACGGTGCGACCGTGTCGGCCGCCAGCGTGTCCGGCCCTTCGGCTACGGAGACGGTGGCCGCATCGTTCACCGCCTGTCCCCACGTCAGGGAGGGCAGGGCGGCCAGGAGCAGAAACAGGAAAAGAAAATGGCGTCTCATGGTGTGCAGGGGATAAGTCAACGCCGCTGGTTTTCCGTCGCAGGCTCCGGTGAGCGGCGTCCCGTGGCGGGCGCGGCGCGACCTGGAGCGGGCGCGGGCGGCGGTATTCGTGCAACAAAGATAAGTAGAAATCTTCAGAAGGGCGACGGTCACTCCTATAATAAATATAAATGCGGCGGCGCGGCGGCCCGGTCTGCCGGCCGCGCACCCCGGCCGCGGGCGTTTCCGCCGCCGGAACGGGAGGGCCGGGCGCGGCGGCGCGGGAAAAAGTCGTAACTTTGCAGCCAGATTCCTAAAAACGCTGCATTCATGAACCCTGCGTCCCTCTTGCTCCTGACGCTCGCGGCCTACTTCGCCTTGCTCCGGTGGGTGTCCCGCCGGACCACGCGCCGCGCCGATAACGACACGTTCTTCCGCGCCGGTCGGCGTTCGCCCTGGTGGATGGTCGGTTTCGGCATGATCGGGGCCAGCATTTCCGGCGTCTCTTTCGTCTCCGTCCCCGGCTGGGTCGGTACGACGGGCATGACTTACCTGCAAATGTGCGCCGGTTTCTTTCTGGGCTACGTCGTAGTGGCCTTCGTCCTGCTCCCTCTCTACTACCGCCTGCGCCTGACGAGCATCTACACCTACCTGTCCACGCGCTTCGGGCCCCGGTCCCACCGCACGGGCGCCCTGTTCTTCCTGCTCAGCAAGCTGGCCGCGGGCGGTGCGCGCCTCTATCTGGCCTGCCTCGTCGTGCAGCAGTTCGTCTTTACCCCCGGGTCGGCGGCAGCGCGCAGCCCCCTCGTGTTTCTGGGCGTAGCGGTGACGGTGCTGGCCCTCATCTGGGTCTACACGCGGCGCGGCGGCATCTTCACCCTGGTACGCACCGACGTGCTCCAGACGGCCTGCCTGCTGCTGGCCCTTGTCGCCCTGCTGGCCATCACCGTTGCCGACCTCGGGCAGACACCCGCCGAAGCGCTGCGGACTGTGACCGAAAGTCCGCTGAGCCGGGTCTTCGAGTGGGACCCCGGCAGCCCGCAGGCTTTCTGGCGGCAATTTCTGAGCGGCATATTCGTCGTCATCGTGATGACTGGCCTGGACCAAAGCATGATGCAGAAAAACCTGACCTGCCGTACGCTCCGCGAGGCGCAGCGTAACATGTGCGCCTACGGCATCTGTTTCCTGCCGCTCAACTTCCTGTTGCTCTCGCTCGGCGTTCTGCTCCACGCGCTCTGCGCCGCACGGGGCATCGTGCCGCCCGCGGCCGGCGACACCCTGCTCCCGACGCTCGTGGCCGACGGCACGTTGGGGACGCTGGTCGTCATACCCTTCACCGTCGGCATCGTAGCCGCGGCCTTCGCCAGTACGGACTCCACGCTCACGGCCCTGACCACGAGCTGCTGCATCGACTTGCTCGACCTGGAGCACCGGGGACTCCCGGCCCGGAGCGCCGCGCGGGTGCGCCGCCGCGTCCACCTGTGCGTCGTGGCGGCCTTCCTGCTCTGCCTCTTCCTGTTCCGCGCGGCGGACAATCAGAACCTCATCAACACGATATACGTCCTGGTGGCCTACACTTACGGTCCGCTGCTCGGCCTCTACGCTTTCGGGCTGGCCACGCACCGCCAGCCGGCCGACCGCCTGGTGCCGTGGGTAGCCCTGGCCAGCCCCGTGGTCTGCGGCCTGCTGGACTTCGCCGCCCCCCGCCTTTGGGGCTACACGTTCGTTTACGAGCTGCTGATGCTCAACGGCCTGCTCACGATGGGCGGACTGTTCCTCATCAGCCGGCGGCAGCCGCTGTGCCGGCAGGCCGGTTGAGGCGGCCGCCGCCGTGGCCGCGCCGCCACTCTTCCCGTTGCCGCCGGCGGGCCGACGGTCGGCGTGCGCACGGGCCTTAGCCCCGTAAAAACTGGAATAGGGCCCGTCGCGACGGGGCTAAGGCCCGTGTTTCGCGAAACTGGCCGCGTGCCTGCCGGCCCTTGCGTCGCCGGCAGGGCGCCGCCACCCGGCGCGGGCGGAAAAGGCGGGGCGGCTCGTTTACGAAAGTCCGGAATTTTCCGCCTAAAAATCAGCAAACCGTCGATTAAATTACCGGATATTTGGCTTTTAGGAATGGTTACGTTATCTTTGCAAAAATGAAGAAAAAGAACCGAAGCAGAAGGTGGCTCAAGTGGACGGGCATCGTGCTCGCGTCGCCCGTTGTGTTGTTCCTCTTGCTGGCCATCCTGATATACTTGCCGCCCGTGCAGGACCTGGTGGTCCACAAGGTGGCCCAGCGCCTTTCGGCCTCGACCGGCATGACGGTGAAGGTGGAACAGGTGCGCCTGGCCTTTCCGCTCGACCTGGCGGTCCACCGCCTGAGCGTCTGCGAGGCGGGCGACACGCTCGTGGCGGCCGACGCCTTGCGGCTCAAGGTGCGCCTGTGGCCGCTGTTCCAGGGCCGTGCGGACATCGACGGTTTCAGTCTTTACGGCGCGGTGGTCGATAGCCGCGACTGGATTTCAAATACCTATCTGCGGGGACACATAGCCTATCTCGACGTGGCGTCGCACGGCGTGGAGTGGGGCCGGGGCCGCGTCGTGGTGGACCATGCCACGCTGCGCGGGGCCCGCCTCTTCGTGGCGCTGAGCGATACGGCACGCGAGGACACCACCTCGACCGCATCGCCGTGGACTATCGAAGCCCGACGGGTGACGGTGGAGGACACGTGGGCCTGTCTTTCGCTGCCCGGCGACTCTATGCGCCTGGGGGCGAACCTTGCCCACGCCGAGCTGACCGACGGGCGCTTCGACACGGGGCGAGGGGACTATGCCCTGCGCCGTTTCCTGGTGCGCCGCAGCGAACTGACTTACGCCACGCGGACCGGCGCGAAGCCTGCGGCGGGCGGCAATGCGGCCTTTGCCCATTCGGACAGCCTGCTCTGGGACGGTTTTCGTCCCGCTTCGGCCGGGCTGGACCCGAACTTCCTCTCCCTGACGGGCGTCAGCCTCCAGGTGGACACGCTCCACTACGACGCGGCGGGGACGCTGCGCGCCGGCCTGACGCGGCTGGCCCTGCGCGACCGTAGCGGCATTGAGGTGCGCAACCTGAGCGGCCCGGTCTATCTGGACTCGGCCGGTATCGCCCTGCGCGACTGGCAACTGACGCTGCCGGCTTCCCGGCTGGAAGCGACGGTGGAGACGGACTGGAGCGCCCTGGAGACGGGGGGCGGCGGCCGCCTCTTTGCCCGCCTGGACGCCACGCTGGGCGCGGCCGACGTGCGCACACTGGGCCGCGGCATGGTGAGCGACACGCTGCTGCGGGCCTGGCCGGAGCGGGACCTGCGCCTAAGGCTGACGGCCGTGGGCAACGTGGACCGGCTGAGCGTGAACGGCATCGAAGCGGGGCTGACGGACGCCCTGCGGCTGACGGGTAGTGCCGACGGCCGGCGCCTGCTGGCCGACGACCGCACGCTGACGGCCCGTTTCGAGTTGCAGGGACGCCAACTGGACTTCGTCAAGGACTTTCTGCCGGCCGATGCGCGCGGCGCTTTCCGCCTGCCTTGTCCGCTGACGCTGACCGGTTCGGCGACGATGGAGGGTACGCGCTATGGCGCAGACCTGACGCTCCGTGCCGCCGGCGGCCGGCTGGCGCTGAAGGGCGGCATTGACCTGAAACGGAACGACTATCGCGCCGACCTTCGCGCTACGCGCTTTCCCCTGGGGGACTTTCTTCCGGGCCTGTCGCTCGGCGACTTCAGCGGCTCGCTCAGGGCTTCGGGCCACGGCTTCGACCCCATGTCCGCCGCGACGCGGCTGCGGGCCCAGGCGGCCGTGGACAGCCTGACCTACGACGGTTGGCGCTTGGGCGGCGTGAAGCTGGAGGCGGACCTGGACCAGGGCCGGATGAACGCGCGACTGGCCTCGGCCAACGACGTGCTGGAGGGCGACCTGCAAGTGGAGGCCATCATCGGCCGGCAACTGGACGCGCGCCTGCAGGCCGCGTTGACGTCGGTCGACCTGCGGCGTCTCGGCGTACTGGAAGACACGCTCTCGGTGGGGGGCGACGTGGACATCGCCTTCCAGGCGGCCCGCGACTTTTCCACGTACAGGGCCGACGGCGGACTCCGCCACCTGCGTTTCCAGACCCCGGCGCGCAGCCTCATGGCCAAGGACCTGACGTTCGCCCTCAGTGCCGCGCCGGACACAACCTGGCTCGAGACGACGGCGGGCGACTTGCAGCTGTCCGTCGGTACGAGCGGCGACGTGGCGGGCCTCATGGCGCAGGTGGGGAAATTTACCGAGACGATGCACCGCCAGATGGAGGAGAAACGCATTGACCAGCAGGAACTGAAGAACGTAGTGCCGCGCATCGACTTCACCCTCGACGCCGGACGCGATAACCCCCTGGGACGCATGCTCCAGATGCAGGGCATCGCTTATAGCCATCTGCGCCTGCGCCTCAAGACGGACCCGCGCTACGGCATAGGCGGGCTGATGCGCTTCGGCACATTCGAGAAGAGCGGACTGATGCTCGACACGGTCCACGTATTGCTGTACCAGGATTCCACAGGCCTGAAGATGGACGGCTATATTCACAATTACCGCAAGGATAATCCCCATAAGTTCAAGGCCAAGATTGCGTCTTTCTTCCTCGGTTCGGGCGTCGGCGCGCAGTTGGTCTACACCGACCAGGAGGGGCGCAAGGGCATCGACGTCGGCGTCCGGGCCGACCTGGCCAAGGGCGGCATCAACGTGTCGGTGTTCCCGCAGCACCCCATTATTGCCTATCGCACGTTCACCGTGAACGACAGCAACTTCGTCTATCTGGGCCGCGACAAGAGTATTCGGGCCAACGTGCAACTGCTGGCCGACGACGGCACGGGCTTGCACATTTTCGGCGAACCCGTGGACTCGGCCAACGACCTGACGGTGAGCCTGAACCAGGTGAACCTCCGGGAGCTCTCGGAAGTGTTGCCCTATCTGCCGCGCCTGGGCGGCATGCTGAGCGGCGACTTGCACGTGACGGCCGCGCCGTCCTCGCTTTCGGCGGTCGCGATGTTCACGGCCGAGGACTTGAGCTACGAGGACATCCCCCTGGGCAAGATAGGCCTAGAAGCCATGTACATGCCACAGCAAGGGGGCGAGCACCACGTTTCGGCATTCGTGACGGCAGAAGACGAGCAAGTGTTGGAATGCGAAGGGGCCTACGTGGACCGCGACGGCGGCAGCTTCGACGGCACCGTGCGGTTGAGCGGCTTCCCCCTGAAGCTGGCCAACGGATTCCTGTCGGGGACGGACATCGCCATGTCCGGGACGGCACGCGGCGAGCTGAACGTGACGGGCGGAGTGGACGCGCCGGTGCTGGACGGCAGCCTGGCCTTCGACACGGCGCATCTGTACTCGGACGTCTACGGATTCGACTTCCGGATGGACGAACAGCCCATACGCATGGAGGGGAGCCGGCTGCAGTTCCAGGACTACGGCCTCTATTCCCAGCAGCAGGCGGACAACCCGCTGGTGCTGAACGGGGCGGTCGATATGGCGGACTTCAGCCGCATAGGCCTCGACCTGACGATGCGGGCGACGAATTTCGAAATCATTAATACGAAGCGCAAGGCCTCGTCGATGCTGTTCGGCAAAGTCTATGCGAACTACTACGGGACGTTGCGCGGCACGGCCGACAATATTTTCATCCGCGGCAACCTCGACGTGTTGGACCGCACGGATATGACTTACATTTTGAAGGACTCGCCCCTGACGGTGGACGACCGTCTGAACGACCTGGTGCAGTTCGTCAGCTTCGCGGACACTACGGCCGTGGACGAGCCCGCTACGATTCCGACGGGCGGCTTCGATATGTCGCTCGGCATCTCTATTAGCGACGCGGCGCGCTTCAGGTGCAATCTGAGCGAGGACGGGGAAAACTACGTGGACCTCGAGGGCGGTGGCGACTTGACTATGCGCATCACGCAGCAGGGTGACCTCCGTCTGACCGGGCGCTTTACGGCGAACAGCGGGGAGATGAAGTATTCGCTCCCGGTGATTCCCCTGAAGACGTTCAATATAGTCTCGGGCAGCTACGTAAGTTTCACGGGCGACGTGATGAATCCGACGCTGAACATTGCGGCGAAGGAGCGCGTGAAGGCAACGGTGACGGAAAACGAGCAGTCGCGGACGGTCGCCTTCGACGTGGGCGTGGCCATCTCGAAGCCGCTCAATGACATGGGGCTCGAGTTCACGATCGAGGCGCCCGAGGACCTGAGCGTCCAGAACCAGCTGGCGGCCATGACGACGGCACAGCGTAGCAAGACGGCCGTGGCCATGCTCGCGACGGGTATGTACATGACGGACGACATGTCGAGTATGGGCAGCAGCGGCTTTAAGGCGAGCAACGCCCTTAACGCCTTCCTGCAGAGCGAGATTCAGAACATCGCCGGCAGTGCGCTCAAGACCATCGACGTTACGGTGGGCATGGAGAGCGGTACGAGCAGCAAGGGCACGGAGACGACCGACTACTCCTTCCAGTTTGCCAAGCGCTTCTGGAATAACCGCATCAGCGTCATCATCGGAGGAAAGGTGAGCACGGGTGAGGACGCGCAGAACTCGGCCAGTAGCTTTATCGACAACATCGCCATTGAGTACCGCTTGGACCAGAGCGCTTCGCGCTACGTCAGGGTCTTCTACGACCGCAGTACGCAGGACCCGCTCGAGGGCGAGCTGACGACAACCGGGGCCGGTCTCGTGCTGCGTCGGAAAACGAACCGCCTCGGCGAGCTCTTTATATTTTCCAATCGCAAGAAACAAAAACCTACGGAGGAAACGGATGAGAAATAGAAAGCCTTTCGGACGAATTTCCTGCCAAGGGCTGTGGGCTCTCGGGATTCTGCTGGTGATTTTTTCGGCTTGTTCCACGACGAAGAATCTACCGGAGGAAGAGCAGCTCTATATCGGAATAGACGACATCACATACGACGGCATCCCTCGGAAGTGGGACAAAAAGGCGGTCCGTGACAGCGCGGGCGTCATCGCTACGATAGGCGGCGCGGTCCATGCGGTCGGCGACGTGCTCCGCGGCGACGCGAAGGCGGCCGAACGGCTGGCGGCCGACTCGCTGCGGCGCCGGCTCACGCCTGAGCAGCGCGCGGCCCTGCGGGCCCGGCACGAGGCCGACCTGGCCGATTTCGAGAAAGCCAAGACCGAGGTGGAGGCCGTCCTGGCCTATCCGCCCAACGACGCCCTCTTCGGCTCTTCGTCCTTGCGTTCACCCATTCCCTTCGGGCTCTGGGTCTACAACAATTTCGTGAAGTACAAGAAAGGCCTGGGCCGTTGGATTTTCCGCACCTTCGCTGCCAAGCCCGTCTTCGTCAGTTCCGTCAGCCCCGACATGCGGGTCCGCGTGGCCACGAATACGCTCCACAACTACGGCTACTTCAGTGGCAACGTGAGCTACGAGCTCCTGCCGCAGAAGGACCCGAAGAAGGCGAAAATCCGCTATCACGTTTACGCCGGGCCGTTGCACCGCCTCGACTCCATCGCTTACCAGAATTTTTCGCCCGTGGCCGACAGCCTCTTGCGCGCTACGGAGAGCGAGCGCCTCTTGCGCAAGGGCGACGCCTTTAATGTGGTGAACCTGGCCAACGAGCAGACGCGCATCGAGAAGCTGTTCCGCGAGAACGGTTACTATTTCTATTCCGCGCCCTATACGACCTACCGGGCCGACACCTTGATGCGCCGCCACTACGTGCAGCTCCAGGTGCGCCCGGCCTCGGACCTCTCGCTGCGGGTCCGTCACCCGTGGTACATCGGTAATACCTACATCTCCGTCCGCCGTGACGAGCGCGACGCCCTGGACAAGGTGTTGCGACGGCGCGACTACGTCTATTCCTACTCCGGCGACGAGCTGCCGCTCCGACCGAACATGTGGCGACGGTCCATCAATCACCGGAAAGGCCAACTGTTCCGCTTGAGCGACAGTGACCTGACGCTCGAGAAACTCAATAGCCTGGGCGTCTTCAGCCAAACGAGCGTGGACTACGTGCCTCGGGACACGACGGCGGGCTGCGACACGCTCGACGTGTACGTTAGCGCCGTGATGGACAAACTCTACGACAGCAGTTTCGAGATGAACGCCACGCTGAAGAGCAACCAGCAGGTGGGCCCCGGCGTCTCGTTCAGCATCGCGAAACGTAATGCCTTCGGCGCCGGCGAGAAGGTGGCGTTCAAAATCTTCGGTTCCTATGAATGGCAGAGCGGGGCCGGTGGTGGCGGGCGTAATTCCCTGCTCAACTCCTACGAGCTGGGCACGGAGCTGTCGTTCGACTTTCCGCGCTTCCTCTTTCCCGGCATCAGCCGTCGCCATACCCGTTTCCCCGCCACTACGACCTTCGCGCTCAACGCCGATTGGAAGAACCGCGCCGGCTTTTTCAACATGGTCACCTTCGGGGTCAATGCAACCTACAACTGGCACAAGCGCTCCACGGACCAGCACGAGCTGACGCTCTTCAGTTTCGATTTCGACAAGCTGCTTCACCGCACCGAGACGTTCGATTCCATTATGGACGCCAACCCGGCGCTCTACTCCAGCATGCGCGACCAGTTCATCCCGGCTATTTCCTACACCTATACTTATACGTCGCCCGCCGGCCACCGCAATCCCGTTTGGCTCCAGCTCTCGGCAAAGGAGTCCGGCAACCTGGTCTCCGGCCTTTACGCCGCGGCGGGGCGTGGGTTCAACGAGCGGGACAAGAAACTCTTCGGCAGCCCCTTCGCGCAATTCGTAAAACTCACGGCCGAAGTGCACGAGACGTTCCGCCTGAATGCCCGCTTCAACGTGGCTACGCGCCTTTTCGCAGGAGCTATCTTTAGTTTCGGCAACAGCCTGCGTGCCCCTTACTCCGAGCAGTTCTATGTCGGCGGCGCCAACAGTGTCCGCGCGTTCACCGTGCGTACCATCGGCCCCGGCTCTTTCCGTTCGGACAATGACAGGTATGCTTACATCGACCAGACGGGTGATTTCAAGCTCGAGGCGAACGCCGAGCTGCGTGCCCACCTCTTCGGCAGCCTGCACGGAGCCGTATTCCTCGACGTCGGTAACGTATGGCTCCTGCGCGACGACCCCTTGCGGCCCGGTGGCAAACTTTCCCGCGAGTCGCTGAAGCACATTGCGGTGGGCACCGGCCTGGGCTTGCGCTACGACCTCCAGTTCCTTGTCCTCCGCTTCGATGTCGGCATCGGCCTGCACGCCCCCTACGAAACGCGCAAATCCGGGTTCTACAATCTGGAACGGTTCAAGGATGGCTTTGCCTTCCACTTCGCCATAGGCTATCCGTTCTGACAAATACGGCGATAACCCTTTATAAACCAATCCATAATAAACATGAAGAAAATCTTTGGATTTTGTCTGGCCCTGCTGATGGGGCTGACGGCGGCCCGTGCCGACGAAGGCATGTGGCTGCTGAAGTTGATGAAGCAGCAGCACCTGGAGGACTCGCTGCGTAAGGCCGGCCTTCAGCTGCCGCCTGAAGCGCTTTACAGCGAGACGTCGCCTTCGCTGCGCGAGTGTGTCGGCATCTTTGGCGGCGGTTGCACAGGCGAGGTGGTCTCGGCCGACGGCCTCGTGCTGACGAACAATCATTGCGGATTCAGTTACGTCCACGCCATGAGTACGATGGACAAGAACTATCTCAAGGACGGCTACTTCGCCAAGAGCCGCGCCGAGGAGTTGCCCACGCCCGACCTCACCTTTACCTTTGTCCTGCGCGTCGTGGACGTGACGGACGATGTCAACAAGGCGGCCGCGAAGGAGAAGGCCGACGTCTACACGGCTCAAAGCCAGAGTTTCCTCGAGCCGCTCGCTGAGAAGCTGCTCAAGAAGAGTGACCTGCGCAAGAAGAAGGGTATCCGCGTTCGCATCGTGCCTTACTTCGGCGGCAATCAGTTCTACATGTTCTACGAGCAAGTCTACTCCGACGTCCGTCTCGTGGTTAATCCGCCCTACAACATCGGTCAGTTCGGAGGCAACACGGACAACTGGATGTGGCCGCGTCAGAACGCCGACTTCGCCATGTTCCGCATTTATGCCGACATGGACGGACAGCCCGCGCCGTACAGCAAGGACAACGTGCCTCTGAAGGTCCGTAAGTACCTGCCCATCTCGCTCAAGGGCATCCAGCAGGGCGACTATGCCATGATTATGGGTTTCCCCGGCAGCACGAGCCGTTACCTGACCGCCTCGGAGGTGAAGCTCCGCACCGTGCAGAACGCCGCCCATGTCCTGCCCGGCAATCCGCAGCTCGACTTCATGAAACGGCAGATGGACGCCAACGACTCCATCCGCCTGCAGTTGGAAGATGACTATTTCGGCCTCGGTAACGTGGTCAAGAACTATGGCGGCATGAACGAGTCTGTGGAGAAAACGGGACTCATGCAGAAGAAGCAGGCCGAGGAGGCCGCCTTCCGCACCTTCGCCGCCAAAAGCGGCGACCCGGCCTACGCCACCATCATTGACCGCATCGACAGCCTGTGCAAGGCCTACGAGGACACCATCTTCGACATGCACCTCTATCTTTCCACGCTGATGGAGCAGAAATTCCAAGTCTCGCTCAGCGTTATGAGCACCTTCGCCGATGCCCTGGAAGAAGGGAAGGAGAAGGGCATCGAGGCCGCCCGCGCCGCCTTGGAGGCCGCCTATGAGGCCGGTGCCGGCCATTACGACCGGCAAATCGACTTGCAGACCATGCAGTTGCTCCTGCCCTACTGGACGAAGCACAACCGCCTCGGCATGCAGCCTGCGTTCCTCCAAAAGGGCGACGGTCAGGCTTACTATGCCGACCTTTACGCCAAGACCCTCTTCCGCGACCGCGCCAGCTTCGACGCCTTCATGAAGAACCCCTCGGCCGAAGTCCTGCGCAACGATCCGCTCTATAAGCACGAGGCGGAACTCATGAAGTTCTACATGGAGAAAGTCATTCCGGCCATAATGCGCTACTCCGTCCGTCGCCGCGAGCTGGACAAGATCTATGTGCGCGGACTCTGCGAGATGTACGACTGGACCAAGGCGCCCGACGCCAACTTCACGCTCCGCATGACCTACGGCCACGTCTGCGACCTGAAGCCGCGCGACGGCGTGCTCTACGACTGGCGCACCACGCTCACCGGTATGTTCGAGAAGGCCAGCACCACTGAGAGCGACTACTTCGTCAACGAGGACCTGCGCAAGTTCTATGAGCGGAAGGACTACGGCCGCTACGCCCGCGAGGACGGCGAACTGCCGACGTGCTTCCTCTCTAACAACGACATCACGGGCGGTAACTCGGGCTCGCCGGTGATGAACGCGAAGGGCGAGCTCATTGGCCTGGCCTTCGACGGTAATATCGAGAGCCTCTCGAGCGACTTGAAGTTCAACCCCGCCCTGCAGCGCTGCATCAACGTGGACATCCGCTACGTCCTCTTCATCATCGACAAGTTCGGCGGTTCGACCTACGTGCTCGACGAACTCGACTTGCGTTGACGCCCCTGGCGCGCCGCGCACCACAACAGGAAAGTCTGCGTCCCCCGGGGCGCAGACTTTTTTCTTTCCGACGGCTGCGTCGGCCCGGCCCCGGTGCGGCCGACCCGCGGAGTGGAGGCCGCGCCACGGGGCTAAGGCCAGTTTTTACGGGCCTTAGGGGAGTTTTTACGGGGCTTAGCCCCGTTCGTGCGGCGACCGGCCGGCGTTCTTTTTCCCCTTGGTGCCGTTCCCGTTGCTCCGTCGGACGGCTTTCCGCCAAAGGCCGGGCAAGGGGCAACAGCGTCTTCGGGCGGACCATATAAAACGCAGTGCGGGGAAATCCTTTTCGCGAAAAGGATTTCCCCGCACTGCGCCGGTGGGCACCGTTGCCCGGTCAATTCTTCGATGCTTCGACCTGACGGAGCACCTCTTTGTTGAACGCGCGGCGCTCGTTGTCGAAGAACCAGCCCCACTTGCAGAAATACTTGATGCAGGAGCAGACGAAATTGAGAAAGAGCCGCGGATTTTTCGCCGCGCCGTGGCCGTAAGCGTGATGGACGGAAACCATCGGAAAATAGACCGTACGGAAACGGCGGTGCAGGCGGCGCGTCAGGTCCGTGTCCTCGAAGTACATGAAGTAGCGCTTGTCGTAACCGCCTACCTCCTGGACGGCACTCATCCGCAGGGCCGAGAAGCATCCCGATATGCAGGCAACGTCGTAGGTACGGTCGTTGCGCATGGCCCGCATCTCGAAGCGCTCCATGCGTCGTTCGTGCGTGGCGGCGGGGTGTTTCAGTTGCCGCCAGAACAGGAACTGCGGCGTGGGGCACAGCTTCGGCAGGTACTGCGGCCGTCCGTCGGGGTAGAGGATGCAGGGCATGAGCTGCGCCACGTCTTCGTGCTGCTCCATGAAGTCGAGCATTTGCGCCACGACGTCCTTGTGATACGTGATGTCCGGGTTGAGCACGAAGTGGTACTTGCTGCCGTAGCGCGCGGCCAGTTCCAGGCCGCGGTTGTGCCCTTGCCCGAAGCCGGCGTTGCGGCCGTTGAAAACGTATTGTATGCTGTTGTCGAGCTGCGTGAGGCCCTCAGCCTCGCGCGTGGGAGAGTTGTCGATGAGAAATATGCGCTTTTCCCCTTTGTACAGGAGCACCGAAGCAAGGACGGCTTGCAGTTCCTGGATGGGGTGGCGGTAGAGGACGATAGAGAAAGATACTTTATAAGGCATCATTTTCGGGTCTTGTGGTTACGGGGAACGGGCTGCCGGCGCTGGTCGATGCGCAGATTGAGCGCGTGTTGCAGGACAGCGAAGAGCAGGACGTCCGCCACGACGATAATGGTCGTGTCCACTCCGGCGAGGTGGAGCCCCCAGTTGAACAGGCAGTATGCCACCTGGACCGCCAGAATGGCGGCCAGAGTCTCGTGCATGTTGAAGCCTGCGGCGAGAAATTTATGGTGAATGTGAGTTTTGTCTGCGTGGAATATGGACACGTGGCGGCGCATGCGGCGAATGGCGACGCGCACCAGGTCGAACGTGGGAACCAATACGAGGGAGTAGGCCGTCAGCAACGGGTCGGTGCCGGTGGCCGTACCGCCCGCGTCGGACATGGCGTACTTGATGGCCAGATAGGCCAGGGCGTAGCCCAGGATGAGGCTGCCCGAGTCGCCCATGAAAGTCTTCGTACCCCGGGCAACACTGCCGAAGAGATTGTAGCGCAGGAAGACGAGAACCGGGGCTATGAGGGCTACGGAGAAGAGCGAGTAGCCGACGCTCTGCATCTGGCCGAAGAGGACGGTGAACGTGCAGAGGGCCAGCAGGCTCAGGCCCGCGGCGAGCCCGTCAATGCCGTCGATGAGGTTGATGGAGTTGACGATGAGCAGCGATACGAGTACGGTGAAGGGGTAGGCGGCCCAGAGCGGGAGCTCGTAGATGCCGCAGAAGCCGTAGAGGTTGTCGATGTAGAGGCCGCAGAGGGGCATGACGAGGGCCGCGACGAATTGCACGGCAAACTTGAAACTGGCCCGCAGGCCGAACAAGTCGTCGAGCAGGCCAATGAGGTATATCAGGAAGATGCCTCCCATGATGATGAAGGTCGTAGCGTGGAAAGAGGGGACGTCGGGCTGGCCGATTGACATCAGGAGCAGCGCGGCGATCATGCCGACTAGGGCGGAGGGAACGAAGACTACGCCTCCCAGGCGGGGAATCTTGTGGTGGTGCAGCTTGCGCTCGTTGGGAATGTCGTAGAAGCCGCGCTTCTTGCAGAAACGCAGCAGCCACGGCATGGTGACAATCGCTGTCAGCAGACTGGCCAGGAAGGAGATAATCGTATATAAGTAGTCGTAGCTCATTGGGGTGTCTGGCTCTTTTCTTTGAAGCGTCGGTCGGGTCTCCGGTATTGCCTTACTGAGTGCAGGCGTCGTGCCTCGCATTAACGCTTTTGAAAAGACGAGCGCTTTAGGAGCACAAAAAATGGCGGGCCGCGAGGCCGCTCAGTTTTCTTGTCGTGCCGCTGGGAAAACGGCTGGATTTCTTCAGATTTGGACGAGGCGGTTGCCGGTTTCTTGCCGTGCAGGATGCGCCTCGGGCCGCCGTGGCGCGTCAGCACCGTGCGGACTCTCTGTCTCGGAGATCTGCCCCCTCGTTGGGGTGCCGGTCCGCAGGCCGGCGGCGGGTAAGATGTGTCCCAGATTTTCTTAAATTACGTCCATACATGTTTTCAACGCAAAAGTACATAAAAAATCGTTATCCAAACTCTTTTTTCCGGGAATATAAGGTCACGGATTTGTTAAACTGCTCCAAATGGTCACAGCCCCTGTGGCGCAAGCGTCAATGCTGCTTTTTCTGTTTAATGCCCTCCTGGTATCCCTGGATGTAACTTTCCCGGTAATTGTCGGCATAGATGCGGCGTTCTTCCTCGGTTGGGAAGTTGCTCGTGACGTCGTGCTCCGTCTGCTCCTGTCCGGCAATGCCGTCGTAAAGCCCGTTCCAGTAGCCATCTTCCGCACCGGCCTCGTCGGGCGGGCGGCGGTCTATGCCGATGGAGTCGGGGATGGCGGGCACGACGCTGTCGGGCGCGTCGGAGCTGACGTCGGGTGAGAGAGTTGTGTCAGGGATCGCTACGGGCTTCTCCGTAGGACGCATGGGAGCGCCGGGCTCAGCGTCGGGGCTGGCTTTGGGTGAAAGGATTTTGAGTACAATGGCAATGGCTGTAATGAGCACCGCAGCCAGAATCAGCAGCATCGCGTCGCGGCGATTGTTCATCTTATTTTTGTTCATAACAGTGTGTGCGGGAAAAAGTAGGGATTGGGATGCGGGGGACAATATTTATATGGTGCGCGGCTTGTTGCCGGCGTCGATGCGCAGAAAGATGAAAAGCAGCAGGGTAAAGCCCCAGAGCGAGGAACCGCCGTAACTGAAGAAGGGCAGCGGGATGCCGATGACGGGCATAAGGCCCATGACCATGCCGACGTTGATGAGGACGTGGAAGAAGATGACGCTCACCACGCAGTAACCGTAGACGCGCCCGAACTTGGTGGTCTGTCGTTCGGCCAGGTGGATGAGGCGCAGGATGAGTGCGAGGAACAGCAGCAGCACAGCCGCCGAACCGATGAAGCCTTCCTCCTCGCCCACGGTGCAAAAGATGAAGTCCGTGTCCTGTTCGGGAACGTATTTCAGCTTGGTCTGCGTGCCGTTCAGGAAACCCTTTCCCAGCAGTCCGCCCGAGCCGATGGCGATTTTGCTCTGGTTGACGTTGTAGCCGGCGCCGGTGATGTTCTCCTCCATGCCGAGCAGCACGCGGACGCGTACTTGCTGATGGGGCTCGAGTACGTTGTTGAGCACGTAGTTGGCGGAGTAGAGGAAGGCGGTGGAGCCCAGCGCGAAGAGGGCTATGAACGTGTAGCGCCCCAAGCGTTCGCCCAGCGCCTGCCAGCCCAGGTAGCAGGCCATGCCGATGCACACGCCTACCTGCACCCAGGCGACGTCGAACGGGATGACGAAGTGGGAGAAGAGCAAGGCAACGGCGGTGGCCAGTCCGCCCCATACGAAGAGGCACATGGCGTGGGGCGTCTTCGGGCAATAGACGCGCACCATCCCGACCGTAAAGAGCCAGATCATGAGCAGTACGGAAAATTCGCCGACAGAGGTGTGCGTCATGGGGACAATATCTCCCGAAAAACGGATGCCTACGACGAAGTAGATGACGGCGGCGGTGGCGGTGAAGAGAAAACTGCCCGGCATCCCCTCACGGTAGAACATGAGGAAGAAGGCCAGGTAGACCAGCGCTGAACCCGTCTCGCGCTGCATGACGATGAGGGCAAAGGGCAGGAGCACCATGCCGGCCGCCTTGGCCAGGTTGTGCATGTTGTCGAGCGAGAAGCCGTAGTGGTTGATGAGTTTGGCCAGTGCCAGTGCCGTGGCGCACTTGGCAAACTCGGCGGGTTGCAGGCTGATGCTGCCCAGGCTGATCCACGAGCGCGACCCTTTGATGTCCTTCGCGATGAAGGGGGTAATGAAGAGCACAATGATCATGACCCAGTAGACCAGGTCGGCCAGCGTGTCGTAGTAGCGGTCGTCGACCATGAGCAGGATGAAGCCGAGGACGACGGCGCAGCCCATCCACACCAACTGTTTGCCGGTGCGCGTGTTCCAGCTCAGGAAGTCGGTGTCGCCGATTTCGTGGCTGGCGCCGCAGATGCTGATCCAGCCGAACGCCATGAGTGCGATGAAAATAACGATGACGAGCCAGTCTGCCGCGAACACGGGATTGCGTAAAGAGTTATCGTTCATAGTCGGCGTATTTGATGTGTTTGTGCTGGTACTCCTCGGCTTTCTTTTCCGATGCGGGCGACAGCTTCCCGTTGATGTACTGCTCGATGATGAGGGCGCCGAGCGGCACGCCGTAGGTGTTGCCCCAGCCGCCGTTTTCCACGTAGACCGAGACGGCGATTTTGGGATTGTTCATAGGAGCGAAGCCGGCGAAGGTGCTGTGGTCGTGGCCGCGGTTCTGGGCCGTGCCGGTCTTTCCGCAGACCTCGATGCCCGGTATGTTGGCGCTGTGGCACGTGCCGTTGGTGACGGCGCGGCGCATACCGGCCACGACGTAGTCGTACCACTTGCGGTCGATCATCGTCTGGTGGCGCGTGCGGTAGATGCTATCGATCTGGCTGTCGCGAATGTCGTGGACAATGTGGGGAATATAGTAGTAGCCCCGATTGGCTACGATGGCCGCCAGGTTGGCTATCTGGAGCGGCGTGGCGGTGACTTCGCCCTGTCCGATGGCTATGGAGATGACGGTCAGGGCATTCCAGCGTCCGTGGTAGGCCTTGTCGTAGTAGTCCGCGTTGGGTATCATGCCGCGGCGCTCACCGGGCAGGTCGACGCCGAGCTTATAGCCGAAGCCCATGGCCACGAGGTGGTCTTTCCAGCGCGTCATGGCGTCCTGCGTGGACTTGAAGACGGCGCGGTTGCTGAAGAGGCGGTAGAGGTTCCAGCAGAAGTAGGCGTTGCACGAAGTGGCGAGCGCGGGGACGAGACTGATGGGCGACGAATGGGAGTGGCAGCCCAAGTGAAGGCCACGGTAGTTGAAGCCCCGATGACAGGGGAAGGAGATGTTGGGGTCGATGCTGCCCTCCTGGAGCCCGATGAGCGCCTGGGTCAGCTTGAACGTGGAGCCCGGCGGATAGGTTCCCATGATGGCGCGGTTGAGGAGCGGCTTCATGGGGTCGTTGTTGAGGCGCCGGTGATTCTTCCCGCGGTCGCGTCCTACCATGAGGCGCGGATCGTAGGAGGGCGACGAGGCCATGCAGAGTATCTCGCCCGTGGCGGGCTCTATGGCCACAATGGCGCCGAGCTTCCCCTCCAGCAGACGCTCGGCGAGCGCTTGCAGGTCGGAGTCAATGCTGAGCAGCAGGTCCTTGCCCGGTACGGGCGACTTGTCGTATTTCCCGTTCTTGTAGTGGCCCTTGGTCCGCCCGTGTACGTCGCGGAGCATGATGCGCATGCCCTTTTCGCCGCGCAACTGTTTCTCGTACGAGCGTTCCACGCCCAGCTTCCCGATGTAGTCGCCGCTTTGGTAGTAGTCGTCTTCCTCGATGTCCGCATTGCTTACCTCGCCGACGTCGCCCAGGATGTGGGCCGCGATGCCCGAGGTGTAGTGGCGCACGGAGCGTTTCTCTACCGTGAATCCCTTGAAGCGGAAGAGCTTTTCCCGGAACACGGAAAATTCCTGCGAGGGGATTTGGCTCAGAAAGGTTTGGGGCGTGTAGCGCGAATAGTTGGGCTTGGCCTTAATCTCGTTCATGCGCTCGATGTAGAACTCCTTGGTAATGCCTATCGTACGGCAGAAGTCCAGCGTGTCTATGCCGCGCTGCTCGTTCATAATGACCATGATGTTGTACGAAGACTCGTTGTAGACGAGCAGCCGGCGCTTGCGGTCGTAGATAAGTCCGCGCGAGGGGTATTGTATCTCCTTACGGAAGGCGTTGGAGTCCGCATTCTTTTTGTAGTCGTCGCTCATCAGCTGGAGTGAGAAAAGGCGGATGAGGTATATGATGGTAACGCCGACAACAATGCTGCCGATGATGAATTTACGGTTTGTGAAATTGGGCTCGTTGGACATGGTACGAAGCATTGAGGAAAACGCCGCTGCGCAAGGTCAGCCGCGGCGGCTGCGTAGCATTTCAAATGCTATGACAAACAGTAGCGTCAGGACGGAACTTCCTCCGATATAGAATAGTAAGTCTTGCCAGTTTTGAAAAGTGAACAGTTCTATGGTAAAGAAGAGCGTACAGTGGAGCAGGGTGAGCGTGACGGCGTATTTAAGGAAGCCGGACCATTCCATTGTATGAATCGACGGCAGGATAACGTCGTCTTCGCGGTCGTGCGGGGAAAAGAGGTTGAGCAGCGGCGGCGCAACGAGCCCCACGCAGCAGAGCGAAGCCGCAGCCATGCCCGGCGTGTTGGTGAAGATGTCGATGAGCAGTCCGAGTATGAAGCCCAGCAGGATGCTTACCCAGCGCGGCGTGGAGCTGGGCAGGAGCATGATGAAGTAGAGGTAGGGCATCGGCGTGGCGTATCCAAAGAGATGGATGTGGTTGAAGATGAGTATCTGCAACAGGAACAGCAGAATGAACCAGCCGATTCGGGAAAATATGATCTGTATCATCGGATAGGTAAATAGTTGGGCGCGCCCGGCGGACTCCCTGCGGAGCGGCCGGCTTAGTCTGTGTAGGCGGCATCGGCCTCGGCGGCGCGGACGCGCAGGGTGTCGATTTCCGCTTTATAGGGCGTGGCGATGACACTCACGTCGCGCAGGTTCGCAAAGTCTGTGCCTAAATTCACGTCGAGCCGGTAGGTCTGCCCGTCTTCAGAGTTGCTGATGCCGCTGATACGGCCGACAAAAATTCCGGGAGGGAACACGGACGAGTAGCCGCTGGTCTCTACGCATTCCCCCTTCTGGACGCGGGCGTAGCGGGGGATGTCGTCCAGATGGGCGTGTCCCAGAGCCTCCCCTTCCCATTCCAGATAACCGAAATACCGCTGGCCGCGGACGCGGCAACTGATGCTCGACTTCTTGTTCGTCACGGGCAAAACCAGCGAATAGTGCGGCCCGGTCAGATAAACGATGCCGACGACGCCGCCACCGCCGACGACGCCCATTTCCGAACGGACACCGTCCTTTTCGCCTTTGTCGATGACGAGGTAATTATTGTTACGTCTGCGGGAGTTGGACACCACGGTCGCGGGGATTATCTCGTAGTTTATCAAGTGCTGATAAACGGTCCGCTCGGTGTAGGTTGAGTCGTGCGTCAGGGTAATGAGAGCTTCACGGAGTTGGTCCGCCTCCAACTGTAGTTTAATATTGGTGTCAGTCAGACTGCGGTTGATGGTACGGAGATTGAGGTAGGAAATCGCGTCAGCGTACCAGCTGTTGACGCGTGCGGCGGCGGTGTTTGCCGCACTGAACCACGCGTTGCCTTGATAATGGTTGAAGCGGAAGAGCAGTACGAAGCTGACCGCCTCCAGTATGAGGAACAGGATGATGTAATGGTATTTCCGGAAAAACTCTAAGAGATTATACATTCGGCGCGTGAATATCGAAAGTCGGAAACTGAGCGGACGGCTTCGGGCGGTTCTCCTGTTACCGCCGCGGCAGTTCGCTTAGCTTCCGGCTTTCCGGATGGGATCTTAACGCATGAGGAAAGTGAACTTGTCTACGTTCTTTAGGGCAATGCCTGTTCCGCGGGCTACGCAGAGTAAGGGATCTTCGGCCACGTGGAACGGAATGTTGATTTTGTCGGTCAGGCGTTTGTCCAGGCCGCGGAGCAGGGCGCCGCCGCCTGTCAGGTAAATGCCGTTCTTTACGATGTCGGCGTAGAGTTCTGGCGGCGTGCGTTCAAGGGCATTGATCACGGCCTGTTCGATTTTGGCAACAGATTTTTCCAGGCAGTGCGCCACTTCCTGGTAGCACACCGGAACCTCCATTGGCATTGTCGTGATGCGGTTCGGTCCGTGAACAATGTAGTCCTCAGGGGGATTGTCGCCGAGGTCTGTCAGCGCGGCGCCGACATGAATCTTGATGCGTTCGGCCATACGTTCGCTGACGCGTACGTTATGTTGCCGGCTCATGTATTCTTGGATGTCGGCTGTGAAGTCATCGCCCGCCATTTTGATGGAATTGTTCGAGACGATGCCGCCTAACGAAATCACGGCGATTTCCGTCGTGCCGCCGCCGATGTCTACGACCATGTTACCTTCCGGAGCGTTCACGTCTATGCCGATACCGATAGCCGCTGCCATCGGTTCGTAGAGCAGGAACACGTCGCGGCCGCCGGCGTGCTCTGCCGAGTCGCGGACGGCGCGGAGCTCCACTTCCGTCGAGCCGGACGGCACGCCGATGACCATGCGCAACGAAGGGGAAAAGAGGCGTTTGCCTTTGTGGACCATCTTGATAAGTCCGCGCATCATCTGCTCGCAGGCATTGAAGTCTGCGATAACGCCGTCGCGAAGCGGGCGGATTACGCGAATCTTGTCGTTAGCCTTTTCGTACATTCGCTTTGCCGTCTCGCCCACGGCAATCATCTTTTCCGTGTGGCGGTCTAAGGCAATGACGGAAGGCTCATTGACAGCAATCTCGTCGTCGCTGATGATAATTGTATTGGCAGTTCCCAAGTCGATGGCCAGTTCTTGGGTAAAGGAGAACATCTTGGAAAATATGCTCATGGTAAGTGTCGTATATATAATAAGGAGTGGGCTGCCGTCTGTTCAGGTTCCCCTGTTCGGGGAAAGTAGTTTATCGGGTGAAGTAGTTATGGATGGCGGTGTCGTAATGGCTGCTGACGCCAAAGGCCTTGGCCGCCAGCGCACGGCGGTCCTCCAGGTCGGTCTCACCGCCTTTGCTGTTGAGCAATTCAAGCAGGACAGGGTATTCGGCCTTGGACGGAACGATGACGACGTCCTTGAAGTTCTTGGCTCCGGCCCGGATCAGGGAGATGCCGCCTATGTCAATCTTTTCGATGATTTCGCTTTCGCTGGCGCCGCTGGCTACGGTTTCCTCGAAGGGGTAGAGGTCTACAATCACCAAGTCGATTTCCGGGATTTCGTAGTGCGCCATTTGTTCGCGGTCCTCGGCCAGTTCGCGGCGGCCCAGGATGCCGCCGAAGATTTTGGGGTGCAGCGTTTTTACGCGGCCGCCCAGTATGGACGGATAGCTTGTCACGTCCTCCACCTTCTGGCAGGGATAGCCCAGCGTCTCGATGAAATGTTGGGTGCCGCCGGTGGAGAGGAACTTCACGCCTGCCGCGTGCAACTTGGCCAGGATTTCTTCCAAGCCGTCTTTATGGTAAACCGAAATCAAAGCGGTCTTGATTTTCTTTGTTTCTGACATGGTGTAAGGGGTATAATTTAGTTCAGGGTACAAAGTTACGACTTTTTTTGTAGCCAATCACAATTGCGCGTCGGAAAGATTTTCCGCCGTCGCAGATGCTGCTCCGCCCGCCTCCGGCATGCGGAAAAAGGTGAAGTTCACGCTCCCGTAGCTCCTGTGTTCCAGAAATTCGGGCCGGTCGGTAAAGGAGTAGTCTTTCCCGTGCTCCAGGACAAAGAGGCCACCCGGCTTGAGGGCCCGGCTTCCCAGGACGCGCTGAGGCAGTTCGCCCAGCTGCGGCAGCTTATAGGGCGGGTCGGCAAAAATCAGGTCGAAGGGCGCGCGGCATCTTTGGATGTAGCGGAGCGCGTCTGTGCAGAGCGGCGTGCAGCGTTTGTCGCCCAGTTTCTGAAGGCAGGACGTGATGAACGCAAAGTGCGCGCGGTCCATTTCCACGGTCACGACCTCCGGGCAGCCTCGCGACAGCAGTTCCAGCGTAATGCTTCCCGTCCCCCCGAAGAGGTCCAGCGCCCGCGTCTCCTCGAAGTCCACGTAGCTGCGCAGCACGTTGAACAGGTTTTCCTTGGCAAAGTCCGTCGTGGGTCGGGCCTTGAACGAGCGGGGCACGTCGAAGTGGCGGCCTTTATAGATTCCGGTGATGATTCGCATATCTGGAAAAAGTCTTGGGCTTCAGTCTATGAGCAGCGTCATCAGGTCGTACGGCATGTCCTTCTTTAGTGCGACCGGGTGGCGTTGAAATTCGGCGACCGGGTTCAGGTAGCGCACGTTCGCGGCGTATTTCTCCAGCTCTTTGCCCGCAGCGTTCCGCCAGTCCGTCGGCCCGGCTATGTGTAGCGGCGTGTCTTGCACGTCCTGTCCCAGTGTCTGTGCCACGTTGAGTACGTAGTAGGCCACGTCCGTCGCGCTGTGCGCCTCGTACTCGTTCAGCATGAGCAGGCGCTTCCCTTCAAAGGCGGCAATGTCGCATTCCGTCTCGTGACAATAGGCGTAGATGCGCGTCGTCTCTTTATCGCGGTCGCTTTTCTGCGCGAAGTGTCGGACCACAGACGTAAGGGTCGACGAATAGTGTACGTCGGAGAACTTTTTTTCAAGCGCGCGGCAGGTCGTCTCGTCCAGGGCGAAGAGCAGCACCACGTTGGCCGAGGCAATGACGTCGTAGAAGACGCGCCGCTTCGTATCGGTCTCCGGAAAGCAATAGTTGAAATAGGTCTCACAGTCCTCTTCCTGGAAATCCGTCAGCGGGATTGGGGTCACTGCGCCCCCCACGAGCACTTCTACGTTACGGGTCGGCCCTTGGGCCACCGAGTCGTCCTGGAAGGCCTCCACGATGCTGTCTGCCAGGGACGTTTGCCGTCGGGCGGGCCAGGTGGAAAGCAGCAGGCCGGATTCGTTTTCCCGGTCATATCGGGCAAAGCACAGCCCTTGGCCCGAGAGGCGGACAAACAGTCGCTCGGGCCAGACAAAGGGAGGAGGTTCTACGTTTTGCATGCCGTTAATTTAGTGGAATGAAGTCCCGGCACCGCCGGGATGTCGCCGGTTGGCGGAGCGGGGACAGACCGCTCCGGTTCGCCCGGGCGAGGCGCGCTGCTTGCCGTCGTAAGGCCCGGCCCTACTTCCGCCAGAGCAGCGGGCGGAGAATGAAGTAGCCTACGAAGAAGCCCAGGCCCACGCCCACCGTGTTTGCGGCAAAGTCCAGCCAGTCCCCGCTCCGCGTCGTCGTGGCGTAGGCTTGCAGCAGTTCAACGATACCGCTGATGGCGATGGGGACCAGGACGGCGAAAACCGCAATCTTGCCCCACGCGATGCGCCTGTGGCAGCGCAGGTATTCCCACCAGATGACGCTGCACGTCCCGCCGTACATCACGAGGTGCGTCCATTTGTCGATGAAGGCCACGTCGCTCAGCGGCGTTTCGGGTATGGTCATCAGACAGAGCACCCCAATCGCCACGATGCACAGCAGGGACAGGGGGTAGGAGCGGAGGTAGTGCCGGAGCATCATCTTTAGCGGAAGCAGTTGTTCGTCTGGGAATATTCAAATCCCGCGGCGGCCAGTTCCCGTTCCAAGTCCTTGCGGTTGACGTCCATATCCTCGCAGAGCGTGTCGAGTGAGCTGTATTCGTCGCGGAGTTTCATGTTGATCATGCTGTAAAGCATCATCGGGTCTTTCGGTAGTTCCATTTCTTGTAATATTGTTCCAATTTACCGGGGGACAAAGTTACGCTTTTTTCGTTTAATGCCCTCTCGTTCTTCTCCGCCATTTTGGAAAAAAGCGTAATTTTGCCAGACCCGTATCCGCTCGGGACGGCGCCTGCCGTCTCGCCCGGCGGCTCTGAGGAGTCGTGGCGGGTTTCCATAAATAGATTCCGTATGATTGCCGACGAACTGATTCACCGCTTTGCGCAGGAATTCCGTTACGACTTTACGCGCGGTCAGGCCCTGGCCGCGGCGGGCCTGGCCCGCTTCTTGTCCGAGCCGCGGGCCGACTCCGCTTTCATCCTGCGCGGCTATGCCGGTACGGGCAAGACAACGCTCATCGCGGCCCTGGTCCGCGTGTTGCGGAGCCTGGGCCGCGAAGTGGTGCTCCTGGCTCCTACCGGCCGGGCGGCCAAGGTGTTCTCGCGGCTGGCCGGAACGTCCGCCTACACCATCCACAAGGTCATCTACCGGCAACAGACCTTCCAGGGCGAAGGCACCCGCTTCTCCTTGGGCTTCAACCGCTTGCGCCAGGCCGTGTTCATTGTCGACGAGGCCTCCATGATACCCCTCGACGCCGGCAGCCACTTGTTCGGCAGCGGGCTCCTGCTCGACGACCTTGTCCGTTACGTTTATCAGGGCGAGGGCTGCCGGCTGCTGCTGGTCGGCGATACGGCCCAGCTTCCTCCCGTAGGCCAGTCCGAGAGCCCGGCACTCTGTGCGTCCGTCGTCAGCGGCTACGGCCTGCGTGTCCACGAAGCCGACTTGACGGAGGTAGTCCGTCAGCACGAGGCCTCTGGCGTACTGGCCGGGGCCACACGGCTGCGCCGCCTGCTCGCGGACGGATTCCAGGGACTGCCCCACATCGTCGGTTCGCCGACGGGCGAGGTGCGTTTCCTGCCTGGCGACGAACTCATCGAAGCCTTGGTTTCGGCCTATGGCGAGTATGGCACGTCGGACACCATCGTCATTACGCGGTCCAACCAGCGGGCCAACATCTACAACAACGGCATCCGCGCCCGCATCTTCGACCGTGAGGAACAGCTCACCCGTGGCGATTTGGTCATGGCCGTCAAGAACAATTACTACTGGGCGGAACGGGCGGCGCGCCAGTTGCCCCAGGGCGAGCGGCTGCCTTTCGACTTTATCGCCAACGGCGATGCGGCCCAGGTGGTGCGCATCCGCAACGTCCACGAGCAGTACGGTTTCCATTTTGCCGATGCCACGCTCCGCTTCCCCGATTACGACGATTACGAACTGGAGTGCCGCGTGCTGCTCGATACGCTTTCTTCCGTTTCGCCCTCGCTCACCACCGAGGAGAGCCATCGCCTTTACGAGCAGGTGTTGCTCGACTATGCCCACATCCCCTCCCGGCGCGAGCGGCTCAAGCAGTTGCGGCAGGACCCTTACTACAACGCCCTCCAGTTGAAGTATGCCTACGCCGTGACCTGCCACAAGGCGCAGGGCGGCCAGTGGAGCCGCGTCTTCGTGGACCAGGGCTATCTGCCGCCCGAGGCCACGGGGGCGTCCTATCTGCGCTGGCTCTACACGGCCTTTACCCGCACCACCGGCAGACTCTATCTGGTCAATTGGCCCAAGGCCCAGCAGGAACAGCCCGCCGCTGCCGGCGACGAGGCCTGAGGCAGCGGCGGGCTGTTCCGCCATTCCGGGCCCGTCCCGGCCGCTTGTTCCGGCCGCGGACGGGCCCGGTTTGTTTTTCCCCGGCGGGACTACATTTCGTCGTAGTATTGGTGGAAGGCTGCAACGGCCACAATGCCTTTGCGGAATATGTCCAGGCGGAAGTTCTCGTTGGGCGAGTGGATGGCGTCACTCTCGAGGCCGAAGCCCATCAGCACCGTCTTTACGCCCAGTACGCGCTCGAAGTCGCTGATAATGGGGATGCTGCCGCCGCGGCGCACGGCGAGCGGACGCTGACCGAAAGCGTCGGCGAAGCCACGCTCTGCGGCCCGGTAGGCCGGCAGCGTGATGGGGCAGACGTAACCCTCGCCCCCGTGGAGCGGGGTCACCTTGACCGTCACGCAGTCCGGCGCCAACTGCTCCAGGTAGCGCACCATGAGGTCCGAGATGTGTTCGTGGCGCTGGTGGGGCACCAGGCGGCACGACACTTTGGCCCATGCCTTCGAGGGGATTACCGTCTTGGCCCCCTCGCCCGTGTAGCCGCTCCACATACCGCAGATGTCGAACGACGGGCGGCAGGAGTTGCGCTCCAGGGTGGAGTAGCCCTTTTCCCCACGCAGGGCGCGCACGCCGATAGCGGCCTTGTAGGCTTCTTCGTCAAACGGAATCGACGCTATCATGGCCCGCTCCTCGGCCGACAGTTCCTCCACGTCGTCGTAGAAGCCCGGCACCGTGATGCGCCCGTCCGCGTCGACCATCCTGGCCAACATTTCGCACAGCACGTTGGCCGGATTGGCCACCGCCCCGCCGAAGTGGCCCGAGTGCAGGTCGCGGTTGGGGCCCGTCACTTCTATCTGCCAGTAGGCCAGGCCGCGCAGGCCCGTGGTGAGCGACGGCAGGTCGGCGCCCAGCATGCTGGTGTCCGAGACGAGGATGACGTCGGCCTGCAGCAGTTCGCGGTGGCGCTCCAGATAGGCACTGAGGCTCGGCGACCCGATTTCCTCCTCCCCTTCCAGGATGAACTTCACGTTGTGCCGCAGCAAGTTGTTGCGCACCAGGTATTCGAAGGCCTTGACCTGAATCATGGCCTGCCCCTTGTCGTCGTCAGCGCCGCGGGCCCATATGCGGCCGTCGCGTACCACAGGCTCGAAGGGCTCCGAGGTCCAGAGTTCGAGCGGCTCGGCCGGCATCACGTCGTAGTGGGCATAGACGAGGACTGTGCGCGTGGCTCCCTCGACGCGCTTTTCGGCGAAGACGATGGGGTGCCCCTCGGTGGGCATCACTTCCGCGCGGTCGGCGCCGGCGGCCAACAGGAGTTCGCGCCAGCGGTCCGCGCAGCGGTCAATGTCGGCCCGGTGCTCGGGCTGCGCGCTGATGCTCGGGATGCGGATTAAACTGAAGAGTTCGTCGAGAAAGCGGGGTTCGTTCTCGGAGAGGTAGGAATGGATGTCGTTCATGGTTGGAAATGAATATGGGAATAGAGAGAGCCGGCCGCTCCGCGGTCAGAGCAGCGGCGCCAGGATGCGCGTGTAGGCCTCGAGCAGGCGGTGCCAGTAGGGGCGGTGAATCCAAGTGGAGAGCTTCACCTCCGTGCAGTCCCTGGCGTCGTCCAGGAAGCGCGCCTTTACGGCCCGGGCCGCCGTCTCGCCGTAGATGAACGCGTTGGCCTCGAAGTTGTTCTCGAAGCTGCGGAAGTCCATGTTCGACGACCCTACGGTGCACCAGTCGTCGTCGGCTACGGCGCACTTGCTGTGCAGGAAGCCGGCGTGGTGCGTAAAGACGCGGATGCCCGCCCGCAGGATGGTGGTGAAGTAACAGTCGTTGACCCACCGGAGCCAGAAGGCGTCGGGCTTTTCCGGCACCATGATGCGCACGTCCACACCGCTCATGGCCGCGGTCTGCAGGGCCTGCATGACCGGCTCCGTGGGCATGAAGTAGGGCGTCTGGATGTAGAGGTAGCGGCGGGCGTGGAGGATGGCCCACGTCAGGCCGAACATGATTTCCGGATAGCGCGAGACGGGATTCGACGGCACAATCTGGAGCAGGTCGCCGGCCTGCCCGCCGCAGGGCTCGGGGGCCGGGAAATAGCGCCGGCCCGAGATGAAGTCGTTCGTAACGAAGCACCAGTCGCTCAGTATGAGCCGCTGGATGCCCGCTACGGCCCCGCCCGTGATGCGCAGGTGCAGGTCGTGCCAGGCCCGTTTGCGGCGGCTCACGTAGCGGAGGGCGAGGTTCATCCCCCCGATGAAGCCCACCTTCCCGTCGATGACGCAGAGCTTGCGGTGGTTGCGGTAGTTCACCTTGTGGGTCAGCTGCGGGAAACGTACCGGGAGAAAGGCCGCCACGTGGATGCCCCGCTCCTCCATGCGTCGGAAGAAGCGGTTCGACACGTTCCAGCAGCCCACGTCGTCGTAGATCAGCCGCACCTCTACGCCCTCGGCCGCCTTGTCGGCGAGCGCGTCGGCCACGAGGCGGCCCACGGCGTCGTCCTCTATGATGTACGTCTCGAGATGGATGTGGTCTTTGGCCGCCGCGATTTCGCGGAGCAGGGCGGTCAGGAATTCCCCGCCCGTGCCGTAGCTCTCGATGTGGTTGTCGGCGGTGAGGACGGCCTTGTTCGTATGTTCAAAAAGGTGGACGAGGGGCGCGTATTTCGGCGGGCAGGTCTCGGGCGGGCAGGGCTGTATGTCGGCCAGCATGCGCTGGGTCAGCAGGTTGTACTGCCGGCGCCCGATGTAGCGGTCCTTGCGCACGTTCTGCCCGAAGAAGTAGAAAATGACCAGACCCAGGACGGGCAGCATCACCAGTACGATGGTCCAGGCGATGGTCTTGGCCGGTTGCCGGTTTTCCAAGAGCACGACGGTCATCGTGCTGAGCACGACCACCACGTAGACGGCCAGTGCCATCCAGAAAAGGAAAACAGCCCACATGCGAAAAGAGATTTTTGGCAAAACTAATAATAATTTTTGAAAACCTAAGGGCCCGGCCTTCAGATTTTCACGCCGCATCTTCGCCGCCAGTCGGACGGGACACGGGCCTTAGCCCCGTCGGAACGCGCCCTATCCCCGTAGCGACGGGCCTTAGCCCCGTTGCGGCCGGTTTTGGGCGGGCCGATGTTTTTCGTAACTTTGCGCCAAAGATCACAGCTACTGATGACAACGGAAGCAACGAAACACATTCAAATCAAGGACTACGACTACGCCCTGCCCGAGGAGCGGATAGCGAAATACCCCAAGGCGGTGCGCGACGAGTCGAAGCTCCTGCTCTACCGCAACGGCGAGGTGCGGGAGGACGTCTTCTATCACCTGCCGGACTATCTGCTGGCCGGTGCGCTTATGGTGTTCAACAATACCAAGGTGATTCAGGCCCGGCTCCATTTCCGGAAAGCCACGGGCGCACTCATCGAAGTGTTCTGCCTGGAGCCCCACGAGCCGGCGGACTATCAGCAGTCGTTCGCCCAGACGGGCAGCGTCGTGTGGACCTGTCTGGTGGGCAACCTGAAGAAGTGGAAGGAGGGCGCGCTGGAGCGCACGGTCGACGTGGCCGGCACGCCGCTGACGCTGCGTGCCGAGCGCATCGGCGTTTGCGGCACGGGCCACCTGGTGCGCTTCAGCTGGGAGCGGCCGGGCGTGAGCTTCTCGGAGGTGCTCGACGCGGTGGGCGAGCTGCCCATACCGCCCTACCTGCACCGCGAGACGGAGGAGAGCGACCTGCAGACCTATCAGACCGTCTACTCGAAGGTGGAGGGCTCGGTGGCGGCCCCGACGGCCGGCCTTCACTTCACGGAGCGCGTCCTCGAGGCGCTGGACCGCAAGGGCGTGGAGCGCGACGAAATCACGCTCCACGTGGGGGCGGGCACCTTTAAGCCCGTGAAGAGTGAGGAAATCGCCGGCCACACGATGCACTCGGAATGGATTGCCGTGCGGCGCGAGACGATTGCGCGCCTGCTCCGCCACGGCGGACAGTGTATTGCCGTGGGCACCACCTCGGTGCGCACGCTGGAGAGTCTATATTATATAGGTGTGATGTTGCGGCGCCGGCCCGACGCCACGCAGGACGACCTGCACGTGCCGCAGTGGCTGCCCTACGACTACGCGGACAGCGACGGCACCCCCTTGTCCACGGTCGAGGCGCTGCAGGAGGTGGCGGACTACCTGGACCGCAACGGCCTGCCCGTGCTTCACGCTTCGACGCAGCTCTTGATTGCGCCGGGCTATACGTATCACGTTGTGCGCACGATGGTGACCAATTTCCACCAGCCGAAGAGTACGCTGCTCTTGCTCGTTTCGGCTTTCGTCGGGGGCGACTGGCGGCGCATCTACGACTATGCCCTGTCGCACGACTTCCGTTTCCTCAGCTACGGCGACAGTTCGCTGCTCAATTACTGAAGCCCGATGAAAGACAATGCTGGAGAATGGTTGCCCGTGGTGAACGAGGCGGGCGAGGTGACCGGGCGCGCTACGCGCGGCGAGTGTCACGGCGGCTCGATGCTTTTGCACCCGGTGGTCCATCTGCACGTCTTTTCGCCGGACGGCAGGCTCTATTTGCAGCGGCGCCCTCTCTGGAAGGACATCCAGCCGGGGCGTTGGGACACGGCTGTGGGCGGCCACGTGGACTGGGGCGAGACGGTGGACGAGGCGTTGCGCCGTGAGGCCCGCGAGGAGCTTGGCCTGGAGCGGTTCGAGCCGCGGCGCCTGGACCGCTATGTCTTTACAAGCCGGCGGGAGCGCGAGCTGGTCCATGTCTATACCGCTGTGGTGGAGGAGCAGCCGCGGCCGACGGCCGAGCTGGACGGGGGCCGCTTCTTTACGCGCGAGGAAATCGTGGCGCGGCTGGGGACGGACTTCTTTACGCCGAACTTTGAGCAGGAATGGCAGCGCCTGTTTGGCGCCTGCGGGGCTTGACCGGGGCGTTAGGACTGAAAAAAGCGTCGGGCGGACTTACTCTGTGTGGGTAAGTCCGCCCGACGCTTGATAGGGCCGTCGCGCTGGGGCCGCAGGCCGTCAGCGCTTGTGGAGACAGCTCGCGGGAGCCTTCAGACTGTTGTCGAGCAGCGAGTAGGAGCCGTCGAAGCTGCGGGCCAGTTCGGGACTGAGCTCGAGGGCGCGCTGCAGGTCCTCGGCCGCTCCGGCTTCGTCGTGCAGCTGGTGCTTCACACCTCCGCGGGCGTGGTAGGCTTCGGCGAAGTCGGGCAGGGCGGCGATGGCCCGGTCGTAGAGTTGCAGGGCCAGGTCGGCGTGCCCGTTGGCGGCATAGAGGCGGCCGAGCAGCAGGATGGCGGGCCGGTGGTCCGGGTGCTCCTGGAGCAGGGTGCGCAGGGCGTCGGTGGCCGGTCCGGTGGCGCCGGTGGCGGCACGGGCCGCGGCGAGCAGCAGCAGGGCTTCGGCGTTGTCGGGCCGGTGCGCGAGTACGGCTTCCGCATCGGTGGCGGCTTCGCGCCATTGCCCCATGGCGGCCAGCACTTGCCCGCGCAGCAGTTGGGCTGCGGTGTCGGCGCCGTCCTGCTGGAGGGCGACGGTCAGGCTGGCGACAGCCGTCAGCTCGTCGCCGCGTTCGTGGGCGGCCATAGCGGCCTGGACCAGCGGGCTAAAGGAACGTGCCCCGGACTGTGGGGCTGTGGATGCGGATTCCGTATTCATAGGCTGTGGGTCAGGGTGTGGAGCGGACGGGATTATCCGTAAATGACTTTTCCGTTTTCGTCCTCGTAGGGAGCAAGGTCCTTGGCGTACTGGTTCATGGCGCGGAGGCTCATGCCCATGGAGGAGAAACCGCCGTCGTGGAAGAGGTTCTGCATCGTTACCTTGCGGGTGAAGTCGGAGAACATCATGACGCAGTAGTTGGCGCACTCTTCGGCGGAAGCGTTGCCCAGCGGCGACATCTTCTCGGCGAAGTCCATCATGTTGTCGATGTCCTTGATGCCCTTACCGGCCGTGGTGGGCGTGGGCGACTGGGAGATGGTGTTGATACGGACGTTCTTTTCCCGGCCATAGATGTAGCCGAAGCTGCGGGCGATGCTCTCGAGCATGCTCTTGGCGTCGGCCATGTCGTTGTAACCGAAGAAGGTACGCTGCGAGGCCACGTAGGTCAGCGCCACGACGGAGCCGTATTCGGCAATGGCGTCCTGCTTCTTGGCTACCTGGAGCATTTTATGGAAAGAGATGGCGGAGATGTCGAGCGTTTTCTGGAGGAAATTGTAGTCGAGGTCGTCGTAGGTGCGATGCTTGCGCACGTTGGGGCTCATACCGATGGAGTGGAGCAGGAAGTCGACGGGACCACCGAGGACTTTGACCGATTCGGCGAAAACATGCTCCAGGTCTTCTACGCTGGTGGCGTCGGCTGCGATGACGGGGGCATTGAGTTGCTGGCCCAGCTCGTTGAGCGAACCCATACGGATGGCCATGGCTGTGTTGCTGAGCGTGATGCTGGCGCCTTCTTCTACGGCTTTGACCGCTACTTTCCACGCAATGGAATCTTCGTTGAGCGCGCCGAAGATAATGCCGCGCTTACCTTTCAGTAGGTTGTGAGTCATGATACTAAATGCTATGATTTGTAAATAACGGCACAAAATTACGACTTATGTGCATATTGAGCAAGCATTTAGCCGAAAAAGAGCATCCCCGGTCGGAAGCGGGCTGGCTTCCGGCCGGGGATGTAGGGGAACTGGCGTACCTGACAGGGTCAGGCGCGCTCGATGTAGGCAAGTACGTCGCCCTTGGAGACGTGGGCGCCCTGCTTGGCGTTGATTTCTACGAGTTTTCCGCCCAAAGCGGCCGGTATCTCGACAATCTGGCCGTGCGTGTTCTCAATGTAGCAGAAGAAGTCGCCCTCCTTGTACTGTTTGCCGATGAAGGGTTCGATGCTCTTCACGCACTCGCCGTCGCCGTTGATTTCCCAAAGGACGGTGCCGCTCTCCGGGGCCACGATGGCGTCGGCCTTGGCGTGCTTGAAAGCGAGTGCCTGCTCGGGGCTCATGTGGCCTGCCGTCGCCTTGTCCTTGGCTGCTTGCAGGTCGGCCAGGAAGCGTTTCTTGGCCACGCCGCTCTTATAGTCGCGGTACTGCGTCTCGTGCATGGCAAACTCGAAGAGTTCCTCGTCGTCCTCGCCACGGTCCCAGCCGTTCTCTTCCATTTCCTTGATGAAGCGGTCGAGGTCGTCGGGATAGTAGCTCTGCGGGTCGGCGTCGGTGAACTCGAGGCCTTTCTCCTTGGCCAGTTCGACAATCTCGGGCGCTACCGGGCCGGGGAGCTTGCCGCTCTTGCCGAGAATCATGCCCCAGATGCTGTTGTCCATCATCGTATAGCGCGGTTTGCCCATAGACTCCGTGAGGAGATTCATCAAGGCAATGTTCTTGACGTACTGGGAGAACGGCGTCACGAGAGGGGGATAGCCGACACGGGGCCATACGTAGGCCACCTCGTTGAAGAGCTTGACGAGCAGGGCATCTTCCGAGAGCGGCGCTTCACCCTTGGCCTTGCGATTGTTATTAATGGCGCTCATCACACCGGCGAGGTCGGCCATCATGGAACCCATCATGCCGCCAGGAAGTCCGCAGCCGAGCAGCAGGGAACTCATCAAGCGGTTGGAGGGATTCATGAAGTAGCCCAGGAAATCGTCGATGAATTCCTGAGTCAACTTGCGCGCTTCCATATAAGCGTCCATGTCGATTTCGGGAACGTCGAAGCCGGCGTGCTTCAGCATGGACTGCACAGAGATAACGTCCGGGTGGACCTTGCCCCAGGAAAGCGGTTCGATGGCCGTATCGATGACGTCGGCACCGTTACGGCAAACCTCGAGGATGCTGGCCATGGAAAGACCGGGGCCACTGTGGCCGTGGTACTGGATAATGATTTCGGGATGTTTCTCCTTAATCATACGCGTGAGCTTACCGAGCATGGCGGGCTGGCCTATGCCGGCCATGTCTTTCAGACAGATCTCGGGCGCGCCGGCTTCGATGAGCTGGTCGGCGATATTGGAATAGTATTCGGCCGTATGGATCGGCGAGTTGGTAATACAGAGCGTGGCCTGCGGGGTCATGCCGGCCTCGAGGGCGTAATGGATGGAAGGAATGATGTTACGCACGTCGTTCAGTCCGCAGAAGATACGCGTGATGTCGACGCCTTGTGCGTGCTTCACCTTATACATCAGTCGACGCACGTCGGCGGGGACGGGGAACATGCGCAGTGCGTTGAGGCCGCGGTCCAGCATGTGCGTCTTGATGCCTACTTCGTTGAAGGGCTTGGTGAAGGCGCGGACGGCCTTATTCGGATTCTCTCCGTAGAGCAGGTTGACTTGTTCAAATGCGCCGCCGTTGGTTTCCACGCGGGCAAAGCAGCCCATCTTGATGATTACCGGCGCGATGCGCTCCAGTTGGTCCTTGCGCGGCTGGAACTTACCGCTCGACTGGAACATGTCGCGGTAGACGAGGCTGAACTGTATTTTACGTTTCTCCATATCAGAATGTGTTGAGTTGGATAAGCAGATGAGTTGGTGGCAGTAACGGCACACTTTTGGGGATAGTGTGCAGTTAAACCGCGGCAAAGATAATTATTTATTTTCTAATAGCGCCAGCTCGCGTACAATAATTCGCCGCTCTCTGCCTTGAATTTGTTGTGCCGGCGTCAGGTCCTGGCGGCGCGGGGCTATTTCCGCTCTCTGCCGGGACACTCCCCGTAAAAAATATAGGAGCATTCTTGGAAAATTCAAGAATGCTCCCTGAAATCGTCAATCCGGATTAGAATGGAATAAATTGACCTTGGAATGACGATCTCTATCAGTTCGTCTTGTTCCTTAGTCCTCCTAACGTTGAACTCCGGGCTGCGGCGTCGTCCGCTTATGGGACTTGTCCACAACCGTCTGATGCCTCTGCGTGGGCGTAGGGAACGCCCTCCGCGGAGTTGCTGCATAAACGGTTCGCGCCGGTTTGTGGCGCGAACCTGGCATCGCTTGTTCTCACACCGAGTAGTTATGTGTGGCGGTATTCGAATTAGGAGAACAAGGAACCATGTAGCCATTCGGGCCGGCGGAAACGCTTCTTCGCCGTTTAGCGGACCAGGACAGGCGAGGCAGCGGCTGTGACGGCCGGCTAACTCTGCAACTCCTGACGCTCGCTTCTTGGCCAGTTGTCCTTATTTCGATGATTTGTTCATGGCAAAAATAATAAATTCGGCTTGAATCCGTATCAAGAATTGCTGAAAAATTACACAATATAGTTATTGTTCTGTTAATTTTCAGTGATTTTTGAGCGCGACCCTCTTGTTCTGTCGGGTCGGGAAAGCAGCTGGCGCGTTTCGGGTTTGTTCTCCAGAAGCGCGTCCGGCGGCCTGCGTCGGGAAGGAAAGGGAATGCGAGGGCCGGGCTGGGGCAGGTCGGTTTTGTCCGCGGGCCGGGCGGTGTGGCGACAGTCTTCCGGCGGCGGGCGGGTAGGGGCGAAGCTGTGGGGAGTATCCGTCAGCGCGGTGGGAGTGATTCATAAAAAAATGCGGAACCATTTACAGTCCCTTCCCTAATTCAGGCTACCGCCAAGCGGCCCGCGTGTAGTAAGGGCTGAAATGGTTCACGCATTGTACGTGAGCCTCTGTCCGCTTGACGGTACACATTTTTTGTTGGCGGTATTTGAATTAGCAAGTCAAGCGTTTCCACCGTTTCCGGTCGTAATTGTAGCGATCAGAAGCCGTGGATTCCGAATCGTTACTCGCAAAATTACAAATTATCGGCATAAGAAAAAAGACAGCCGCGTAAAAAAAACATTCTTGCGGCCTGGCAAGGCATTTTGTCTCCCTGGTTTGGTCACTCCGTGGCAATTTGGAACAAATTTTTATATTCCGAATGTGCGTTTTCCCTTTATTTCCGCGGTGTGCGGACGGTGGTCGCGGGCCGCGAGTGGTCTTTTCGGCGAATGTGGGTGCGGGGCGACGTGTCGTTCCGCTTTTCAGGAAGCGTCCGGGCGTAGCGGGCCGGACGGGAACGCCGTGCCGGCAGCCGTCGGTCCGGGGCAGGAAAGGGCGGCGCTTGGCCAACCCGACTTTTTTCGTAATTTTGCAAGGATAATCAATATAATAAGGAGTACATAGCCCTATGAAAATCGGAGATAAGATACGGTTCCTCAACGAAGTCGGTGGCGGCGTGGTTGTTGGCTTTCAGAGCCACGACGTCGCCATTATCCGCGACGAGGACGGGTTTGAGATACCCACCCTTGTGCGTGAGTGCGTGGTTGTAGAGACGGATGAGTACAACATTCCGAAGCACGAACCGGCACCGGCGCCTCATGCCGACAACCGCTTCCGCGGTAAGCAGGCCGTCAACGAGGCACACTCGTTCGACGACGACGAGGACACGAAACCCGTCACGTTCAAGGCTCCCCCGCTCGAGCGTCGCGGTGCCGACGTCCTGCAGCTCTTTCTGGCCTTCGTCCCTTTGTCGCCCGAGCATCTCGACGAGTCGGCCTTCTCGCTTTATGTGGTGAACGACAGCAATTACTACGTCCGCTTTGCCCTTTACGTCCGTGGCGAGGAGGACTGCGAGCTGCGCCATGAGGACGAGGTGGAGCCCAATTCCAAGTTACTGCTCGAGGACCTGGACCATAGTGCGCTCAGCGTCCTGCCGATGTTGGCCCTGCAGGCCTTTGCCTACAAGCGCGGCAAGCTCTATGCGCCGAAACCGGTCTACGACGTGCCGCTGCACATCGACGCCCGCAAGTTCTACCGCCGCAATGCCTTTGCGCCCAACGACTTCTTTGAGCAGCCCGCCCTGTTGGTCCCCGCCGTGCGCAACGACAAGGCCGCCCGCAGCCTGCCCGTCGACGCCAAAGCGTTACAGGACGCCCTTTCCGGAGCGGCCCACGCCCCGAAGGCCGAGGAGCGCCCGCGCCGCACGCCGGCCCGCAAGGAACAGAAGAAGGAGCGCAACGCCCTGATTGAGGTCGACCTGCACGCCTCCGAGTTGCTCGACACGCTGTCCGGCCTCCAGCCGCGCGACATTCTGGAGTACCAGCTCAAGACCTTCCGCGAGACCATGGAGGCCCACCGCCACGAGCGCGGCCGCAAGATTGTCTTCATCCACGGAAAGGGCGAGGGCGTCTTGCGCAACGCCCTCATCAAGGAGCTCAAGGCCCATTATAAAGGCTGCCAGTGGCAGGACGCCTCGTTCCAGGAGTACGGCTACGGAGCCACGATGGTCACGATAGGCTGACGGTCGGCGTTTCCGCTGCGTCGGACTGTTCCCGTTGCCGCACCAGCTCAATGGCCTCTTTCCCGGTCAGGTGCTCTATGGTCATTACGATCATGACCAGGCGGTCCAGTCCATTGGCCACCTCCGCCGCTCTCCTTTCCGTCTCGCCCGGGCAGAAGCGCTCGGCCAGGTATTCCAGTAGGCGCCGCTTCTCTTCCCGCTCCTCTACGATGCGGGCCCGGCCGAAGGCAACGACACTCCTATAATATGTAGTATATTCCTCGGGGACGACAAGGTCTTGTTCTACGACGCAGAACGAGACCTTGTCGTCCTTTCGTATGGCGTCGAGCTTGTGCCCGGCTTTCGCGCTGTGGAAGTACAGGGCTCCGTCGTGATAGACATGGTTCAAGGGGACCGCGTAAGGGTATCCGCCGTCGCCGAGGACGGCCAGCGTGCCCGACGTGGTACGAGTCAGAATCTCGCGGCAAGTCTCCGCCGGCAGGGCCTGGCGCTTGCGGCGCATTTCTCTAAAGGTTGTCATGTTCAGGGAGTTTTCTGTGGTGTGTGGAGCGGGGGCCGCTCATTTCAGGTGAGCCCGGATGCGGCTCAGGCTTACCGGCGTGATGCCCAGATAAGAGGCGATGCTCGACAGGGGCAGGCGCTGCAGAAGCTCCGGTGCGTCGCGCAGCAGCGTCTCGTAGCGCGTCGTGGCCGGCGTCTGCAGGAACGTGATGAGGCGCTCTTCCGTGGCGAGCAGCTCCGTTTCGGCGTATTTCCTTCCCCAGTTCGCGATGTTCCCGTCCTGCGCAAAGAGTGTCTGCAAGTCGGCGTGGTGCAGGCGGAAGAGTACGGCGTCTTCCATGAGTTCTACGGTCTCGTAGCCCGCCTCGTTGTTCACGTAACCCTTCAGGGAAAGGACGGTGGCGCCCTCCTGGCCTATCCAGAACGTCACCTCGCGGCCGTCCAGCAGGGTGTAGGCCCGGGCGATGCCCTTCTTGATGAAAAAGACGCTACGCTCCACCTTGCCGCGCTCCACGATATGGCTGCCCTTGGGGAGCGCCACCTCGCAGGCGTGCTCCCTGAGCCGGTCCATGGAGGCCTTGGGCAACGGATGCGTGCGACAGATGATTTCCTCGAAAGTCATGATGGAGCAGGTATAGCGATTGGGCAAATGTACGAAAATCCTGGAAAAGTGCGGCTCCGGCCCTGGCGGATTGACGGAGCGCCGCGCCGAATTTATCAAATGTTTATGCCCGGGGCGGCAGAAGTGCTTACTTTTGCCCCGCCATTAATTTGTAGAACGATGAACTGGATGATTCTGTTTTTTGCGGGTATGGCCGAAGTGGCCATGACTTTCTGTCTGGGCAAGACGCGCGACGCCGTCGGCCCGGCTTTCTACCTGTGGGGCACCGCCTTTCTCTGCGCCATGCTGCTCAGTATGGGGCTGCTGGCCAAGGCGGTGCAGACGTTGCCCATCGGTACGGCCTACGCCATCTGGACCGGCATCGGCGCCGTGGGGACTGTTCTGCTGGGCATTTTCGTATTTCGCGAGCCGGCTTCGCCCCTTCGCCTGTTTTTCCTCTTTACGCTGATAGCGTCGCTCGTAGGGCTCAAGCTCGTTTCGTAAGCGGGCGGCGTCCTGCCGGACAGACGAAAAAAGCGGAGACGGACTTGAAAAGTCGTCTCCGCTTTTTCTAACAGTCGGGGTGACTGGACTCGAACCAGCGACCCCACGCCCCCCAGACGCGTACTCTAACCGGACTGAGCTACACCCCGAATGTCTGCTCCTCAGGAATCGTGCCGGCTGAGCGGCCTTTGTTCCCGTTTTGCGAGTGCAAAAGTAGCGCATTATTTTGTTACCGCCAAACGAATCCGGGATTTTTTTTGAAAAAACTGCAAGGACGCTCTCGCAGCGGAGGTCGGTCCGCCCTGCCGCTCCGGCTGGCGGCGTGCCGGCGACGGCCGGCGCGGGAAAACCTGGAAAAGTCCCCGTTCCGTTTGCCCGTACTCCCGGCTTTTCCTATATTTGCAGGAGTAGAGACAAGAACTTTAAGACTGCTAACATGGAAAACATTTTCAACGACGAACTGAAGGTTGCCGTGAGCCCCGTCGGGGCCGAGATGCACCACCTTACGGACGCCCGCACCGGGCAGGAATATCTGTGGCAGGGCGACGAGCGCTATTGGTCGGGCCATTCGCCCATCCTCTTCCCGGCCGTGGGGGGACTGTGGAACGGTACTTTCCGCTACGAGGGGCAGGCTTACGCCATGCCCAAGCACGGTTTCATGCGCGGCCGCACGTGGTCGGTGCTGTCGCGCGAGCCGTCCAGCGTCACTTTCGGGGCATCCGACCGCGACGAGGACCGCGCCGTCTTCCCCTGGCCCTATCAGCTGCGCGTCAGCTATACGCTGCGCGGGCGCAATGTCGTGGCCGACTTCGAGGTGAACAATCCCGGCGCGACCGAGATGTATTTCCAGATGGGCGGCCATCCGGGCATCGCGCTGCCGGACTTTAAGGAAGAAGAACCGGTCAACGGCTATCTGAAGCTGGAAGGTGAGCCGCGGGGCGTTCTGCGTGCGGGCCAGCAGGGCTGCACCGAGCCCGAGCGCCATCCTGTCCCGCTTACGGCCGACGGGCTGGTGCCCCTTTCGGTGGAGACCTTTGCCAACGAAGCGCTCATCTTCGACGGCGGACAGGTGAAGGCGGCCACGGTGTTGCGCACCGATCGCAGTCCGCTCGTGCGCGTAGAGAGCACGGCGCCCGTCTGGCTCTTCTGGTCGCCGCAGGGGGTTCATAGCCCCTTCGTCTGTGCCGAGCCGTGGTACGGCCTGTGCGACCCCATCGGCTATGCCGGCGACGTGAGCGGGCGTCCGTTCATCAACCGCCTCGGCCCGGGCGAGACGTGGCGCGGCGGTTATACGCTGACCGTATATTAAGGCCGCGGGCACCCCGCCCGCTGGCGCCGGCAACGGGGATAGGGCCCGTCGCTACGGGGCTAAGCCCAGTTTTTACGGGCCTTAGCCCCGTAGTTGCGTTCATAGACGGGCGCGAAGCGGGGACACGATTGGCGCGTACGCTCCTTGCCCGCTGCGGGCGAAATCCGTAATTTTGCAGGCGGACCGCCGCGCGCCGTTCGGCGTGGGGCGGTCCGGAGTTTTTCCAAACGTCTGATTATGGCTGTCAAGACTGTTCCTCTGACTACGGGCAGCATCACGGGGTCGATGCTGCGTTTCGCCTGGCCGCTGATGCTGGGCAATCTGCTTCAGCAGTGCTACAACATTGCCGACACGCTTATCGTAGGCCGCTTTCTCGGAGCCGGCGCCCTGGCGGCGGTAGGTTCGGCCTATGCACTGATGGTCTTTCTCAACTCCATCTTTATCGGACTGTGCATGGGTGCCGGGGCCGTCGTCTCGCTGCAGTACGGGGCGGGCGACGAGGACGGCGTGCGTCGCAGCACACTCTCTTCGCTGCTGCTCATCGGCGGCATCACGCTCGTGCTCAACGTAGCCGCGCTCGCCGCGACCGGCCCCATCGTCCGCGCGTTGCAGACGCCGGCCGAACTGACCGGCCTCATGTACGAATATCTCTACGTGGTCTTTTTCGGACTGGTGGCGACGTTCCTTTATAATTACTACGCCTACCTGCTGCGCGCCATCGGCAACTCCACGGTCCCGTTGCTCTTCCTGGCCTGCTCGGTGGTGTTGAACATCGGCCTGGACTTCCTCTTTATTCTCGGCTTCAAGCTGGGCGTGGGCGGCGCGGCGGCGGCCACGGTCCTCTCGCAGTTTGTGGCGGCCATAGGGCTGTGCGTCTACACGCTGCGCCGCTTCCCGATTTTCCGTATCGGCCGGGCCACGGTCCGCCTCCGCCGGCGCGACTTCACTCGGATTCTGTCTTATTCCTCACTGACGTGCATCCAGCAGTCGGTCATGAACTTCGGCATCCTTATGGTGCAGGGGCTGGTGAATAGCTTCGGGACGGCGGTGATGGCGGCCTTTGCTGCGGCGGTAAAGATTGACTCGTTTGCCTACATGCCCGTGCAGGACTTCGGTAACGCCTTCTCGACGTTCGTAGCGCAGAACTACGGGGCCGGTAAGTACGACCGCATCCGCCGTGCCATCCGCAGCGCGGCGCTGGTGGCCACAGCCTTCAGCCTTGTCGTCTCGCTGCTCGTCTTTGTCTTTCCCCACGCGCTGATGGGCCTCTTCGTCGCTCCGCAGGAGACGGAAATCATTGCCATAGGGGTGGAGTATCTTCGCGTGGAGGGGAGCTTCTACGTGGGTATAGGCTATCTGTTCCTGCTCTACGGGTTTTACCGCGCGGTGAGGATGCCGGGCATGTCGGTCGTGCTCACGGTCTTCTCGCTGGGGCTGCGTGTGGCCCTGGCCTATGGGCTGGCGGCTGTGCCCGCCATTGGCGTTCACGGCATCTGGTGGTCCATCCCCATCGGCTGGGCCGTGGCGGACGCCTTCGGGGTGTGGTATTACCGGAGAGTGAGGAAGCGCCTTTTCAGTCCAGTGGCGCGGGGAGCGGATTAGGGCAGCGGCCTCCGCTCAGATGTCCAGTATCTGCTTTTCGGCAATGAGGTCGTGCTCGTCCAGGCGCGGCTTCGGCACGGTGCAGGTGCGCAGGGCGTCGTTGCGCTGGCAGGTGTAGTCGAAGTAGTAGCGCTCCTGCGGGGTGAGTTCGCCCTCCTCGACCACGCGGGCTTTCAGCTGGCGGAACGTATCGGTGTCGGCCGACTGCTTGACGAAGACAATGCGCCGCGCAATGGGGTTGTGGTTATAGTCAAAGGAAAGGTAGAGCCCCTTTAGGAAGGTGGGATGGTCGTAAAGGGGCGTTTGCAGATAAATAGTAAAAAAGGCCAGCTCGGGCATGGTCCGTTCGTTGAAGGTCAGGTAGAGGTGGCGCGGCTTGTCGAGAAGGGCGAAGCCGGAGTGTTCCGTGTCGTAGACGCTGCGGTGGTCCACGCGGACAAAGCGGCCGTCGCGGTCGGGGACAATGCGGTAGGGCTCCACCTTGAGGGCGGGGTGCGAGGAGGCCATGCTGTAGCTCAGGTAGGAGCCGGCGTATTCGCCGATGGACTGTACCGTGCGGCGGCAGGCGTCGGCCAGCGGCTGCTGGAAGGGTAGGGGCGAGTCGGGCGTCTGCGGTTCGGGCACCTCGATGCGCATCAGGGCGTCGCGTAGCGGCACGGCGTCGGAGAGGAGCCGCTTCTTCGAGACATTGTTCACGTAGGCCAGCGCGCGGTTAATAGCCACCTCGGGCGCCAGCCCCTTGGCCACGTCGGCGCGATAGGCGGGCAGCACGCTGGAGTAGAGTGCTGAAAATACACTTGAGGGCCAGCCGGCAGCGGCAGCCATGTCCTTCATTCGGACGCCGTGGGCGCGCAGCAGCGTAATACGTTCGTAGATGTCTTCCAGTATCGCCATTTTTACCATTTGTATTTTCAGGGCAAAGTTAAGCATTTTCCGCGGTCGCCCAATAAGGGAAATGTTACAAAGATGTAAAGCGGATGTGACAGAGTTATGATATGTTCCTCACTGAATTGTTACGCTGTTATGAATCATAGGATATTCATTTCCGGGACAGTAGGAACGTTGCAATTTCGCGTCGTCAACTGAACGCGAAACGTGATGAATCAATTTCTCTCAGCGCCGAAACGGCACCGCGCCCTGTCCGACACGCTCTTCATCCTGTGGGCGGGCGGTGCGGCCCTGTTGGCCTATTCGCTGGTTTACGCCCTGCGCAAACCGTTCACAGCCGCCTCGTTCGACGGGCTTACCTTCTTTGGCATGGACTATAAGGTGGCGGTCAGCATCATGCAGCTCGTCGGCTACGTGACTTCAAAATTTTTGGGCATCAAGTTCATCTCCGAACTGAAGCCTGGCGGCCGGCTTCGCTTCATAGTCGGCGCGGCTGCGCTCTCGGAGGTGTCGCTCGTGCTCTTTGGCCTGCTGCCCGTTCCCTGGAACATCGTGATGCTCTTCTTTAACGGCCTGTCGCTGGGCTGTATGTGGGGCGTCATCTTCAGTTTCCTCGAAGGGCGGCGCACTACGGACATCCTGGCCAGCATGATGGGAATGAGCATGGCCATCAGCTCCGGCGTTTCCAAGTCACTGGGCCTGTTCACGCTCGAGCACTTCCACGTCAGCGAGTTCTGGATGCCGGCGCTCATCGGAGCCGTAGCGTTTCCGCTCCTTTCGCTCATGGGCTGGCTCATGACGCGTCTGCCGGCGCCGACTGTCGAAGACATCGCGCTCCGTACCCGCCGCAAGACGCTCGACGGCAGCGAACGCCGCGCGCTGGTGCGCCGGTTCCTGCCCTTTCTTGCCGTCATCTTCGGCGCCAACCTCCTGCTCACCGTGATGCGGGACATTAAGGAGGACTTTATTGTCCGCATCATCGACGTCTCGACCATTTCCTCGTGGACCTTTGCGCAGACCGACACCGTGGCCACACTGCTGATGCTTGCCATATTCGCCCTGCTCGCCGGCGTGAGGAACCACAAACAGGTGCTCTGCGTCCTGCTCGGCCTCTCTACGCTCGGCATGTTTGCCCTGAGCTTCATCGGCGCGAACTTCACGGCGCTGCACATGCCCGTAGTGGAGTGGCTCTTCCTCCAGACGTTCCTCATCGACATTGCCTATCTGAGTTTCCAGACCATATTCTTTGAACGCTTCATTGCCTGCTTCCGCATCGAGGGCAACGTGGGCTTCTTCATCATCACCATCGACTTCGTCGGCTACCTGGGCACGCTCGGACTGCTCGGCTTCAAGGAGATGGCGCATGCCGGGATGAACTGGTCAACCTTCTATAACGGCATGAATTTCTATATCGGCCTGGCCTGTGGCTTAGCCTTCCTCTTTGCCATCGGTTATCTGCTGGCCAAGGCCCCCAAGCAGGCGCATTCGGCGGACACTGCTGTTGAAACGAATCCTAACTACCTAACACCCCAAGCATTATGAAAAAGATTGAGTGCGTTATTTTCGACTGGGCCGGGACTACGGTCGACTACGGTTGCTTTGCTCCCGTGGCCGCTTTCCTGGACACGTTTCAAAAAATCGGTATCGCCATCACGGCGGAGGAAGCCCGGCGGCCTATGGGCATGACCAAGATAGACCACATCCGTGCGCTCTTTTCGATGGAGCGTATCGGCGCCGCCTTCCGCGAACGCTACGGCCGCGCCTTCACCGAGGACGACGTGCGCAGCCGCTATGCCGATTTCAAGACGGCCCTGTTCGCTTCGCTCCGCGACTATACGGACCCCATCCCCCACGTGGTCGAGACGGTCGACGCCTTGCGCCGCCGCGGCCTGAAGATAGGGTCGACCACCGGCTATACGTCCGAGATGATGGACGTCGTTTGCCCCGCCGCGGCCGCCAAGGGCTATGCCCCCGACGCCTGCGTCACGTCCGACGGACTGCCTGCCGGCCGGCCCCAGCCCTTTATGATTTACCGCAACCTGTGCGAGCTGAGCGTCGCCTCGCCGCGCTGTGCCATCAAGTACGGCGACACCATCGCCGACATCCGTGAGGGCGTCAACGCCGGCGTTTGGACGGTGGGCGTCGTGCTGGGCAGCAACGAGATGGGCTTGACCGAGGCCGAGACGATCGCACTCAGCCCCGACGAGGCCCAGGAGCGCATGGCCGAGGTGCGGCGCCGCATGTACGCCGCCGGTGCGGACTACGTGCTCAACGACATCACGGAGCTGCCCGCCCTGGTGGACTGCATCGACCAGCGCATGAGCTACGAAGCCTGACCCGTCGCCTTTCCCTTTCCATAAACCGAAAACATTTACCCATTAGACAATAAGACCAACCGATTATGAGACCTTATTTATTATTGACCCCGGGACCGCTCACCACTACTGAAACCGTGAAGGAAGCCATGCTGAGCGACTGGTGCACCTGGGACGAGGACTACAACGTAGGCATCGTGGAAGCCATCCGTGCCGACCTGGTGCGCCTGGCCTCCTCGAAGCCCGAAGACTATACGGCCGTGTTGCTGCAGGGCAGCGGCACCTACTGCGTGGAAGCCACCATCGGCGCCGCCGTCAAGGCCGACGACCACCTGCTCGTAGCCGCCAACGGCGCTTACGGTAAGCGCATGGGCGAAATTGCCGATTACTATCACATCCCGCATACGATGCTGAACTTCGACGAGACGGAGGCCGTCTCCGCCAAGCGGGTGGAGGACTACCTGGAGGCACATCCGGGCGTGACGCACGTTTCCGTTGTCCACTGCGAAACGACGACGGGCGTGCTCAACCCGCTCGCTGAAATCGCCCGCGTGGTCAAGGCGCACGGAAAGACGCTGATTGTCGACGCCATGAGTAGCTTTGGCGGCGTGCCTATTGACATGGAGGAACTGGGCATAGACTTCCTCATCAGCAGCGCCAACAAGTGCATCCAGGGCGTACCCGGCTTCGGCTTCGTCATAGCCCGCCGCAGCGCGCTCGAGGCCTGCCGCGGCGTGGCCCGCTCGCTCTCGCTCGACCTTTACGCCCAGTGGGAAACGATGGAGTCGCACCACGGAAAGTGGCGCTTCACGTCGCCCACCCACGTAGTGCGCGCCTTCAAGCAAGCCCTGGAGGAGCTGCAGGCCGAGGGAGGCGTGGCCGCCCGTTACGCCCGCTACGTGGAAAACCATACGACGCTTGTCACGGGCATGCGCCGGCTGGGCTTCCGGCCCCTCCTGCCCGACGCCATCCAGTCGCCCATCATCACGTCGTTCCTTTACCCGTCTGCGGGCTTTGACTTCCATCAGTTCTACCAAGACCTGAAAGCCCGTGGCTTTGTCATCTATCCCGGAAAGATTTCGCAAGCCGACACGTTCCGTATCGGCAACATCGGCGACGTGTTCCCCGCCGACTTCGAGCGTCTGGTCGGAGCCATTGCCTCTCTCTAAGCAGGCAGGCCCCCGCGCCGGCTCGCCACACACTTAAAAACCACCGTTGAAAATCCTCGGAAGAGCGTCCGTCCGCCCCTCCTGCCGCGCACAGCGACAGGGCCGGGGCGGACGGACCGCTTTGGCCGCGCGCCCCGGCGCCGTCCGCCCCGCACGGGCCCTATTCCCGTCGCTACGGGGCTAAGCCCAGTTTTTACGGGCCTTAGCCCCGTGTTTGCCGTCCGTATCGGGCGCAAAAAAGCCTCGCTCCCTGCGACGCGTCGGTCGCGGGGAGCGAGGCTTAAACTTACTGGGTACTCGAAGCGGGACTTGAACCCGCACAGCCATCACTGGCCAAAGGATTTTAAGTCCTTCGTGTCTACCGATTCCACCATTCGAGCAACGAGCGGAAAACGAGACTCGAACTCGCGACCCCAACCTTGGCAAGGTTGTGCTCTACCAACTGAGCTATTTCCGCAGTGCGGGGACATGCTGTGCATGGCGCCGTGAAGCGTGTGCAAAGGTATGGATTTCTCTTTTCGTATCCAAATTTTTGGCAGATTATTTGCTGGCGCGGGCGCGCCGCCGCCTGCGGGGCCGGGGGCTTATTCCTCCTCGGGCGGGGCGGCGTGGGGTGTCGCGTCGGCCGGTGGGGCGGCGTCCGTTCCCTTCTGCCGGCGGCGCAGGTGCTGGATGTGGGCCAGCTCGGTCAGGGCGAAGTCGGCGTTCTCCGGTTCCTGAAGCATCTGTTGCAGGGCCGCCTCGGCCGTGTCGAGCCGCCCGCTGTCGAGCTCCAGGTAGGCTTTCCGCCGCCGCAGGAAGTTGAGGAAGGAGCGTACGTTGTGGGGCAGCTGCTTCACTTGCCCGTTGGCGTTCTCGTTGAGGCTGTCGAGCATGTGTACGACAAAGGGATAGGCCCGATAGTCGCGCGCCTTGGTCAGACAGTTGATGTACTCCATCGTATAGTTGATGCGTTGCAGGGGCAACGTGGCGTCGAGGTAGTAGTAGGCCTTCATGGGCATGCCCAACTCGTCGTAGCAATAGCCTATCTGGTAGCAGAGCTGGTAGAAGTCGTTGCGCTCGTCGCGCCGCAGGCCGGCATACTTTTCATTAATCCGCCGCCACGCGTTTTCGAGGTGGAGCAGCGCGTAGTAGTAACTCTTTTTCCGGAAATAGAGATTGCCCCAATAAAGGTCGAAGGCGAGGGGCTCGGCCTTACAGCGGCAGATGGCGAGCTGCTCGGGCGTCAGCTCGTGACGCTGCCCGTTTTTGATCTTTTCCTGCGCGTCCTTCCAGAGATAGGCGAACTCGGCCCGTTGCGCTTCGACGGACCGCGTGTCGTAGGGGACGACGAGGCTGTTCACGTTGGTGCGGGCCCCGTCGCCTATGCGGGCGGTGGAGCCCTCTTGGAGCGCGGGCAGGAGGATGAGGCTGATTTGCACGTAGAGGGTGTGCTCGGCCTGGCCGTAAGGGCGGAGCACGAGGTGGACGGTCCGCGACGTGCGTTCGTCCGGCCCCGTAGCGTGGGAGCAGGCGAGGCGGAGCGTGACTTCCTGGGCGACAAACTCGGGGGTGCCGTCCTGTCCGTCGGCGATGAGCGGGCGGAGCAGGTCGAACTGTCGGATCTGCGCCTCGTCGCGGAGCGTGTCGACGCGTTCCGTAATGACGTCGAGGCGCTCCAGGTGGGTGTCCTTCCAGCCGTAGAGGATGCCGAGCAGCTGGCCAAGCAGCAGGCGGCGGGTCGTATTGGGACGAAACGCGAGGTCGGTCTTCTGGTGGCTCACCTCGTGTTCGCGGAGCAGGAAGAGCTCGTGCGCGTTGACCAGTTCCTCGGTTTCGGGGTCGTGGCCCTTTTGCCCGGCGTCGGTGAGCTTGCGGTAGTCGTTGTCGAAGTCGCGGCGGATGTCGAAGCAGCCTTCCATGAGTTCGGCGACGTGTTGGCGCAGCTGCTCCACGTTGTTCACGGAGACGAAGGCGGCGGTGACTTGCAGCAGGAGCTGGTCCATCTTCTTGTCTATCAGGTAGAACACCTTGTAGACGTATTGCGAGGCGTTGAGGGAGTTGCAGATGGACCGCACCACGTCGATGTCTTTCGCCTCGGTCACGTAGAAGGCGGGGAACCACAGGGTAACGATGGGCGACGTCGCCGGCAGGAGCAGGTAGAAGTAGCCCTGCTGGTACTGGAACTTGTACTGCGTCGCGTCGTCGCCGCGGTCTTCCGTGTAGGTGCAGTTGAGCGCCGCGAGGACTGCTTTGACGCAGTCCTCGCGCTCTTTGAGGGAACCGGCTTCCAGACTTTCTTCATTCTTCCTCGTGCGCCAGAGGTTGAAAATCTGGACACCGATGAGCGAGGCTATGACCCCGAGACTGAAAAATACGAAAGACGGAAGGTCGGATAGCATAGGCAGAGGTGATAAATAGTTGGACGGGATGGGGGCACAGGCCGCGGGCGGGCTCAGAGGCTTTCGAGCATGCGCTTGAGTACGACGGTGGCCGAGATTTCCCGGTTGGCGGCTTCGGGGATAACGATGGAGCGCGGCGACTCTATGACGTCGTCCGTCACAATCATGCCCCGGCGCACGGGCAGGCAGTGCATGAAATACGCGTCGTTGGTCACGGCCATGTGGGCGGCGTCGATGGTCCACGACCTGTCTTTCGAGAGAATCTTGCCGTAGTCGGCGGGATTCGTCACGCCGGGGCAGCTCCAGTTCTTGGCATAGACGAAGTCCGCGCCCCGGAGGGCTTCCATCTGGTCGTACTCCACGCGGGCGTCGCCTACGAAGAGCGGGTCGAGCTCGTAGCCCTCGGGCTGCGTGACGACGAAGTCGACGTCGGCGGCCCGCATCCATTCCGCGAAGCTGTTGGGCACGGCCTGCGGCAAGGCGCGGGGGTGGGGCGCCCAGGTGAGGACTACCTTCGGGCGCTTGCGCGGTTTGTACGCTTCTATGGTGATGAGGTCCGCGAAGGCTTGCAGCGGATGCGCCGTGGCGCTCTCCATCGAGAAGACGGGGCGCCCGCTGTACTGGATGAATTGGTTGAGAATGCGCTCCGTATAGTCTTCCTCGCGGTTCTGGAGTCCGGCGAATGTGCGTACGCCTATCAGGTCGCAGTACGAGCCCATGACGGGCACGGCCTCGAGCAGGTGCTCGCTCTTGTCTCCGTCCATGATGACGCCCCGTTCCGTCTCGAGCTTCCAGGCACCCTGGTTCACGTCGAGTACGATGACGTCGAGCCCCAGGTTGCGCGCGGCTTTCTGGGTGCTCAGGCGGGTGCGCAGGCTGTTATTGAAGAAGATGAGCAGCACCGTGCGGTGGCGGCCCAGATACTCGTACTGGTAACGGTCTTGCTTGATGGCGGCGGCTTCGCTTAGCGCGGTGTTCAGGTCGCCCAGGTCGGACGCGTGGAGAAATGTTTTCATGTGAAAGGGATTTAGTCTCCAAAAGTAACGAATATTTCGCGGACAAGGGTTGAAAACGGCAAAAAATCGCGGGCGTAGGGTTAAATAAACTTCATTACTTTGCGCGGTTCGGCGGATTTAAGTATTTTTGTCACCACCCATCATAGTGAAAAGCGTTACAGTTATGAAGAAGATGATCCTTTTGGCTGCCGCCGTCATGGTAATGGCCGGCAGCAGCTGCTCCGGAAAAAGCGCCAAGGCCCAGGACGGCGAGCCCGCGGCCGCAGCGGCTACAGCGCAGCCGCGTAGCGACGAGAATGCGCCGACTGCCACCGCCGATGCGGGAAAGTCGGTCGTGAAAACCATTGACGCAAGTCTGACGGGCGCCGATATTCTGCCTGCCATCACGAAGAATTACGCGGGCAAGGTGGTGCTGATTGATTTCTGGGCCACCTGGTGCGGCCCGTGCCGCGCCGCGATGAAGTCCATCGACGAGATTAAGCCTGCCCTCGAGAAGAAGGGCTGCGTCTTCGTTTACGTAACCGGTGAGACCTCGCCCGAGGCGGATTGGAAGAAGATGGTGCCCACCATCGCCGGCGACCATTACCGCGTGACCGATGCCCAGTGGAACGACCTCTGCTCCCAGCTCGGCATCCCCGGCATCCCGGCCTACATGCTGCTCAATAAGGACGGCTCGGTGGCCTTCAGCAATCTGAACACGGGCGGCTATCCCGGCAGCGACGTGTTGCAGAACAACATCGAGGTGGCCTTGACCAAGTGATACGCCCCGGCGCGCGCCGGCCGGTGAATGAGAAAGAGGAGGTCCCCGCCTGCGGCTGATGCCGTCGGGCGGGGACCTCCTCTTTGCGTCGCGGCGGCCGGTAGCCGGCAGCCGTCATTTCTTGACTTCCACGATATGGGTGGGCGGCTGTTCGCGGTTGCGGCGCTCCGTTTCGCTAACGACAGCGGCGGCCAGCTCGCGGAAGGCGGCGCCCGTCACGGTCTGTCCGTCGACGGCCGCAGGCTCGCCCTTGTCGCCGCTTTCGCAGATGCTCTGCACGATAGGTATCTGGCCCAGCAGCGGTACGTTCATCTCCTCGGCCAGTTGCTTCACGCCGTCTTTGCCAAAGATGTAGTAGCGGTTGCCAGGCAGTTCGGCCGGCGTGAACCACGCCATGTTTTCTACCAGTCCGAGAATCGGCACGTTCACTTTCTCGTTGCGGTACATGTCTATCCCCTTGCGCGCGTCGGCCAGGGCCACTTGCTGCGGGGTCGAGACGATGACGGCGCCCGTTATGGCCAGGTTCTGCAGCAACGTCAGGTGGATGTCGCTCGTGCCGGGCGGTGTGTCGAGGATAAAGTAGTCGAGCTCGCCCCAGTCAGTGTCGGCGATGAGTTGCTTGAGGGCGTTCGACGCCATGCCGCCCCGCCAGAGCGTGGCCGTTTCCGGGTTGACGAAGAAGCCGATGGAGAGCAACTTCACGCCGTACTTCATCGCCGGGATGAGGAGCTGTCGCCCGTCCTTCATTTCCGCGAAAATGTTCTCGGCTTCCATGTGGAACATCTTCGGCATGGAGGGGCCAAAGATATCGGCGTCGAGCAGACCGACCTTATATCCGAGGGCAGCGAGTGCTACGGCGAGGTTGGCCGCCACAGTGCTCTTGCCCACGCCGCCCTTGCCCGAGCTGACGGCGATAACGTTCTTCACCTGCGGGAGCATCTTGCCCGGTTCGGGGCGTGCGGCCTGCACGGTTTTCGTACGGATGTTCACTTCCACGCCTTTGTCTACGTAGGTGTGGATAGCGGCCTCGGCTGCCTTGATAACCGACTTCATGAAGGGGTCTGTCGATTTTTCAAAAATCAGAGAGAAGCTGACCTTCATCCCTTCGATGCGAAGGTCGTCCTCTACCATGCCGGCCTCGATAAGGTTCTTCCCGTTGCCGGGATAACGCACCGTGGCCAGCGCGTCTGTGATGAGTTTCGGATAAAGTTGCATGCTGATGTTGGAGTTTATGTTGTTGGAGGGCGGCTTACCGGCTGCGTTTACGGGGCTAAGGCCAGTTTTTACGGGAATAGGCCCCGTAAAAACTGGGATAGGGCCCGTGTCCGGCGGGCCTGTCCTTATTTCGACTTTTCCAGTCCGGAGCGCTTGGCCCGGTTATAGCTGCGGTAGTCGTCCAGTTCTATTTCGACGTCCGGCTCGGCCAGGTCGCCCTGGGCCGGCAGGCGGAACTGCAGGTACTTGATGGGGATGCCCCGGGCTATCCACTGCTGTTCGTAGTAAGTATGGATGCTCAGAATGCGCCTCAGCTCCTCGTCGCGTTCCGCCTCGAGCGTGTGATAGAGGTCGTCCGTGCAGAAGGCTACCGGTAGGGCGTTGCGTTCCGCCATAAGGCGCGTGTAGGTAAAGAGAAAGTTGCTGTCCGTCTTCACGTGGAGGCGTCCGTTGTCCTTCAGGATGTGGCGGTAGCGCTCCAGGAAGTAGGTCGACGTGAGCCGTTTGGTGGGCTTCTTCATCTGAGGGTCGGAGAAGGTGAGCCAGATTTCGTCCACCTCGCCCGGTCCGAGGAAGCGCTCGATAAATTCGATGCGCGTGCGCAGGAAGGCCACGTTCTTCAGCCCTTCCTGCAGGGCCTCGGTGGCGCCGGTCCACATGCGCGAGCCCTTGATGTCGACGCCGATGAAGTTTTTCTCGGGAAAGAGGCGCGCCAGTCCGACGGTGTACTCGCCGCGCCCGCAGCCCAGTTCCAGGACCACGGGGTGCGCGTTGCCGAAGAAGTCCGCCGCCCAGTGGCCGCGGAGGTCGAAGTCCGGCGTGACGTCGGCGCGCACCGGTGCTTCAAACACGTGCGGATAGGCCGCCATGTCGGCAAACTTGGCCAGCTTATTCTTGCTCATGGTCCAGGATTTTCTTGACGTCGGTTTCCACCTTCGTCAGCTTGTCTTTACAGAAAGTCAGTAACTCCTGGGCCTCCTGGATGCTATTGCTGAGGCGGTCCAGCTCCATGTCGCCCCGCTCCAGACTGGCCACGAGGCTCTCGAGCCGTTTGACGGCTTGTTCGTAGGTAAGTTCGTTCATGTCAGGTCTTGTCGTTTACGGTGCTCGTTACGCTGCCGTTCGCCAGGCGCGTTTCCAGTGTGTCGCCGGGCTGGAGGGAGGCCGCGTCGCGTACGGGCCGCCCGTTGTGGAACGTGATGCTGTAGCCCATGCGCAGGATGCGTTCCGGCCCGGCCAGTTGCAGGCTTTTCTCAAACAGGGCCAGGCGGTGGCGTTGCCTGTCGAAGGCGCTGGCCGCCGCGTTCGCCAGTCGGGCGGCACAGGGCGACAGCCGCTGCCGCTCGGCCTGCAGGCGCGCCAGACAGAGACGCTCAGCGCGGGCCCCGAGCTGCAGCAGGTGCTCCCGCTCGCGGGCGGCAAAGCGCGTAGCCGCCAGCTGAAAGCGACCGGCCAGGAGCTGAAAGCGCCGTTCCGGCTGCTCCAGGCAATGCAGCGCCGCGTTCCTGAGCCGCTCCTCCAGGCCCTGGACCAAGTCGAGCTCTTCGCGCCGCCGCTCGATGAGGAAAGCGGCTACGGCCGTCGGCGTCTTGAGCCGGGTGTGGGCGACGAGGTCAATAACCGTGTCGTCCCTTTCATGCCCGATGCCGGTGAACACGGGTAGGGGGAATTGCGCCACGTTGGCGGCCAGTGCGTACGACTCGAAGCCGTTCAGGTCGCTCACGGCGCCCCCGCCGCGGATGATGGCGACGGCGTCCCACGCGTCCTGCTCGGCGGCGATGCGGTCCAAGGCCGCGATGACGCTCTCCTCCACCTTGTCGCCCTGCATCGTAGCGTCGAAGAGGGCGGTCGTAAAGGGCAGGCCCGACTGCTCCAGTTGGCGGCAGAAGTCGCCGTAGCCCGCCGCCGTGCGGCTCGAGATGACGGCGATGCGCATCAGGGGGCGGGGCAAGGGGAGTTCCTTGTTGAGCGTCAGGACGCCGTCGGCTTCGAGCCGGGCCAGGATTTCGCGCCGCCGGCGCGCCAGGTCGCCCATCGTGTAAGTAGGGTCGATGTCCGTCACGTTGAGGGCGTAGCCGTAGAGCTCGTGGAAGGTCACGTTGACACAGACCAGCACCTTCATCCCCGCGGCCAGCTTGCGCCCCGTCGTACGTTCAAAGTAAGGGGCCAGGAGCGCGTAGGTGGGCCGCCAGATGTTGCCCCTCGCCTTCGCCAGGAGCGCGTTGCTGCGCTCGTTCTTCTCGACGAACTCCAGGTAGCAGTGGCCGTTGGCCGCGACGCGGACTTCGCTGAGCTCGGCCGCGAGCCAATAGTCCGCGTCGAGCTCGGCGGTCAGCGTATCGCGGACCAGGCTGTTCAGTTCGTAGAGGCTCAGGGGCGTCATTTCAGTTTTGCTGCAAGAGTTGGCCGGCCTTCCACATGTCGGGAATGCCGTAGCCGTAAATGTTGTCGGGATGGCTGGCGTTATTGCCGGAGAGGCGGACCGCCTCGATGATTTCCTCCGGACTTTTTTCGCGGAACTGCTGCCAGAGGCAGGCCACGGCCCCACAGAGCAGCGGGGTGGAGAAAGAGGTGCCCGCGGCCGTCGTCACGATGCCGTTGAGCGAGTAAACGGAGACGTCGTCGCCCTGTGCCGCCACGTCCGGCTTCACCCTGCCGTCGGCCGTGTTTCCCACGGAGGAGAAGTTCGTGTTCGTACCTTCCGGCGTCACGGCCCCGACGGTCAGGATGTGGTCCGCATCGGCCGGGACGCTGATTTTCTTCCAGGTCTCGTCGCCACTATTGCCCGCGCTGTTGAGCAGCAGCATGCCGCGGCTGGCCGCCAGCGCGGCCGACTGGCTGATAAGGGCCGTGCGGCCGTCCAGTTGGTAGTAGCGGTACGTGTCCTGTTCGTTGTCGTAGATGTTGTAGCCCAGCGAACTCGTCACCAGGTCTGCGCCCACGCTGTCGGCATACTCCAGCGCCGCGCACCAGCTGTCTTCCTCGCTCAACTGTTCCGACTCGCTGTCCTCACTGACCAGGAGGTAGAACGACGCTTCGGGCGCCGTGCCCACCAGGGAGTGGGGCGCGTTGGCCCCGATGCAGGAGAGGACCATCAGGCCGTGGCTCTGCTCCTCGTAGACGGAGACGTCCGGGCGTACAAAGTTGTGCGTGCCGGCTATGCGGGCCTGTTGCAGGCCCTTGACGCAGTCCGCGTTGAGGAAGCCCCCGTCGATGATGGCAATGGTCATGCCCTGCCCGCGGTAGCCCGCGTCGTGCAGCCGGGGGACGCCCAGCATCTCCACCTGGTGTTGCGCGTGGCCGTAGTAGTCCGGCAGCGTGTCCGCTACGGTGGCTATCCATTCCTTCCGTTTCGAGAGGTCCGTCACCGGCACGGAGTCGGGGCTTTCCCAGATTTTGCGGACACGGTTGACGAACTTCGGCTCGCTCAGCAGGTAGGCCTGTGTGCTGTCCTTGGTCTCGACGACCGCCGTATTGTTCCACTTGCTCGTGTGCAGCACGCGGAAGCCCTTGTTCCTGAAGTAGTCCAGATAGATCTGGGAGACGGGCAGGTCGCGCTCGTCCACCTTAATATTATAACGCTTGCGGCGCTCCAGGGCTTTCTTGGACAAGAAGCGCTCCGGGTGCTTGAGCGAGTAGAAATTATTCTTGACGTCCTTGTCTTTCAGGTAGACGCGATAGCGGTAAGCCTTTTCCGGCTGCCGGTAGGTGATGCTTTCGTCCTGCGCCGTGGCGCTGAGGGCTATCAGCGGCAGCAGAAGCCATAAGTATATCTGTTTCATGTGTGGAATAAGTGGATGGTTTTCAGTGTTACGGGTTGTCGGCAGCAGCCAGGTGGCGCCCGATGCCGCGCTGCGACCCGATGACCGCGCCGCCGACCATGCGTCGACCGACGTAGAACACGGCGCTCTGGCCCGGCGTGACGGCGCTTACGGCCTTAGTCGTGCGGACCAGCAACCGCCCGTCCGGCAGCGGCTCCACGTTGCAGGCCACCGGCTCGCTGTGGTAGCGGATGCGCACGGCGAGGTCGGGGGTGGAGAAGAACTCGGCCGCGTCGACGGGCAATACGTCTTCGGCATAGAAGGCCGTGGTCTGGAGGTCGGCCTCCGTGCCCAGCACGATGGTGTTCTTTTCGGCGTTGAGCCGGACTACGTAGGCGGGCCGCCCCAAGGCAATGCCCAGCCCCTTGCGCTGACCCACGGTGTAGAAGGGTACGCCCAGGTGCGTCCCCAGCTTCCGGCCCGCGGCGTCGACGTAGGCGCCGCCCGCTACGGCCTCGGCCAGCTGCGGCCGCTGCTCGCGCAGGAAGTCGCGGTAGTCGCCCTCTACGAAGCAGACCTCCATGGATTCGGACTGGCGCGCTTTCCGCGTGAAGCCCAGCCGGTCCAGGTAGGCGCGCACTTCGTCCTTCGTCATGCTGCCTAAGGGAAACAGACAGCGCGACAGGGTGGCCTGCGGCACGCGCCATAGGAAATAGGACTGGTCCTTGCGCACGTCGTCGCCCATGAGGAGATACGTGCGGTCGCCCCGTCGCTCCGTCTTCACGTAGTGGCCCGTTGCCAGGTAGCGGCAGCCCAGGCGGTCGGCCGTCTCGGCCATGAGGCGGAACTTGAAGTCGCGGTTGCACACGACGCAGGGGTTGGGCGTGCGGCCCGCGGTGTATTCGTCCAGGAAGTAGCGCACCACGGCGTTGCGGAATTCCTCCCGCACGTCCACTACGGTGTGGGGGATGCCCAGGCGGGCCGCCAGCGCCTGCGCCTCGCGGACGAAGTCCGGTTCGTCGTGGCCGTCGGAGAACTGCCGGGGAACGTCCCACACGCGCATGGTCATGCCCGCGACGTCGTAGCCCGCTGCCTGCAGCAACAGGCAGACGGCCGAACTGTCCACGCCGCCCGACATGGCGACCAGAACTTTTTCTTTTCTCATCTATGCAACGCGTCTGTGGCCCTTTGCCCCCGTGCACGGAAACCCGGGGGCCGTTGATGGAAACGGGCAAATTTGGGACAAAGATAGTGAAAGGCGAGCGGTGAACAAAGAAAAACTTGTTTTGCTTTTTCACCCGAGCCGCATCCTATCTTGCGCAACGCGCAAAGATAGCGAAAGGCGAGCGGTAAGGCAAGGGAAAGTCTACTTTTCCTTGCCTCGTTCGAGCCGCACCTTGTATTCGTGACGGTAAGATATACAAATTAATTGCCTTCCGCTACGTTTCTTGCGGCCTCCGTTACGTCGCGGCCTGCTTTTTCGCGGATCGCGTGAAGCGGAGGCCGGGGTTCGGAAAAATGCCGTCTCGGAGCGCAGCCACGGGCCTTAGCCCCGTAGCGACGGGGCCT
>USPK01000002.1 GCA_900556465.1 uncultured Prevotella sp. | reverse complement strand
AAAGGGTTCTGCTGCCTTATGCAAGAAATAAAAAATGGAATTGATAGAACCCACCTTATGAAAAAACGTAACTTCATTGTGTTACTGTTTTTGGCGTTAGTACTCGCCCCGACCGTCCGCACGGCAGCGCAGCAGATTCAGCAGCTCCCGATGGACACGGCTATTCGCTACGGCAAGCTGCCTAACGGGCTGACGTACTACATCCGTCACAACAGTTTGCCGGAAAATCGCGCTGATTTCTACATCGCGCAGAAGGTGGGCTCCGTCCAGGAGGACGACAACCAGCGCGGCTTGGCCCACTTCCTGGAACACATGTGCTTCAACGGGACCGACCACTTCCCCGGCAACCGCGTCATCAAGTATCTCGAGGGCATAGGCGTGCAGTTCGGTTCCGAACTCAACGCCTACACGTCCACAGACGAGACGGTCTACAACATAGACAACGTGCCCGTGACCGATAGCAACGTGGACAGCTGCCTTTGGATTCTCCACGACTGGGCAGACGGCCTGACGCTCGACCCTGCCGAAATCGACAAGGAGCGTGGCGTCATCCACGAAGAGTGGCGTCTCCGCTCCTCGGGCGACAGCCGCATCTACGAGCGCAACTTGCCCACGCTCTACCCGGGCTCGCGCTACGGCGAGCGCTGGCCGATTGGTCTGATGGAGATTATCGACAACTTCAAGCCCGAGTTTCTCCGCGCCTACTACGAGAAGTGGTACCGCCCCGACCTCCAGGGCATCATCGTCGTGGGCGACGTGGACGTGGACCAGGTCGAGGAGAAAATCAAAGCCATCTTTGGCCCCATCCAGATGCCGGCTAACCCCGCAGCCTACGAGCACTATCCCGTGCCCGTCACGCCCGAGCCCATCTACGTCATCGACAAGGACAAGGAGATGCAGCAGAGCATCATGCTCGTCAACTTCAAGCACGAGCCCCTGCCCGATATGTACAAGAACACGCCCATCTATTTCGCGCAGAACCTCATTACGACCCTGGCCTGCCAGGCCCTCAACGCGCGTCTGAACGAACTGAGCCAGGAGCCCGACTGCCCCTTCATCGGCGCCGGAGCCTACGACGGACAGTACCTCGTCAGCAAGACGATGGACGCCTTCCGTATCGCCATCTTGCCCAAGCCCGGCCAGGACCAGGCTGCCCTTCAGGCCGTGATGCAGGAAGTGGAGCGCGCTTCGCGCTACGGCTTTACGGCTACCGAGATTCTCAGGGCCCGCGACGAGTTCATCAGTTCCCTGGAGCGCATCTACGACAACCGCGAGAAGCAGCAGAACAACTTCTACGTGCAGCAATACGTGCGCAACTTCCTCGAAAACGACCCCATCCCCGACATCGAGACGGAGTTCAACCTCTACAAGATGATGAGCCAACAGCTCCCGGCCGAGGCCATATCGGCCACGTTCAAGCAGTTCACGGCCTCTACCGACACGAACTTCGTGTTCTTCGCCATGTATCCGGAGAAAGAGGGCGTCGCCATCCCGACTGCCGACCAGATGAAGCAGGCCATTGCCGCAGCCAAGGCGGCCAAGCTCGAGGCCTACGTGGACAGTATGAACAACGACCCGCTCGTTCCCCAGCTCCCCGCCAAGGGACAGATTAAGAAGGAGGAGGCAGCTCCGTTCGGCTACACCTGCTGGACGCTCGACAACGGTGCGCGCGTCTACTTCCGCCATACGGACTTCAACGACAGCGAAGTGCTCTTCCGCGCGGAGAGCAAGGGCGGCAAGAGCCGCACCGACGCCAAGGACTACGTCAACGTAGAGCTGCTCACCGACATCATGAGCGGCACGGGCCTAGGCGCCTTCACGGCGACCGAACTCGAGAAGAAGCTCGCCGGCAAGCAGGCCCACGTCTCCGTCGCCCTGGGCGAGGCCACCGAGGGCCTGAGCGGCTCCGCCACGCCCAAGGACCTGCGCACGCTCTTCGAGCTCATCTACCTGCGCTTCCAGGCGCCGGCCAACGACCCCGACGGCTACAACAACACACTCGCCTATCTGAAGTCACAGCTTGAGAATGCCGACAAAGTGCCCGAGACGGCCCTCACCGACAGCCTCCGTGCCACGCTCTACGGCCACAACCCGCTGGCCCGCAGCCTCCACGTCTCCGACCTGGCCCAGGCCGACTACGCCACCATCCGCCGCATCTACAGCGAGCGCTTTGCCGCCGGCGGCGACTTTGACTTCTACTTCACCGGAAACTTCAACACCGACAGCCTCCGCCTGTACGTCGAGCAATACATTGCCCCGCTCAAGGCCGTGAGCCAGCGCGAGACGTTCGTAGACCGCAACATCGTGCCCGTAACCGGCACCGTGGACAACCACTTCGTACGCAAGATGGAGACACCCAAGGCCTACATCCTGCAGATGTGGACCGGCGACGAACCCTATACGGTCCAGACGGCAGCCACCGTCGACGCGCTCGGACAGGTCCTCACGCAGCGCATGCTCAAGAGCATCCGCGAGGAGCGCGGCCTGGCTTACAGCGTGGGCGCCGTTGCCATGTTGCAATACGGCATACGCGACCAGTACCTCATGCAGGTAGTCTGCCCCGTCCAGCCGGCCAAGCTCGACTCCGCCCTGCTGCTCATCAACCAGACCATAGAGGAAGTGGCCCTGAAGGGTGTGACCGACGACGAGCTGGCTAATATCAAGAAGATGATGCTCAAGACCTATGACGACCAGCAGAAGCAGAACTCCTACTGGCACGGGAACATCAGCGCCAAGGTAGCTTGGAACAAAGACGCCATGACGGGCGTGAAGGAGACCATCACGGCCCTCAAGCCCGCCGACCTTCAGAAGTTTGTCAAGGACGTACTCCTGAAACGCAAGAACTGTGTGACGGTGACCATGTTGCCGGCCGACCTGAAGGAATAAAGGCCCGGCAGCCCGTCCGCCACGGCCTCGCCCTGCGGCGTCCGTCCACCCACGTGGGCGGACGCCTTTTTTTCGCCCCGTCCGTCAGCCGGCGCGCGGCGGGCCGGGCGCTGCCGCCTGCCGGAGGGTCCCCGCGGGGCGGCCCCCGGGTGCTGCCGCCCGCGCGACAGTTGCCGCAACCACGGGCCTTAGCCCAGAAAAAACTGGCCTTAGCCCCGTAGCTACGGGGCTAAGGCCAGTTTTCCGTCCGCCGGTCCGCGCCTTCAGCGGCGGCGGCGACGCTTGCCGCGCGCCTTCTTTCCGAATCCGCCCGACGGTTTGGCCGCCGCAGGGGCTACGGGCGGCTTCGTGCCGCCCTCTTCCACCAGGGCGAAGTCCAGTTGCCGGCGCTCCAGGTTGGCGCGCTCCACGCGGATGCGTACCTTGTCGCCCAGGCTGTAACGCTTGTGGTAGCGACGGCCTATGAGGCAGTAGTTCCGCTCGTCGAACTCGTAGTAATCGTCCTGCAGGTCGCGCAGCGGCACCATACCCTCGCACATGTTTTCCGTCACCTCGACGTAGAGGCCGAACTCCGTGACGCCACTCACCGTACCGTCGAACTCCTGGCCCAAGCGGTCGCCCATAAACTCTACCTGCTTGTACTTAATGCTTGCCCGCTCGGCCGTAGCGGCCAACTGCTCCATGTCCGAGGCATGGTCGCAGAGGTCCTCGTACTTGGTCTCGCTGACAGAGCGCCCGCCCCCGGCGTAACGGGTCAAGAGGCGGTGGACCATCGTATCGGGGTAGCGGCGAATGGGAGAGGTGAAGTGCGTATAGTAATCGAACATGAGGCCGTAGTGACCGATGTTGTGCGTGCTGTAACGGGCCTTCATCATGGCGCGCAAGGCCACGAGCTCCACGACATTCTCCTCCTTCTTGCCCTTCACGTCGGAGAGGAGACGGTTCAAGCTCTTCGACACCTCCGTCTTACTGCCCTCCGTGCGGAGCTTATAGCCGAACTTGGCGATAAAGCCGCTCAGCTTCTCGAGCTTCTCGGGGTCGGGCACGTCGTGGATGCGGTAGACGAAGACCTTAGGCTTCTTGTTCCTGGGCACACGGCCTATCTTTTCGGCCACACTGCGGTTGGCCAGGAGCATAAACTCCTCGACCAGCTTGTTGGCGTCCTTGGCCACCTTGACGTAGGTCGAGACGGGGTGGCCCTTTTCGTCAATCTCGAAGCGCACTTCGGCGCGGTCGAAACCGATGGCGCCGTTCTTGAAGCGGCGTTCGCGCAGCTGCTTGGCCAGGCGGTTGAGCGTGACGAGCTCTTCGACATACTCGCCCTCAAGGGGAGCGCCCTCGGGCAGGGGTTCGGGGTGCTCGCCGGGCAGGGCCAGGTCGGCGGGCGAGGCTTCGCGGTTGCGCTCCAGTATGGCCTGCACCTCCTCGTAAGTAAAGCGGCGGTCCGAGCGAATCACGGTGTGGGCCAGGTGCCAGTCGAGCACGTCGCCGCGACTGTTCATGTGGAAAATCGTGGAGTAGGCCAGCTTCTCCTCATTGGGCCGCAGCGAGCAGATGAAGTTGCACAGGCGCTCGGGCAGCATCGGGATGGTGCGGTCCACGAGGTAGACGCTCGTGGCCCGCTTCTGCGCCTCGCGGTCAATGATGTCGCCCTCCTTCACGTAGTGGGAGACGTCCGCAATATGGACGCCGACTTCCCAGCAATCCTTGCCCACGGCGCGGATGGAGAGGGCGTCGTCGAAGTCCTTGGCGTCGTGCGGGTCGATGGTAAAGGTCGTGACCGCCCGAAAGTCCTCGCGCCGCGCAATCTCTTCGGGCGTGATGCCGGGCTCCAGCTTCTCGGCCGCGGCCTCGACGCTCTTCGGGTAGGCATAGGGCAGGCCGTACTCGGCCAGGATGGCGTGCATCTCGGCATTGTTCTCGCCCTTACGGCCCAGGATGTCGACCACCTTTCCGATAGGGCTCTTCGAGTCTTCGGGCCAGTCCGTAATCTTGACCACTGCCTTGTCGCCCGTCTTCCCGCCTTTCAGCTTGTCCTTCGGTATGAAGATGTCCGTCGCCAGGGCGCGGCCTTCCGTCACGAGGAAGCCGAAGCCCTTCTCCACCTGGAGGCGGCCCACGAAGGTGTCTTTCTTCCGCTCCAGAATCTCGATGACTTCCGCCTCGCGCGTATGGCCTGAACGCCGGGCCAGCATCGTGACGCGCACGCGGTCACCGTCGAGCGCGTGGTGCGAGTTCCGTTCGCAGACCAATATGTTCTTTCCCCCGTCGTCCGGGATGAAGGAGTTGCGGCCGTTGCGCTTGCGCTGGAAGGTTCCTTCCATCACCTGCAAACGGTGGGCCAGGGAGTAGACGGCGTTGCCCTCAGTGGCCAGATAGTCGTCCAGCACCAGCTCGGACAGGACGTCCATCGTCAGCATCTTGGCCGGGTGGTTCGCCGCGCCGATGGCGGAGAAGATGTCCTTGATGCCGTATTTCTTGTCGGGGTGCTGCTCGAACAGGTCCAGCAGCGACTGCCGGATGTCTTTCTTCTTGAGACGCCCGGCACTCTTTTGCGTTTTGTTTCGGCTCATAGTCTGAATAGATGAATCGTTGAAACGGAGCGGCGGCCCGGGGGCCGGCCGGCGCGGCGGCGGGCTGCATCCGCCGGGACTGGCCCGCGACGACGTCCGCCGGTTGCCGCAACCACGGGGCTAAGGCCCGTAAAAACTGGAATAGGGCCCGTAGCGACGGGGCTAAGGCCCGTGGCTGGAGCAACTGTCCGCCGCCCGGCGCCCTCCGGGGCGCTTCCGGCGGCCCGAAGCGCCGGTCCTGCGGGACCCGTCCGCCCCTTCCGTATTACAAAGGAAGTTATTTTTTCGCAAACCGTCTGTCAATTAAGGAATAATAACGTGGCGGCCGGGATTTTCTTACTAATTTCGCCGCGCCATGAAGTACGTGATGCTCATCTTGCTCCTTGCCCTCCTCCCGGGCACCGCGCTGCCGGGCCTGGCTCAGGCCCCCGCAGGCACAGACAGCGTGGCCGACGCCGATACGCCCGCCACGCCGATGGAGATTCGCGTGGGCCGCGTGGCCTATCACGGGGACAGCATTCCCCACATCATCATGCCCACCTTCTACCGCTACCCGCCCCTGCGCTTCAAGAACGCGCGCGAGGTGGAGCGCTACAACCGACTGGTCGCCAACGTGAAGAAGCTGCTCCCCTTGGCGCGGCTGGCGAAGTACACCGTCATCGAAACCTACGAGTACCTGCAGACCCTGCCCGACGAGAAGGCGCGACGCGAACACCTGAGCCGCGTCGAGGACGGGCTCAAGAAGCAGTACGCCCCGACGCTCAAGAAGCTGTCGCGCTCGCAGGGGCGCCTGCTCGTAAAGCTCATCGACCGCGAATGCGGCCAGACGGGCTACCACATAGCCCAGGCCTTCATCGGCTCGTTCAAGGCGAACATGTACCAGACGCTGGCGTTCTGCTTCGGCAACAGCTTGACGCGGCGCTACGACCCCGAGGGCGACGACCGCTTCACCGAGCGCGTGGTCCGCATGGTCGAGAGCGGCCAGCTCTGACCGCCGCCACGCACTGCCGCCGCGGGGCCGGACCTCCTTTCCGAAGAGGTTTCCGGCCCCGCGGCGGCGTTGTGTGTCCGGACCGCTGGCGTGTCAGCGGGCGCCCAGGTCGTCGTAGGCCGTTTGCAGCAGGGCGTTGGCCGCGGCGGCGCGGGCGGCCGACGGGGCGGGGCGCTCCTCCAGCGGACGCTGCGGCTTCGAGAGCAGGTTGAGCGACGTGAAGCCCGTGCCGTCCATGTACCAGATGCCTTCGCTCCACACGTGGACCGCGGAGGGGTGCGTGTAGGTGCGGCTCAGCACGTCGCGGCTGAAGCGGAAATCGTCGTGCGCCAGGCCCAGCTGCCCGAGCAACGTGGCCGGCAGGTCCGTCTGGTTACACAGCACGTCGACCACTCGGTGGCCGCGCACCGCGCCGCCGGTCCAGATCATCGGGATGTGGGCGCGGCGCGGGTCGCCGGCATCTATGCCCGCCGGATAGCCGATGCCGTGGTCCGGCAACAGGACGATGAGCGTGTTGGCCCATTGCGGCGTCTCGCGGAAGCGGTCCACGAAGCGCCCGATGCAGTCGTCGAGATAGGCCATGGCGTTGGCCACCGTGTCGCCCTGGATGCGGGCGTAGGGAACGCCCCACGGTTCGTGGCTGGCCAGGGTGAGCAGCGTCGTGTGCCAGGGGCGTCCGTCGGCGCGGCTGGCCAGTTCCTCGAGCAAGTATTCAAAGACGATGCGGTCCGTGACGCCCCAGTCGTGCGTATGGCGCACTTCCGCCGGGAAGGCAGTGTCGCCCGCCGTGCGCTCATAGCCGGTCGAGAGCAGGTAGCCGTTCGTGTTCGTGAAGTTGATGTCGCCGCCGTAGAGGAAGTCCGTCGCGTAGCCGGCCTGGCGCAGGCTCCGCGCAATGGAGGGAAGCTGCGCACACTTCGAGGGCAACTTCATCACACTCACGTCGGGAAAAGCCGGATAGCCACTGAGCGCGCAGACGGTGCCGCGGTCCGTGCGGAACGAGTTGGCATAGCAGCGCGTGAAGACGACGCCCTCGGCCGCCAACTCGTTGAGCCGCGGCGTCACGGCCGGGTCAGCGAGCGAGTCGACGGCATGGACGAACGTCCCCCCGCAGCCCTCCATGAGGACTATCAGGACGTTGGGCCGCCGCACGCGGAGCAGCGTGTTGGGAGCCAGGCTGCGCGTGTCGTAGCCCAGCGAGGCGAACACGCGGGCCCGTTCCTCCTCGGGGAAATAGTCGTGGAGGCGGGCGTAGTCCTTGGTCTTGAGCGTGGAGGATACGAGGCTGAAGGCCGGATTGACGGCCGCGTGGTTCAGGAACTGCACGTCGCTGTAATAGACCATGCCGACGTTGGCTGTCGACTTGCCCACCCCGCCGCGGATGCCGAGAAAGAGCAGCCCGCCCACGACGACGGCCCCCGCCGTAGCCGTCAGCCGCCGGCGCACGGGGGGCAGCTGGCGCGGGAACAGCCGCTCGAACGCAAAGAACAGGGCCAGCCCGACGAGGACCAGGACCGCGACGGCGCCGAACAGGTAGCCCGTGCTGACACTGGCGGCCACGCCGCGCGGCGAGTCCAGGTAGTTGAACACGGTGCCGTCCAGCTTCACGTCCCAGAAGGTGTAGAGGCACGTGTCCGCCACGAGGATGACCGCCAGCAAGGCCGCGACGACAGCGGCATAGACGTTGTAGCCCAGCCGCAGGCGCGGAATGCGCGTCCAGACAGACACCGTCAGGGCGAGCCAAGGCAGCGCCGTCAGGTAGCCGGCCGTAGCGAGGTCGAGCGGTAGCCCGTGCCAGACGACGGCTAAGAAGTCGGCCACGCCGACCGACGTCCCGGCCGGGGCGTCGCAGAGCAGGAAAACGGCCTTACCGAGAATGAACACGGCGAGCAGCACCGCGTAGAAGCGGAGCAGGAAAAGGAATCGGGTTCGCATGGGTCGTAAAAATAGGAATGGAGCCGCAGCTCCGGGGCAAATTTACAAGAAAAAGCAATGCCGGCCCGCATTTCCGGGCAAAAAGCGAAGGGCCGCCCGCCACAGGACCCCGGACCCACCGCCTGCCGGACGCCCCCGTCGCCGCCCGGCCGCCGCGTCCTTCCGCCTGGGCCCCGGCCGCTCCGGACAGGGCCGCGCCGCACGCCGACAGTCGGGCGAAACACGGGGCTAAGGCCCGTAAAAACTGGGCCTATTCCCGTAAAAACTGGCCTTAGCCCCGTAGCGCGCCCCACTGCCGCGGCAGGAACGGGCCCTGACGCCGGGCATTGCCCCATACCCGCACAAAAAGCCCTCCCGGTCCGCGCCGAAGCGGGACCGGGAGGGCGAAAGAGGGGGAACGCCCCGCCGTCAGGGCAGCCGGACGGACGGGCGCGACAACAAGACTTCGCAGCCCGAGAAACCGTTGGCCACAAAGGGGGCACAGCGTTCGGGCCGGCGGGCCGCCTCGCCGGCGCTCAGGGGCAACCGATACATCTCGAGCAGCGGCGCGGCGTCGAGCACATGCGCCAGCAACGTGTCGGGCGGCAACGGGGCCGACAGCCGGGCATACTCCTCGTAGGTGTAGTCCAGGAAGGCCACGTCGGACCCTATGCCGCAGCGGTCGAGCAGATAGTCCCCCGACAGCGCCACCGGCCGCTTGTCCGGCCCGACGTCGGTCGGAGCGGGAAAGGAGAGCAGCCGCCGCCCGTCGGCACTAAGGGCCACGGGTACGCGGTTGCGGTAGTCGGCCCGGGTGCGGTAGACCACGGCGCGGGGCTGAGGGACCGGGGAAACCGGGTCGGACGCGGGCGGTACGACCACAAGCCCGGCGCCGCTCCCAGCCGGGCCGGCGCTCCCGGCGTCGCGCCCCGGCGAACAGGCCGCCAGCACCAGGGCGACGGACACAAGCGGCAACAAGCGTTTCAGTGCGTTCATGGCAACGGGGCCCTGCGGGCGGTTAGGGACGAAGGACCTTGCGCACCGTCTGACCGTCGCGGACAATGTAGACGCCGGCCGGGAGCGAACTGAGATTGGGCGACGTGCCCGTCTGCCGGAGCACCCGGATGCCGGAAAGGTCGTAGACCTCGAACGTCCGCGGAGCGTCGGTCACGGCCGTACCGCCGAGGCCCGTCACTGCGCCGACGGTGAAGGTGGCACGGTTCATGTCGTCACCGGACAAGGGATACAAAGTATTTCCCACCAGGTAATAGAGCAGAACCTGATAGCTCATGCCGGCTTCCACTCCTTCTATCGCTCCGGAGTAGTTCACCGTGGTCGTCTGGCCGCTTTCTATTCTGACAGGAATAAGCAACGTACTGACGTTGTACCCACCCTCAATCGGGAAGACTAAGGCATAGAGGTTGCCCGAATAGAAACCGCCGTCGCAGGCCACTTCGGCCGAGAGGCTGAACTTGTCGGCGATGACCTGATCGGCATTCGCCACAGAAAGGGGCGAAGCCACGCGCAGGGCAAGTTCACCGGCAGGAGCTTCGGTCACCGTAAAGGGGAAACGGGGACTAATGATGGTGTTGCCGGTAATAAAAATCAGGTCATACTCGCCCGGGGAAAGAGGCGCCTGGAAGTCATTGGCCTGACCGAAGGGTACGGTGACCGACTCGCCGGCCTGGAGCTCGAGCAGGAAGGTGGGCGAAGCCGTCAACGCCGTGTAGCCGTCGCGTTCCGTGACTACAGCCTGCAGCACACGCTGGAAGGGCGCTCCGCTCTGGCTTACTGTGACTTGACCCGTGAGGAAATCGCCGGGATAGGGATCATAAGCCAGTTGGAAATCGTCGTAGGCCAGCGTCCACTCGATGGAGGGAAGATTGAAGGTGATTTGGTCGCCTTCGACCGTGGCCAGGAGGTAGTACGACGAAGCGTCGACGGGTGTCTGCATGTCGTACCACACGCCGGAGCCGGATTCCCGGAAGGCCGGCGTCACTACGTAAGTGCCGTCCTGGGTGGGGAAGTCGGCCAACGCCATAGAGTACCCTTCAAAGTACCAACCATACCCGAAATCAGAAATACCCGTCGAAGAAGCCACATACAAGGAGTCGCCGCTCGCGCTCTTCAGCTTGACGCCCAGAGTCATGTCCAGCGGCCACAGCGCAGTATTGGTGAACTGGCCGGTAAAGGAGACGTAGTCTGTCCGGTTATAGGCAACGGGATATTCCGTAACGTCGAGGGTAAAATTCGTGGGGTTGCCCATGCTCACCTGGGGCTGGCTCTCCCCGGCAGCGGGCTGGATGCCGACATAAATATCCTGGCTGTAATTGTAACTGCCGACGTCGGAAACCGCCCCGGTCAGGCAGTAGTAGCCGTTACTGTAGCCGCCCCAGCCCCAGTTGATGTGGAAATAGTCATCCTGATAGCCGTCGCAGATAAAGGCATGGCCGCCGGCTGTACTGCTCGCACTGTAATAGACCGGGCGACCGGCAGCCAGCTCCGTATAGAGCAGCGTCTTCCACTCGTTCCGCGAGTAGTAGGAACGGGAATAGACCTGCAGCCCATTGTCGTAGCCGAACTCGGACATAAGAACGGTCAGCGCTTCAGAGGAATAGGCACCGCTACCCGCAGAACTGTAGTCCATGCCCACGGCCACGCCGACATCGCTCATGAGCTTGGCCACAGCCAGCCGGGAGGCCTCGCTGCTGGCCTCGTTGTAGGTGTCGGTCATGGCGTCCCAGTCGAAGGCTTCACCGTCGGTGCTGGTGGCCGGATAGCGGTAGTAGTACATGATCTGGGCCAAAGCCGTAGCGACACAGCCCGTGACGCAGCGTTCCCCGTTGTCGTCCAGCGGGCAAAGGAGGTTGTAGGGCTCGCCCTGCGACCACTGGCTCTTAATGAGCGGGGCGACGGCGGGATAGGTAGGCGAGGCTTCCTGCACACGGGCCGACGCGTCGGACGGCCGGGCGTCGAGCTGAGCGAGCTCGCGGTCGTACTCCGAAAGCAACCAGACCAAGGCCGGGGGCAACTGGCCCAAGTCGAAGCGCCCGTTGTCGGTGTAGCCGAGAATGGACTTGTCCGCCCGGTCGTCGGCCGCGACCAGCACGAAACCGCCGGAGGGGGCGCAGTCGTAGGCATAGTAGGCCGTAGCCGTATGGGCCAGGCGCAGCGACTGCGCACCGTGGGGCACCAGGCCGGGCTGCCGTTGCAGGAACTCACGGGCCAGCTGCCGGGCATCGGACTCACTGATGCGTTCGGCACGGACCGCACAAAGGGCAAACAGCGCAAAAAGAAGTAGAATAGTTTTTTTCATTCCTTCACAAAATAAGATTAGACTTTACAGTAACGTAGTATTCTTACTGCCAGGGACTTTCCCCGCTTCGCAAAGGTAAAAATTTCTTTCTATTTTCAAAATAACTCTTACATTATTTTTACAAAGCCGGAAAACCGGCCGCCGCGTCCGTCCGCCTGGGCCCCGGCCGCTCCGGACAGGGCCGCGCCGCACGCCGACAGTCGGCCGGGAGACGGGGCTAAGGCCCGTAAAAACTGGCCCTATTCCCGTAAAAACTGGCCTTAGCCCCGTAGCGCGCCCCACTGCCGCGGCGGGAACGGGCCCTGACGCCGGACAAAAAAAGTCCCGGACAGCGGCGGCTGACCGGGACGGAATGGGGGCTGAAACGTGCGCCGCACTTACTGCTCGGGGGCGAAGAGGGGGTCCCAGGCGGGCAGCAGGACGGGCTCCTGGTCGAGGAGCTTGAGCGTGGCGGCGGGGACGTACTTCCGCTCGACGACGAGGCGGAACATGTACTCGTTGAACCACTCGTCCGTCATGATGAGGTGGCCCTGATAACCGGCCGAGGGGCCCCACGAGTTCTCGACCATCCACTTCGTAGGCCGGCCGTCGGCGTCAAGGTCTACGGCCATCAGGGTCATGGCGTGGGAGGAAGCGGAAGCGAACGTGCGGATGCGGTCGGCCTTGCTCATGGGGAAGTCCGTATCGAAGAGCGAGGCGTAGTCGTAGTTGTCGAGCGAGAGCACGCCGGTGCTGCTGTCGTAATACTTGCCGACGTCGCAGCTGAAGTACATCATCGTGCTGTCCTTAATGGAGGCGATGGCCATCTGCTTGATTTCGTCGATGGGCAAGTTGAGGAAGGTCCACTGCTTACCGTCGTAGCTGTGGCGGTCCATGTCGATGGTGTAGGTCTTATGGAACGGACGCGAGGGGTCGTTCATGAGCATCACGTAGTCATTCTTCAGGTCTACGCCGACATACTCCTTGTAAAAGGAGAGTGGGGTGTAGCGCTTGGTCTCTACGGGCTTGCCGCTGGCGTCGCGGCGCGTCCACGTGAACTCGGCGGGCGGTTCGCCCAGACATACGGCCAGGATGTGGTAGACCGTGCCGAGCATCTCCGTCTTGCGGCGCTGCACGTCCGCCTCGGCCGTGCCTTTGGCCACGGCGTCGCGCAGCTCAAGGCCGTACTGGCGCAGCTTGAGCGAGATGAGTTCGGCCATCTTCGCCGTATTGTTGGCGCTGTAGCTCTCGGGCATCACTTCGGCGGGGACTACGCCGTATTTCGTCACGACGTCCTGCACGCCGCAGAAGGTGCCGCCGTCGCTCAACGGATGCTGGAAGAGCCACTCCACCAACTGGTCGTCCATGGGCTTGGCGGCGTTGTCGATGACGGCCTGGAGGAAGAGGTTCGACTTCTCCAGTTGGTCGTAGAAGAAGTTGTAGGCCTGCGAGAAGCGGAAGTCGCCCAGGCCGTAACGGGCAATCATCTTGGCCCGCATCACGTTAAGGCCCGAGAAAAGCCAGCAACGGCCCGAGGACTTCTGGTCCGTGATGCCCTTGCTCTCGACACGGTTCGAGAAATACGTGTCTTGCGCGCTGGGATTGTCGGCCGTGGTGGCGAGCTTGTTGATACTGGTTCCGTTCAGGGCGTTACGCAGGGCGCGGTCGGCCGCACCGGAGGGCTGGGCGGCGCGTATCTCCTTGAGCATTTCGTCCGTGATGCCGCCGGGGCCCACCTGGGCCGGCAGCAGGGCGGCCGGAGCCGCCAGCAACAGGGTGAGTAGAACTCTTTTCATGGGTAAAGGGATTATGGATAAACGTTATTTTTCTCGAAGTAGGGATAGAGACGGTTGGTCAGCCAATAGAAGAGGAAAGCCGTGGCCCAGCCGCCGAAGACGTCAATCAGGTAGTGCGCCTCGATGTAGACTGTGCTGGCACACAGCAGGACGTAGAGCGGCGCGACGGCCAGCATGAGCGTGCGGCGGTTGCGCCAGAGCAGCAGCATCAGGATAGTGCTCACGCCCACGTGCGACGAGGGAAAGGCGGCCGTGGGCCGTTCGCCGCTGGCCTGCGTGGCTTCCACCAGGTTGCGGAACAGGCCGCTGGGCGTCGGCGAAGGGCCCAGCTCCGTGTGGAAGCGGAACCAGTCGCCCACGGCCGGGAAGTGGCCGGCCTGCACGGCGTCCAGCCCCACGGCGTGGAAGTAGTATTGCGGCCCGGCTACGGGCAGAAAGAGGTAGATGAGGTAATAGAAGAAGAAGGAGAGGAGGACGACGAACGCCGTGCGGCCGAAGAGGCTGCGGTTCGTAAAGAGCGGCGCCAGCACCGTAAGGGCGATGAGCGGATAATAGGAGAAGTAGCCCAGATGGAACAGCTCGCTCCACACTTTCCCAGGCAGAAGGCGGAAGAAAAGCAGGGCCGGCTGGCAGCCGAACAGGGTCTGGTCCGCCCGGGCAAAGACGTGGTCGAGATTGCCGAAGAGCTGGCAGAACTCGTACGTATCGGGATACCAATAGGCCAGGAGCGAGAGGGGATAGAGATAGCGCAGCAGGAGCGTGCCCCGGGTGGGCATCCACAGATAGATAACGCGCGTGGCCACGAGGCCGGACAAGATGAGTACGCGCCCGTACATCAGCAGGCCGGGGTCCGTCATCCGCCCCCACAGCAACAGGACCAGGAGCGCCGTGAACAGGGTGTAGGCCAGCGTGACCTTTTCCACGCCGAGCATGCCGGTGCGGCGGGGCAGGTGTTCCAGGAGATTCAAATCCATTGTTCTTTCTTGTACCAGGCAACCGTCTCGGCGACGCCGCGGGCCAAGGGGTAACGCGGCGTGTACCCGAGCTCATGGCGGGCGGGCCTGATGTCGCACTGCCAGTTGCGTTGTTTCATGATGCGGTATTTGTCCATGTTGAGCGTGGCCGTACGCCCCGTGAGCCCGGCCCAGCCGCCGACGACAGCGCACACGGCGCGCAGCAGCCAGAGCGGCGCCTTGATGTGAAGCACCCGACGGACGCCGATGGCGCGGCTAAGGAGGTCGGAAAAGTCCCTTGAGCGATAGGCCGCGCCGTCAGTCAGGAAATAAGCGCGCCCGCTTTCTCCGCGCTCCAGGGCCAGGAAGGCGGCCTCGACCAAGTCGGCCACGTAGATGAACGTCAGGGTCTGCGGCCGCCAGCCTACGGAGAAGTCCACGTGGCGGGCAATGCTTTTGGCCATCAGATAGTAGTCGCGTTCGCGAGGACCGTAGACGCCCGTCGGGCGCAGCACGACGTAGTCCGGCGCCTGGTCGAGCAGGGCCAGGCCCCGCTCCGCCTCGAGCTTGCTCCTGCCGTAGGCCGTGTCGGGCCGGGGCTCGTCGGCCTCGCCGATAAGGCCGCCGTCGGCCTCGTGTATCGGGCCGCACACGCTGAGCGAGCTGATGAAGACAAAGCGGCCGCGCAGGGCTCCGGTCGCTACGAGCAGGCGGGCCAGGCGTAGGGTCCCCTCCGTGTTGGTGCGGAAGAAGTCGGCCTCGCAGCGGCACTTTGTCGCGCCGGCGGCATGGACGACGTAGTCCCACGCGCCGTGTTGCGCCCGATGCTGCTCCAGCTGGGCGCGCAGCCGGTCGTCGTCGCTCAGGTCTAACTCGACGAAGCGAATGCGCGGGTCGGTGAGGTAGCGGCGGCTACTCGTCGGCCGCACGGCCGCCCAGGCCGTGGCGCCTTCGGCCAGCGCACGCTCCACGAGGTGACTGCCGATGAAGCCGCTGGCTCCCGTAATGAGTATTTGCTTATTTTGCAGTTGCATGAAGTCTGGCTTTCAGGGATGAAGGCTTACAGGTCGATGTGCTCCACCTCTACCGGTTCGTGCATGAACAGGGCGGCGCTCTCGCGGAACTTTTCCGCGCTCTCCGTCGTCAGGTAGTGGCAGTGCCCGCCCGTGGTCAGGCGCACGGCCATCTCGGGGTGACGCTGCAGGTAGTCGCCCAGGCTGGCCGCCACGTATTCGCCCTGCGGCACGATGCGCACCCCGGGCGGCGTGTACTTGACTATCTTGTTCATGAGCAACGGGTAGTGCGTACAACCCAAGACCAACGTGTCAATCTCAGGGTCCAGGCGCAGAATGCCCTCGATGCGCTTGCGGACGAAATAGTCCGCGCCGGGCGAGTCGAACTCGTAGTTCTCCACGAGCGGCACCCACATGGGACAGGCCTGGCCCGTGACGACAATGTCAGGGGCTATCTTGTGCAGTTCCAAGGTGTAGGAGCCCGAGTTGATAGTCCCGGCCGTCGCCAGAATACCCACGTGGCGCGACTTCGTCAGCTTGCTGACCACTTCCACGGTCGGGCGGATGACGCCCAGTACGCGGCGGTTGCCGCCCAGCCGCTCCAGGTCGCGCTGCTGTATGGTGCGCAGGGCCTTGGCCGAGGCCGTGTTGCAGGCCAGTATGACCAGCGGACAGCCCCGCCGGAAGAGGGCCTCGACGGCCTCGAGCGTGTAGCGGTAGATTACTTCAAAGGAGTGGGTGCCATAGGGCGCGCGGGCGTTGTCGCCGAGGTAGAGATAGTCGAACTGGGGCAGGAGCTGGCGAATCTGTCGCAGGATGGTCAGGCCGCCGTAACCGGAATCGAAGATGCCCACCGGGCCGCGACTCCGCGTATCGGCCGGCGCCGCAGCCGGCACTTCGGATGGAGAAATGTTCATGGAGAAGTCTGCTTTATAGCGATAGGCGCTTGGGGCCTTCCGCTCAGGGTTGCGGGTATAGTTTCTGCCAGACGTAGCGCGTGATGTCTTCCGTCTGGGCCGGTCGCAGGAAGAGGCAGGTGCGTTCGTCGAGGTTCACCACCAGGTCGTAGCCGCGCTCCGTGCCGACGGCTTCGATGGCCGCGTCGAGCTTGCTCCGCACGGGTGCTTCTATTTCGGCGGCGGCCTCTACGAGCAGGCTGTCGGCCTCGCGCCGGAAGGCCAGGCCCTTTTCCAACTCGTCCTGCAAGTCGCGCTGCCGCTTCAGCAAGATGTTCTGCGGGAAGTCCTTCTGTCCCTGCAGGAACTCGGCAAACATTCGTTTGAACGACATCTCGTTGTAGTTCGCCTCGAGTACGAACTTCTCGCGCAGTTGCTTGATTTGTGCCTGCGCCTCGGCATATTCGGGCATGGCGTGCAGCACGGAGTCGTAACGCAGACAGCCGTAGCGGGCCTGCGCCTGGACCGCGAGCGGCGCAAGACAGGCCGCCACCACCCAGCAAAGGTGGAAAAAGAATTGCTTCATGGATTCGGTAATCGTACAAAGGTCGGAATAGGTACGGTTGCAAATGTACTACATTTTTTCAATACTGCAAAAAAACCTTTTACCGTTTCGCCGGCCGCGACGCCGCGACGCGTGCCGGCGGGCCCTATTTCCGCGCCGCCGGGGCGGTGCATTCCACCGAAATGTCGTACATTTGCTCCGCGTGGGTCCGGGCCGGTGTCGGCGCCCCCGTTTCCCCGCGCTACACCTATAATATATATGTATCCCATGAAACGCCTCCTTTCCCTTCTGCTTGTCCTCGTGGCCTGCTGCGCCGCGGGCCGGCTCAGCGCCGCCGTGCCCCAGTTCTCTACCGCCGGTTTCTACGCCCTACCCGGTACGGGCCGCACGGCCTACAATATGAATCCCGACTGGCGCTTCTACAAGGGCTCGGCGCCGGGCGCCGAGCAGCCCGGCTTCGACGACGGCGACTGGGCCCGCGTTGCCTTGCCGGACGGCATCGAACTTCTCCCGACCGAAGCCAGCGGCGGCCTGAACTACCAGGGCGAGGTGTGGTATCGCAAGCGCTTCGTCGCCGAGCCCGAGTGGCAGGGCAAGCAGATATTCCTGCACTTCGAGGCCATCATGGGCCGCTCCGAGGTGTGGCTCAACGGGCACCGCGTGGCGGCCCACACAGGCGGCTACCTGCCGGTCATAGCCGACCTGACGCCCTACCTTAAGCCGGGAGAGGAAAACGTTATCGCCGTCCGGGCCGACAACTCGGACGACCCGTCCTACCCGCCGGGAAAGCCGCAGGCCGACCTGGACTTCACCTACTGCGGCGGCATCTACCGCGACTGCTGGCTATTGGTACACAACCGCGTCTACATCACCGACCCCAACTACGAGTCGGTCGAGGCAGGGGGCGGCCTCTTCGTGGCCTACGACGACGTCTCCGAGCGCTCGGCCCGCATCCTGCTCTCCGCCCACGTACGCAACGCCTCCGGCCGCTCCTTCTCCGGGCAAGTCGTCTACGAGCTGTGCGACGCGGCGGGCCGCCCGCTCCAGTCGGTCAAAGGCCGGCTGAGCGTGGGCCAAGGCAAGGCGCGCACGGTAAGGCAGGAAATGACGGTCAAGTCGCCGCGGCTCTGGTCGCCGGACAGTCCCTACCTCTACCGCCTGCAGGTGCGCGTCATGGACCAGGAGGGACACACCGTCGACGGCTACACGCGCCGCATCGGCATCCGCAGCTTCGAGTTCCGCGGCCAGGAGGGCTTCTGGCTCAACGGCAAGCCCTTCGACGAGCCCCTCATCGGCGCCAACCGCCACCAGGACTTCGCCGTGCTGGGCAACGCCCTGCCCAACAGCCTCCACTGGCGCGACGCCAAGAAACTGCGCGACGCCGGCCTCCGCGTCATCCGCAACGCACACTACCCGCAGGACCCGGCCTTCATGGACGCCTGCGACGAACTGGGCCTGTTGGTCATCGTCAACACCCCAGGCTGGCAGTTCTGGAACAATGCGCCCGAATTTGCGGAGCACGTTTACAGCGACATCCGCAATATGGTGCGCCGCGACCGCAACCATCCCAGCGTCTGGCTCTGGGAGCCCATTCTCAACGAGACCGGTTACCCGGACGACTTCGCCCGCAAGGCTGTCGACATCGTCCGTAGCGAATACCCCTACCCCTCTTGCTACATGGCCTGCGACGCCGCCACGCGCAGCAGCAGCTATTTCCCCGTGCGCTACGCCCATCCCTACACCGGCGGCGACGGTTTCACGGCCATTCCGCCCATGGAGCCGGACGCCTGCTACTTCACCCGCGAGTGGGGCGACAATGTGGACAACTGGTCGGCCCACAACTCGCCGAGCCGGGCCAGTCGCGCCTGGGGCGAGGTGCCCATGCTGGTGCAGGCCAAAGGCTACGCGCGGCCCGACTACCAGTACACGTGCTACGACGCCCTGTGGCGGATGCCGCGGCAACACGTGGGCGGCTGCCTCTGGCACGCCTTCGACCACCAGCGCGGCTATCACCCCGACCCGTTCTACGGCGGCCTGATGGACGCCTTCCGCCAGCCGAAGCTGTCCTACGAGATGTTTCGCGCACAGCGCCCGCCGCGCACCAACAGCCAACTCCCGGCCGAGACGGGGCCTATGGTCTTCATCGCCAACGCCATGACGCCCTTCTCACCGGCCGACGTCACCGTTTACAGCAACTGCGACGAGGTGCGCCTCACCTGTGGCGAAGGCGGCCCCACCTACGTCTACCACCGCCCGGCCGATTCGGCGGGCATGCCCTCACCGGTCATCGTCTTCCCGAATGCCTTCAACGTGATGCAGGACAAGCAGCGCTGCCGTTCGGGCCAGGCCGCGGGCTCCTACCTCCTGGCCGAGGGCCTCATGGACGGGAAGGTGGTGGCCACGCACAAGGTGAGCCCCGCCCGGCGCCCCACGCGCCTGCTGCTCTGGGCGGACGACGAGGACGTGGCCCTGCGGGCCGACGGCTCGGACGTAGTGACCCTCGTGGCGGCCGTAGCGGACGAGAACGGGAACATCAAGCGGCTGAACAACTCCATGGTCCGCTTTGAAGTGTCGGGCGAGGGCCAGCTCGTGGCCAACGCGGAGACGTTCACCAACCCGCGGGCGGTGCAATGGGGCACGGCGCCGGTGCTGCTGCGCGCCACCACGCGCCCCGGCCGCATCGTGGTGCGGGCCAGCATCGTCGGCGAGGGCGTCCGGCGCCCGGCCTCGGCCGAACTGGTCCTGCAAAGCCAGCCGGCCATCGTCCCGCTCATTCCGGGGCGCTAAGTGCGGCGCGCATCGGCCACCTTGGCCGGCGGACCGCCCCTTGAACCGGCAGAAACGAGCCTTAGCCCCGTAAAAACTGGGCTAAGGCTCGTTTTTACGGGGCTAAGGCCCGTGTTCGCGCCGCGTAACGGCGGCAGCCGCTCCGCCTGTGCGCCCCGCAGGCGGCATACGGCCCGGCCGGCGGGAAATGGCGGGACGCTCCCCTCCCCTGCCGCGACGGCCTCGCCGCCCCGGGCCGGCACCACAGCTCCCGGCCGCCCGGCCGCCGCGGACCATACGCGCAGCGCCTGCAACCCTCCGGCCGCAGGCGCTGCGTGCGTTTCCGTCCCGGGAGAGCGGCTCCCGCGGGCGAATCATGCTTTGGGCTTGTGCCCCACGTGAATCACCATCAGCTCGGACCAGTCCGTCGTGTAGCGGGGCGAGCGGTATTCGCGCCGGGCCACGTCCTCCACCCGGCCCGCCGAGGCCACGCGCAAGGCGTCGCGGCCGTTTTTCTGGCGCACGCGGTCGATGGCGGCGAGCAAGCGTTCCTGCCGCTGGCGGTCTACGCCGTCGAAGAGGTGGCCCTGCACGCCGTCGCTCTCTATGGCGCCCAGCGTGACGCCGGCTTTTTTGTAGCCGTAGCCGGGCCGGTAGATGCGCTCCAGGCAGCGGACGGCGGCGGCGACCAACTCGCGCAGGTCGCTCGTGGCCACGTCGAGCGTCTCGCTCGCGGCGTTGGCGTACTGCGGCAAGTCGGGACGGAAACGGTCCGTACGGATGTAGGTGGTGACGAGCCTGGCCGCGCCGCCGTTGCGCCTCAGGCGGTCGGCACAGTGGTCGGCAAAGTCGGCCACCATTGCCCGCAAGTCTTCGTAGTCCGTAAGGGGCGACTTGAAGGAACGGGACGACGTGACACTCTTACGGGCCGTGCTCGGCTCGAGCCCGATGACGGAGCGTCCCCACAACTCGTGCCACATGTTGAGCCCGGGCAAGGCGAGCACGCGCCTCACGCGCTGGGGCCGCCACTGGGTGAGGTCCCAAGCCGTCTGCACGCCCTGGGCGCGGAGCGTCTCCACGTGGCGCCGCCCCACGCCCCAGACGTCGCCGATGTCTGTGAGCCGAAGCGCCTTGACACGCTTCGCGTCCGTGTCGATAAGGCAGCAGCCGCGGTAGCCCGGGTAACGCTTGGCGAAGCGGCTCGCCACCTTGGCCAACGTTTTCGTAGGCGCCAGGCCCACACTGACCGGGATGCCCGTCCAGCGTTGCACGGTGGCGGCCAACTGGCGCCCGAGTTCCTCGGGGGCGGCGATGCCGTCGAGGTCCAGGAAGCACTCGTCGACGCTGTACACCTCGATGCGCGGCACGAAGCGGCGGATGACGGACATGACGCGGCGCGACATGTCGCCGTAGAGGGCCATGTTGCCCGACCGGACCTGGAGCTTCCCCTCCTCGACCAGCCGGCGCAGGCGGAAGAAGGGGACGCCGCGGCGTATGCCGATGGCCTTGGCCTCGTTGCTGCACGCCACGACGCAGCCGTCGTTGTTCGACAGGACAACGACCGGGCAGTCGAGCAAGCGGGGGTCGAAGACACGCTCACAGCTCACGAAAAAATTATTACAGTCCACCAGTCCGAACATCGCGGCTCCCTTTCCGCGCCGACCGGGTCAGCACACCTTGTGAATAACGTAGGTGACGATGCCCCAGACATCGAAGCGCTCACTGGCGTCGATGCGCATGGGGCGATAGGCCGGGTTGGCGGGAATCAGCATGACGTGGTCGGGGTGAAACTCGACGAACTTCACGGTATATTCCCCGTCGACACGGCAAACGGCAATGGCACCGTCGCGCGGTTCGAGCGCGCGGTCTATCACCATGATGTCGCCATCGAAGATACCGGCCTCCTCCATCGAGTCGCCTTCCACGCGGCCGTAGAACGTGCTCTCGGGATGGGCCACCAGTTCGTGGTTCAAGTCGATAGAACGCCCGATGTAGTCCTGGGCGGGCGAGGGAAATCCGGCCCGTACCCCTTCGTCGGCAATGGGGATTTCGAGCTCGGTGCTTAGGTCTGCGTCAAATATTTTCAGGTCTTCCATGCCGCAAAGATAGTGAAAGGCGAGAGGCAAGGCAAGGGAAAAGTTCACTTTTCCTTGACTTGTCCGAGCCGCTCCCGGCTCCGCTTTTCCTCCGCCGCTTGCCGCGCAGAACGGGAGAAACGGCGGCGAGCGACAAACTTTTCGCCGCCGCAGCGGAAAAGTCTGCGGAAAAAGCCCTACCTTTGCAGGGCGTCAACGGTTGGGCGCGGTGCACGCTTTGCGCCGCCCCATGAAAAGGGAAACGGGTGAGAATCCCGTGCAGTCCCGCTGCTGTATTTCCTTCGTTAGCCCCAAACCGAAGAAAGCCACTGCCTGCCGCCACGGCAAGCGGGAAGGCGTTTGGGGAAAGGATGAGCCAGAAGACCTGCCGCGACGCCGTCCGGGCGACTTGCCTCCGAGGAGGGGCCATGCCGGGACAAGCTCCACGTATCGTTATCTCAGTCGATGAACTTCCGTATCCACACCGCCGTCCGCCGGACGGTCGCGTTGCTGTGTGTGGCGGCGGCGTGCAGCGCCGTATGCCCGCAGCCGGCCGACACGTTGCGCCGCGTGCTGGGCGAGGCGCAGGTCAGCGCTCCCCGCCTGCCGCAGGGGCTGTCCGCCGGCACGCCGCTCCAGGCCCTGGACTCCGCCGCCCTTCGCCGCAGCGGGGCGGCAGACATCGGGGCGGCGCTGCGCCGGCTGGCCGGCGTCAACCTGCGCGACTACGGCGGCGCCGGCGGACTCAAGACGGTGAGCGTCCGCGGACTGGGCGCCACCCACACGGCCGTCAGCTACGACGGGATGCCCGTAAGCGACGCCCGCGGCGGACAGGTGGACCTGGGACAGTTCTCTCTGGAACAGCTTTCGGGCATAGGGCTCAGCGTGACGGACGCTCCCGAGCTGCTCTGCCCGGTACGCGCCGTGGCCGCGGCGACCGTTCGCCTCACGTCGGCCCTGCCCGCCGCCGGCCGCGGCCTGCACGGCGAGGCGGCGCTCCGTTTCGGCGCTTTCGGCACGGCCCAGCCCTCGCTGCGCCTCGCTACGGCCGCCGGACCGCGCACCACGCTGAGCGGCCTGGCCGACTTCCGCTATGGCCGCAACGACTATCCCTTCACGCTACGCAACGGGCAGCTCGTCAGCCGCGAACGGCGCCGCAACAGCCGCATGCAGGCCTGGACGGGCGAAGTCAACGTGCACCACACGACGCGCGGCGGCGGGACGCTCACGGGCAAGGCCTACTACTACGACTCCCACCGCCGGCTGCCGGGACAAGTGACGCTCTACACCGACGAAGGCGACGAGCGGCTGCGCGAACGGACGGCCTTCGGGCAGGCCCTGTGGCAACAGCGCTTCGGAGCGTTCCGGCTCATGGCGGGCGGCAAGTTCAACTGGCAGCAAAGCAACTACGCCGACGTGGATGCCCAATACCCGGACGGCGCCCTACGCCAGCACTACTGGCAACGGGAATGGTACGCCACGGCCGGGGCCGCCTGGCAACGCGGCCCGTGGGGCGCGGCTTACGCCCTGGACCTCGTCCACAACGGGCTAAACAGCAACCAGACGGCGGAAAGCCACGCGGCCCGCCTCGGTGTGCTGCAAAGCCTCTCGCTACGCTTCGCCACGCCGCGCCTGCTGGCCACGGCCCGCCTCACAGGCCACGTCTACCGCAACCACAGGGACGGGGGCGCCGCGGCCCGTGACGCGCAGCGCCTCTCGCCGGTGGCGTCGGTAGCGTGGCTGGCCCTGAGGCGCCACGGCCGGGGCCGGTCGGAGCTCCGCCTCTACCTGCGGGCGTCGGGCGAGGAGCACTTCCGCGTCCCCACGTTCACGGAGTCCTATTATTACCATCTCGGCTCGCAGGACCTGCGGCCCGAGGTGGCGCGCAGGGGCGGCGTGGGCCTGACCTTTGTCCGCGACGGCGGCCCGCAGTCGTGGCTGCCCCTGCTCGTCATCACGGCCGACGGCTACGGCGGGAAGGTGCGCGACCGCATAACGAGCATTCCCTACAACCTGTTCGTCTGGCGCACGGTCAACTTCGGGAAGGTGCGCACCGGCGGCCTCGACGCGACGCTCCAGGCCCGCTTCCGCCCGGCGCAGGGCCACCTGCTGGTCCTCCAGGGCAACTACTCGCTGCAACGGGCCGCCGACCTCTCGGACCCGTCGAGCCGCAGCTACGGCCTGCAACCGGCCTACATGCCCCGCCACACGGGGGCCGCGAGCCTGGCCTACGAGTCGCCCTGGCTGGGCGCCGTCGTCTCCGTCGCCGGGGCGTCCGAACGGTGGAGCACGCACGAGCACACGGCCGGCACGCGCCTGCCGGGCTATGCCGAGGCGGGGCTGGGCCTCTACCGCTCGTTCCGGCTGGGCCCGGGGCGCCTCGACGTGCGCGCCGACCTGGTCAACGCCTTCGACGCGCAGTATGAAGTGGTCCGCCGCTACCCCATGCCGGGCCGCAGCTGGCGCCTCTCCCTCCGGTTCCGGTGGTGAGCCGGACGGGCCTGTTTCCTACGATACGTTTCACCCTAACTATCATCCCTAACCTATGAACATCTTGAAGTATTCCGACTGCGCCTGGCTCCTGCTGCTGGGTCTGGCCTCCTGTTCCGATGACGAGCCCGCAACGCCCGTCATCGAGCCGCCCGTGGGCACGCCGTCGACGACGGCTTACGTGCTGAACCAGGGCAGTTTCTACAGCGGCATCGACGGGACCCTGGACCGCATCGACTTGCTGGACGACACCTACACCAGTAGCATTTTCGCCGCCGTCAACGGCCAGAGCCTGGGCGACTCGCCGCAGGACGGCGTGGCCTATGGTTCGCGCCTCTACATCGCCATGTACAGCTCCAACCTGGTATGGGTGGTGGACCGCCAGACGGCCCGCATCGTCCGGCAAATACAGACGAACGAGCCGGAAGGCATCTGCGCGGCCGGGGGCTGCGTCTACGTGTCGAACAACGACGGCTACGTGACGCGCATCGACACGCTCTCGCTCGACGTCACGGGCCACTTGGCCGTGGGCCCCAACCCGGCGCACCTCACCGCCTCGGGCGGCTACCTCTACGTATCCATCTCCGACGGCTATAACTCGGCGGGCGGCTATGCCAACGGCTTCCGCGTGGCCAAGCTACGCATCGCCGACGGCGCGTTCGAGGCGGTGAAGGACATCCCCGTGGGCATGAACCCGGGCCCTATCCGGGCCGACAGCGGGGGTAACGTCTTCGTGGTCTGCCGCGGGGACTATGGCGCCACGAAGCCGCTGATTCAGAAGATCACGCCGGACGATGCCGTCGCGGACTTTGCCCCGGGCTCGAACATCGCCGTCTGGAACACGACGCTCTATGCCGTCTACAACTACACGGACTGGACGACGTCGCCGGCCCAGAGCACGGTGACCTACACCGCTTACCGCACGACCGACGGTACGGTCCTCGACGCCGACCTGCTTCCGGCCGACCACTTGCCGGCGTCGCCCATCGACATCGACGTGCATCCGGGCAACGGCGACATCTACATCGGCACGCAGCCCTCGGCCTACGACTACACGGCGCCGGGCTACGTCTACCGCTACACCAGCACGGGCCAGTACGTCTGCCGCTACAACGCGGGCGTCTATCCCTGCGCCGTCATCTTCTCGTGACGGCGGCGCGGCCCCTGCCGCCACAGGGCGCGGCCCCTTTCCCGACGGGGGAAGGCGCCGCGCCCTTTTTCCGTCGCGCGGGGCACGGCGCACGCCGACAGTCGCGCCAGACACGGGCCTTAGCCCAGTTTTTACGGGGATAGGGGAAATTTTTACGGGGCTAAGGCCCGTAGCTTCCGAAAAAAACCGTAAATTTATCCCCGTATTCATTCATCTCCCTACATTTATTGGCTTATGAAAACACTCTACAAACTATTCTTCACGCTGGGACTGGCTGCCGCGTCCCTTACGCCGCCGGCCGAGGCCCAGACGATGATTCCGAAGCCGATGCGTTACTCGGCCGGCGAGGGTACGTTTACCTTCACGCCGGAAACGCGGGTGGCCTGCGAGGCCTTGCCGGACAGCCTGAAAGTCGAGGCCGAGCGCTTCATCACTGCCTTCAACACGGCCTCGGGCCTGGGCATCCAGTCCACGGCCGACGCCGACGCGGCCGTGGTCTGCGAAGTGCTGGACGGCGACCAGTTGGGCGCCGAAGGCTATCAGCTCGACGTGACGCCGGACCGCATCACGGTGCAGGCCCGAACGGCGGCCGGATTCTTCTACGCCTTCCAGTCGCTCAAGATGCTATTGCCGGACAACGTAATGGCGGAGAAGGCCGACCCGGACGTCACGACGTACAGCGTGGGCGCCGGCACGGTGATAGACCGCCCGCGCTTCGGCTATCGCGGCTTCATGCTCGACTGCTCGCGCCACTTCTGGACGGTGGACCAACTCAAGCGCATGCTCGACGTCATGGCCTACTACAAAATGAACCGCTTCCACTGGCACCTGACCGACGACCAGGGCTGGCGATTCGAGATGCCGAAATACCCGCGCCTTACGACCGTCGGGGCTACGCGCCAAGGCTCTTACGACGTGGATATGGAGTACGGGCGCTACTACGTAGCCGACCAGTACGGCCCCTACTTCTACACCGTGGCGGACATGAAGGAAATCGTAGCCTATGCGGCCGAGCGCCACATCGAAGTTATCCCCGAAATAGAGATGCCGGGCCACATGACAGCGGCCATGACCGCCTATCCCGAGTTCTCGTGCTCGCCCTACGGCTCCCACCGCGTGTGGAACGACGGCGGCGTCTCGTCCGACGTGCTCAACATCGCCAACCCGCAGGCCATACAGTTCTGCAAAGACATCCTGGACGAGCTGACCGAAATCTTCCCCTCGTCCTACATTCACATAGGGGGCGACGAATGTCCCTCTACCGCCTGGGAGACGAACGCAGAGTGCCAGGCCCTCTACAACGAGCTCGGACTGACGAGCTTCAGGGCCCTGCAGAGCCACTTTACGCACGAGCTGGCCCAGTATATGGCCAGCAAGGAGGACCCTAAGGACCGGCGCCGCCTCATCGCCTGGAACGAGAGCGTCACCGCGGCCGGGTCGGACACGGAACTACTGCGCGGCGATGACCTGACTATCATGTGCTGGGTGGGGGCAGACAACGCCTCGAGCGTAGCACAGAACCTGGACATGGCCACTATCCTCACGCCGCAGCCGCAGTATTACATCAACCGCAAGCAGAGCAGCGAGCCCGACGAAGTCTATAACGCGGGCAGCGGCACGGACTGCACGCTCGAGATTGTCTATAACCACAGCCCGCAGGTAAGGGCCAAGACGCTCGGCATCCAGGGCACGTTCTGGTGCGAGCACGTCTCTACCCCCAAGGGCTTGGAGTATCAGGCCCTGCCCAGGCTCATCGCCCTGGCCGAATCGGCCTGGACGCCGTCCTCCAGGAAGAACTTTGACGACTTCGTGGAACGCCTGCGCGCCGATACGGCCCTGCTCAACTACGGCGGTTACACTTACGCCACGCACTACATCGTGGACGAGGAAGCTACGGAAAAGGTGATGCCCAAGGCGGGCGCTAACTACCGCCTCGTGACCCGTGCCACGGACGGCAGGTCCGGCCGCTGCGTCCAGCTGGTGCGCGACGGCGCCACCATTGACGGCGCCAGCGCGGCCCAGGCCGGCAAGCTCTGGAGCAATACGCCCGTCGCCGACGCTACCGATCCGGACTACGCCTACCAGATGTGGCAGTTCGTCGAGGACCCCGAGCGGCCGGGCTACTATGCCATGGTCTGCCAGGGCGCACCCGACGGCTCCGTCAACCCGCAGACGGGCACCTCGACCGCCGACCGCTGGAGCTACGACTACTCCACGCGCCACTACAGCTTCCTCCTGGGCGAGAACGGCTATTACGGCGCCGACGGCACCCGTTACTACTACTCCATCCGCAGTGAGGCGCACAACGGTTACTATATGAACTCCGCCATGGCCGGTCAGCAGTGGGCCATCAACGTTTACGGTAATCCCGCGGACGGTAACGGCGGCCTCTTCACCTTTGTCCCCGAGCACGAGGAAGAAGAGACGGGGCCCACGGAAAGCATCGCTGACGGACACACCTACCGCATCGAGACGACGGCCGCCAACCTGGAGGGCCTGCGCTGGGCCGACAACGGCGGGACCGCCTTGGGCTACGCCCGCCAACCGTGGTGCGACGACGCCTGGACCGTCACGGCATCGGCCTCCACAGACGGCGTGCAGACCATCACACTGACCAACGCCACGACAGGACGCTCCGTCAGCTCGACCGACGCGCCCGTTCGTCTGGGCGATACGCCCGCACAGCTCGTCCTGACGTACGACACCGACGAGCAGAGTTTCACCGTGGCGGACCAGAGCCAGCGCCTCTTCATCCCCGTGGGCGAGGGCTACGCGGTCAATCCCGGCACCTTCACGCCCACGGCGGGCGCCCTCGTTCCCCAGGGCTCGCACTGGCGCTTCGTCGAGGTGGTTCGCGCCACCTACCGGGCCGTCGACACGGAGGGTAACTCGCTCGGCACGTTCACGCAGAGCGTAGAGCTGGGCTCCAGCTACGTGCCCCAGCCGCCAGTCATCGACCGCTTCACCTGCGTCACGGACCTGTCCACCCTTACCGGAAGCGACAACGTCACTACGGACCTGACCTACGACGTGACTTACCGCCGCACGGCCTACGCGGCCACGGTGGAGGCCGTAGACCGCAGCGGCAACCTCATCAGCCGCAGCGTGACGACCGCTACGCCCGAGGAGGCCCAGGCCTTCAGCTGGGTGGTGCCCGAACTGCCCTACTACACCTTTGCCGAGGCCAGCGCGGACCGCTCACTGGTCCTGACGGGCGACACGCTTATCACCGTCACTTACGACACGGAGGCCTATCCCTCGTACGCCGAGCGCCTGGAGCCGGTCGCTACGCTGGAGCCCGGCAACTACTATCTCATCTACAACAACACAACGGCCACCAACCGCAACGGCTATCTGGCTTTCGACTTGCTGACGAACCAGGTCGTGACGAACTATACGGTGGAAGGCACGCCGGCTTACGTCTGGAAGTTCGTCGAGGACAGCCGCGGCTATCAGTTGCAGGCGGCCAACGGCCTCTATATCCCGATGCTCAACTCCGGGGGCAACATCACGCTGAGCAAGTACGGCGAATCGTTTGAATTTGAATACGACGGAGCGGACTGGACCGTCCGCGGCGTGCGCAACGGCCTCTACCTCAACGGCAACCAGGGCGCGCTGACGGGCTACGGCGAGCCGCACCCCTACCGCATCTACAAATTCCGCACCGAGCCCTACTTCGCCATCCGCTACACCTGCGTGACGGAGGACGGCACCAACGTGGGACTGGGCGCTTACACGTTTTTCGTCCGGGCAGGCCAGCCCTACACGCTCACTTGCCCCGTGTCCGCGCCCTACGGTTATCCTTACGTGAAGTGTAGCGCCACGGAGACGAGCGGTACGATGACGGGCTCGCTCGACGTGACCTACACATTCTGCAAGAATGCCATCGACGCTATCGATACGGTCACGACGGACGAGGCCGGCGAGGACGGCCCGTGGTACGACCTGAGCGGCCGCCGCGTGCTTCACCCGAAGAAGGGATTCTATATCCACAACGGCCAGAAAGTAATACTGAAGTAATGCGCCGCGGCGCTTTCTCCGCCTGCGCCGTCCGGCCATTTCTCCGCCGCCCGCCGCTCCTCCGGGAGCCGGTGGGCGGTCTTCGTATCCCACTGTGCCGCGCGCCTGCCGCCGTCGGCGCGCGGACGCGGCTAATGACGGAAAGAACGGAGCTAAGGCCAGTTTTTACGGGAATAGGCCCAGTTTTTACGGGGCTAAGGCCCGTGGCGAGAGGGACAGGGAGCGGGCGCGGCAGGACCGGCCGCCGCGCGACGCGAAGGGGCAAAAAAAGGCGCTCACTTTTCCCGGAAGAAACTGCGCCGCCTCAACGAAAAAACTTAACTTTGCCGATTAACAGCCGGCCAGTCGGCCGGCCTCAAGACTTAGCTTATGAACATCATCCATACCGCCGACTGGCACCTGGGCAACACGTTCCACAACTACAGCCGCCTCGAGGAGCACCGCCACTTCCTGGAGTGGCTGCTGGACACGTTGCGCACGCGCCAGCCCGACGCCCTGCTCATCACGGGCGACGTTTTCGACTCGGCCAACCCGTCGGCCGCGGCCGAACGCCTTTACTACGATTTTCTGGTCCGCGCCACGCAGGCCGTCCCCGGCTTGCAGGTGGTCGTCACCGCAGGCAACCACGACTCGGCCAGCCGTCTGGAGACGACGAGCGAACTGCTCCGGCCGCTCAACATATACGTGCGCGGCGTGGTTCGTCGCGACGAAGCGAGCGACACACCGGACTTCGACAACCTGCTGCTTCCGCTGAGCTCGCGGCAGGGGCCCGAGGCGCAGGTGGTCTGTTTCGCCCTGCCCTTCCTGCGGCCGTCGGACTACCCCTCGGGGCTCTCGGCGCAGGAGGGCATAGCCTGGTACCTGGACCACCTGACGCGGCGGCTGCGCAAAAGCGACTTCCGCGGCCTGCCCGTGGTCGTGGCGGCCCACTTCTACGCCGCGGGGGCCGAAATCTGCGCCGGGGAGCACAGCGAACGCCTTGTCGTGGGCGGGCAGGACTGCGTCGACGTGGCGGCCGTAGACTGCGGCGCGGCCTACGTGGCCCTGGGCCACCTGCACCAGGCGCAGCGCGTAGGCGACAAGCGCCACGCCGTCTACTACGCCGGGAGCGCGCTGCCCATGTCGTTCTCGGAGAAAGGCTACCACCACGGCGTGACACAGGTCGGCATCGACGCCGCCGGGCACGTCGAGGTGAGCCGCATCGAATACACGCCGCAGCGCCGCCTCGTCTCCATCCCGCAGCGGGGCGCGGCCTCGCCGGGCGAGGTCCTGGAGGCCTGCGCCGCCCTGCCGCTCCGCTCGGCCGAGCCCGACGACTCGACGTGGCCCTACCTGGAGATACGCGTCGAGGAACGCCAGCCCGAGCCCGCCCTCCTCAACGAGGTGACGCAGCTCCTGGCCGACCGCGCCGTCCGCCTGTGCCGCATGGTGCGCGAAACGCCCGCGGCCCCCGACGCCGACGCCGCGGCCGCAGTCCCCGAGTCGCTCCGCACGCTCGAACCCATCGACGTGGCCCGCCGCGTATTCGAGCACAAATACCACGACGCCATGCCCGACGAACTGGCAACGCGCTTTGAACGCGCCGCCCGCGAAGCGATGACGACAGAGTAGGACGCAGGCCCTGCCCCTATCCCCCTAAACCGTACGACAATGAAAATCGACAAGATAACTATCTGCAACCTCACTTCGCTCGAGGGCGAACAAATCATCGACTTCACCAAGGAGCCGCTGCGTTCGGCCGGCCTCTTCGCCATTACGGGCGACACGGGCGCCGGTAAGTCCACCATCCTCGACGCCGTTTGCCTGGCGCTCTACAACCATGCGCCGCGCCTCGACAACGTGGAGCGCCTCCAGGGCGACAGCTGGAAGAAGAACGAGGACCGGGCGCAGGCCATCCAGGCCAACGACGTGCGCAACATCCTGCGGCGCGGCTGCCGCGAGGGCTACTGTCGTGTGGAATTTACAGCCACCGACGGCGCCCGCTACGAGGCGAGCTGGGGCCTGCGCCTCAAGCGCACCGGAACGTACGACAGCGTGGTGCGCTCGCTCCGCCAGCTCTCGCCACGGCGCGAGACGGTGCCGGAGAAGGAAGTAGCCGCGCGCATTCCCGAAATCATCGGCTTGGACTACACCCAGTTCACGCGCACCGTCATGCTGGCCCAGAACAGCTTTGCCAACTTCCTGCGGGCGCGGCGCGACGAGAAGTCGGCCCTGCTCGAGAAGCTCACCGGAACGGAAATATACGGGCGCATCTCGCAAAAGATTCACGAGCTGACGGACCAGGCGCGCCGCTCGGTGGAGGACTTGGAGAACGTCATCACAGGCATCCTGCACGACCGGCTCCAGCCCGACGAACTGGCGGAACTCAACGAGAAGCGCACGCTGCTGTCGGCCTCGGCCGAGTCGGCGGCGCGCAAGGGGCAGCTCGTGGCCCGGCAGCTGAAGTGGTACGACGACTTCGACGCGGCCGCCGCCCTGGTGAAGGAGCGCGAGGCCGAGGACGCCGCCGCCCACCGGCAGTACGTCGGCCTCCGCAGCGAGGAGCTGCTCCTCAACCGCTACGACTCGCTGCTCCCGGTCCAGTCGCTCTACCAACAGATTGTCCTGCGACGCAACGACATCGAGGAGGCCAAGCGCCAGGAGGACGCCGCCGCCCAACAGATTGCGGCCGAAGAGAAGCAGCTGCAACAGACCGCCGCACAGCTCGACACGGCCCGCGAACGGGTGAACGACGCCGAGCGGCAGATGGCGCAGCGCCGGCCCGTCATCAGCCACGGACACGCCCTGACGGGCCAGATAACGGAAATAGAGGCGCAGCTCCACAAAGCGGAGGAACAGGTGGCCCACTCGGCCCGCTCGCTCGAGGAACACTCCTCGCGCCTGGCCGCCAAGCGCGAGCAGACGGCCCGCACGCTCCAGGAACTCGAGCAACACCAACTCCACCAGCAGGCCCTGTCGGTCCACCGCCTGATGTTCGACAAGTTCGACCTGGTCAAGGACAAGCTCACCGTCCTCACCACCGAGACGCACCGCAACGAGGAGCTGCACAAGCGGTACGTAGACCTGCAGAAAAAGCAATCGGACCTCTCGGCCACGTCCGAGTCGCTCGAGAAGAAGCAACAGGCCGACCAGGCCCGCATGGCGGCCCTGAAGAGCGAGCTCCTCATCCACCGCCAGACCAACCAGGGACACGACAGCGTGGAACTCCAGCAGCGGTTTGCCGACAACCGCAACCGCCTGCTGGGCCTGGAACGCGCGCAAGCCCTCTGGCGCCGCATTTCCCTGGGCTACGAGGCCATTGAGGACAAACAGGCCGAGCTAAAACGCCACGAGCTGGAGCAGGAACAGACCCGCAAGGACCTGGAGCGCGCCGGCACGGAGCTGAAAGTGAGCGAGGAGACGTACAACCGCCTCAACGTGGCCCTCACGCTGAGCCAGAGCGAGAACATCGTCCAACTGCGCAAGCAGCTCAAGGAGGGCACGGCCTGTCCCGTCTGCGGCGCCACGCACCACCCCTACCACACGGAGACGGAACGCGAACTGGGCGAGCTGCTCACCAACCTGGGCAAGGAGTTCAAGGAAATCTCCGACGAGCTTGCCGGCCGCCGCGAACGCTTCGCCGCCCTGCAACAGCAGTTGGCGGCCGGCGAGGCCCGGCTGCGCGCCGAGCGCCAGAACCTGGACGAACAGGAGGAGCGCCAGCGCGCCGACGTGGAGGAGTGGCAGGCCTGTGCGGACCTCGACCCTTCCTTTAAGGACTGCTCCGCTTCCGTCAACCGCGACGCCCGCCGCCTTATGATAGGGCTGCTCACGGATAATACGAAGCGCGCCGTCGAAGAGGCCCGCACCGACCTGGAAACGTTCAACTACCACCAGCAACACATCAACCGGCTCAACGAAGCCATCAGCGCGCTCGACACCCAAATGGCCGACGACCACACCTACCTGGACAGCCTCCGCACGCAGTTCCAGATAGCCTCGGCCTCGGCCGCCGACACCGAGCAGGCCATGCAGCTCTCCGACCGCTCGTGCGGCGAGCTCTACACTGACTTGGACGAGATGGTGACCCTGTCGGGCTGGTTCAGCGAATGGAAGAACAGCCCCGACAACTTCCGCCTGCGGCTCTCGGCCCTCTACCGCGACTGGCAGCAAACGTGCCGCGAGCTCGAGGGATGCCAACGCAGCGAAGCCCTGCTACGCGAAGAGGTGAAAGCCGCCGAGCACAACGAAGGCGAAGCGCGCCGCGCGGCACAGCAGGCGGCCGAGACGCGCGACGTCATACTCGAGACGCTGGCCAACAAGCGGCAGGAGCTGGTCCGCCTCTTCGGCGACGGGACGCCCGAGAAGGAGGAGGAACGCCTCCAGGGCGAAATCGACAAGGCCCGCACCGCCGAGACGCAGACCCGCGCCGCCCACGAAGCGGCCGCCGGCAAGCTCAAACTGCTGCAGGGCACGCAGCGCAACCTTGCCGAGGGACGGGCCACGAAGCAACGCGAGCTGCGCGACAGGACAGAGGAAATGGACCAGTGGATACTGCGCTACAACGGCGCGCACTCGCCCGTGCAGTTCGCCGAACTGGACGCCATCTTCACCGACCGGCGCGACTGGAAGGCCCTGCGCGACCGCATCCACGGGCTCAAGGAGGCCGTCGCCCTGGCCGACAGCCGGCTCGACGCCGCCCGGCAGGCGCTGCTGAAGCTGCAGGGCGCTCCCGACCGGCCCTCGGACGAGGCCGACGAGACCCGGGAACGGCTGACCGAGACCGCCGCGAAGCTGAAGGACGAAGAAGCCCAGCTGCGCGAGCAACTGGGGCAAATCAACCTGCGCCTAAGGGCCCACGAGACGTGCGAACGGAAAGCCGCCGCCTACGACGGGCGCCTCAGCGCCGCCCGGGCGGACCGCGACGAGTGGAACCGGCTCGACCAGCTCTTCGGTAGTGCCGACGGCAAGAAGTTCCGCGAGGCGGCCCAGCACTATACGTTCCGCTACCTCGTGGACCACGCCAACTACCAGCTGCGCCAGCTCTCGCCGCGCTACGAACTGCGTGCCGTGCCCGACAGCCTGACGCTCGAAATCATCGACCGCGACATGTTCGACCAGCACCGCTACGTCTACTCCCTCTCCGGCGGCGAGACGTTCGTCGTCAGCCTGGCGCTCGCCCTGGGCCTGGCCTCGCTCTCGTCCGAAGGACTTTCCATAGGCAGCCTCTTTATCGACGAAGGCTTCGGGAACCTGGACCACGACTCGCTCGAACTCGTCATGAGCGCGCTCTCTAATCTGGAGAACACGCAGGGACGCAAGGTAGGCGTCATCAGTCACACCGACCAGATTCGCTCTCAGATCAGTCCGCAGGTACGCCTGGTCAAGCTGCCGGCGGGAGGCCGCAGCCGCATCGAGATAGGCTGAGCCCGGAGCAGGCCTGGAACACGAGAAACGGGGCTTAGGACAGGAAAAACTGTCCCTAGCCCCGTTTTTACGGGCCTTAGCCCCGTAGCGACGGGCCCTATTCCCGTAGTTACAGGAAGCGGCGGCTGAGGTAGCGCACCGGATAGCAGACGGAGAGGAAGCCGACGACGACCACCGTCACAAAGACGAGTACCACGTCGAGCAGTTGGACGCTGACGGGATAAGCGTCGACGATGAAGCTGCCCTCTTCGCCGCCCAGACTCAGGAAGCCGAACGTCTGCTGCAACCAGCAGAGCAGCAAGCCCAACAGGACGCCGCACACCGCGCCCACCACCGTGATGAGCAGGCTCTCGATGAGGAAGATGTGCGACACGGTGCGGTCCTCCATGCCCAGGCTGCGCAGCGTCAGGATGTTTTCCCGCTTGTCGATGATGAGCATGGAGACGGAGCCGATAATATTGAAGCAGGCCACGAGAGCAATGAACGTGAGAAAGGCATAGGCCATGAGTTTCTCGACCTCCATCACCTTGAACGTCTCCTGGTGCTGCTCCATACGGTTGCGCACCTCGAAGCCCGGCCCCGCGGCGGCGGCCACGCGGCGCTCCACCTCGTCGGCGTCGACCCCGTCGCGCAACTTCAGCTCCAACGATGTGACGCGCCCCTCCTGCTCGAAAAGGCGTTGGGCAAAGTCGAGCGACGTGAGCAGATAGACGTCGTCGTAACGCCGCTGGTTCACCTGGAAATAGAGATTGGTCGAAAAGATGTCCGCCACGTTGAAGCTCTCCACGGGATTAACCAGGTTGATGCGCTCCCCACGGCGCGGGGCACAAATCTGGAGCTGGCCGAAATCCACCCCCATGCGACAGGCCATGCCATAACCGGGGACGGCATAGTCCAAGCCCGCGACGCTCAGCTCCGGCAGGGCGACGGAAGCGCCCGCCGGGGTGTAGACGATGCTGTCTACGCCCGTGACGCGGCCGAAGTTCGCGTCGACGCCCTTGATAGTGACCACGAGCGGATTGCCGCGGTAGAGGATGAGCGCATTCTCTTCCAGGCAGGCCGAGGCCAGGGCCACGCCCTGCACGCCGACGGCACGCCGCAACGCCGCGTCGTCCGCGGCGACGAACTTGCCCTTGACGGGAACAATCTCCAACTGCGGGTCGAACGTGGAATAGAGGCCGCCGATGAGGTCACGGAAGCCGTTGAAGACGGACAGCACGCAGATGAGCGCCGCCGTAGCCAGCGCCACGCCGCACGCCGAGATGCCCGAAATGATATTAATGGCGCTGTGGCTCTTCTTGGAGAAGAGGTAGCGGCGCGCCAGGAAGAATGGCAGATTCATAATGCGAAAGAAAAAGGGGAGAGGGGGAGCAGCCGGGCTCAGTGTTTCAGGAGCTCGTCGATGTGGTCGATGTAGTCCAGCGAATCGTCCACGAAGAAGCGCAGCTCGGGAATGATGCGCAACTGGTGGCGCACGCGCGTGCCCAACTCATAGCGCACCTCGCGGGCGTGCTGGTTGATGCTGTCCACTACTTCCTTGGCGCGCTCCGAGGGGAACACGCTCAGGTAGGCCCGGCACACGCTCAGGTCGGGACTGATGCGCACGGTGCAGACCGAGACGAGCAGGCCATGGGTTGCCTGCGTCTGGCGCTGGAAAATATCGCTCAGCTCCTTTTGCAGGAGGCGGGCTATTTTTTGTTGACGGGTTGTTTCCATAAGAATAGTGTAAAGGGGTGATGAAATAAGGCGGGGCGGCCGCGGGCCTGCGGGCAGGCGGCCTACCTGCGGCGGATGAGCGTCAGGCCGTCGCGCAGGGGCAGGATGACCTTTTCCACGCGTTCGTCGGCCGCGACCACGTCGTTGAAATGGCGGATGCCGAGCGTCTGCGCGTCGCGGTCGTAGGCCGGGTCTACGACGTGTCCGTCCCAGAGGGTATTGTCGGCCAAGATGTAACCGCCCGGTCGCAAGTGGGCCAGGACCAGCTCGTAGTAGTCCACGTACTGCCGCTTGTTGCCGTCGATGAAGGCCATGTCGAACTGGAGCCCGGAGCCGGGCAGGAGTTGGAGCACGTCGCCGATGACGAACTCGATGCGCGCGGCGTAGGGCGAACCCTCGAGCCACGGGCGGGTGAAGTCCTCCTGCTCGTCGTTGATCTCGTACGTGCGCACCACGGTGCCCGGGGCCATAGCCGAGGCCATGCAGAGCGCCGAGTAGCCCGAATAGGTCCCGATCTCGAGCACCTCGCGCGGGGCGATGAGGCGCGTGAGCATACGCAGGATGAGCCCCTGCAAGTGCCCGGAGGCCATGCGCGGGCGCAGCAAGTGCGTGTTCGTAGCGCGGTAGAGGCGGTACAGGTAGTCGTCCTCCGGGGAAATGTGCGCCAGCACGTAGTCTTCGAGCTCGGGAGTCATGGGCTTGGGCGGGTGGCTCGGGTCAGTTGGGGAAGGTCTCCTTCCCCTCCGACTCGAAGAGATTCTTCACGATGTTCATCTCCATGAACGAGGTGCGTTGCTCCTTGCGCTGCGACCCGAGGTAGCAGATGCGGTCGTCGAGCTTGACCATGCGGTCGGAGAGGAGCTTGCGCAGGGCGGCGAGGAGGAACTCGTGTCCGTAGCTCTTCATGGGCATATAGATGGCGTAGACGCCGTAGGAGAGGGCCAGGTGGCGCACGGTGCGCGCCTTGTAGCATATGGCCAGGATGATGCACTTGCCTCGGAAGGACGACACGTAGCGGGCCGTGCGCCCCGTGTAGCTGTCCGTGATGATGGCGGCCAGGCGCATGCGCTTCGTGGCCATGACGGCTTCCTTGGCGAAGAATTCCGTCACGTCGGGGCTCTCGGAAAGGGGGATGTCCACGTCGCCGAAGAGCTCGAAGCTGTCCTTCTCGGCCTGCTGGGCTATGGTGGCCATGACACGGACCGCCTCCACGGGGTAGTCGCCGTAGGCCGTCTCGCCGCTGAGCATCAGGGCGTCGGCGTGCGAATAGACGGCGTTGGCAATGTCCGTCACCTCCGTGCGCAGGGGCCGCGGGTTGCGAATCATGCTCTGCAGCATCTGCGTGGCGACGATAACGGGCTTGTGAGCGCGGATAGCCTTGGCCACGATGCGGCGCTGGATGCCGGGGATGAGTTCCTGGCGCACTTCGATGCCCAAGTCGCCGCGCGCCACCATGACGCCGTCGGCTGCCTCGAGAATCTCGTCGATGTTGTCCACGCCCTCCTGGTTTTCTATCTTGGCTATGATGCGGATGTCGCTGCCGGCTTCGTCGAGCAGGCGGCGCACTTCGAGCACGTCCTCGCGCGAACGGACAAACGAGTGGGCTATGAAGGCGACGTCGGCCTCTATGGCAAAGGCGATGTTGGCCCGGTCGCGCTCGGTCAGGGCCGGCAGGTTGATGCGCACGCCCGGTACGTTGACGCTCTTGCGCGAACCGAGCGTGGCGTCGTTCTCTACGCGGCAGAGCAGGGCGTCGCCCTCCTTTTCCTCGACGTAAAGCCCCAGGTCGCCGTCGTCTATGAGCACATGGGCGCCGACACCGACGTCGGCCACGAAGCCGGGATAGCTCACGGCGATGCACGAGGCCGTCGTGACGCGGCCGGGCTCGCCGACGATGCGGACTATGTCGCCCTTGCGGAAGTCTATGGGCTGCTCGCAGCGCGTAGTGCGCACCTCGGGGCCCTTGGTGTCGACAAGCACGGCGATATGGCTCGACACCTCGCGCACGTTGTTGATGACGCGCCGCATGCCTTCGGCGTCCTGGTGGGCCGTGTTCAGGCGCACGACGTTCATGCCCGCTTCGTAGAGGTCGCGGAGCAGGCCGATGTCGCACCGTGCGTCTGAGATGGTGGCTACAATCTTGGTTTTCTTATACATGGGTAGGGATAAAGATGTCGGTTGGAGCGTCGCGGCGGACGGGTGGCGCCGCTCCGCCGCGCGGGCCGGCAGCGGTCAGTCCCGGGCGCCGCGGGCGGCCAGGAGGGCCTCCACGGCCAGGCGGTAGGAGTCGAGCCCGAAGCCGCAGACCACGCCGAGGCAGGCCGGGGCTATCAGGGAACGCCGACGGAAGTCCTCGCGACGGTGTACGTTGGAGATGTGAACCTCTACGACGGGGTAGCTGACGGAACGGATGGCGTCGTGCAGGGCCACGGACGTGTGCGTATAGGCCCCGGCGTTGAAGACAACGCCCAGCGTGCCGTCGGCAGCCGCCGCCTGCAGGCGGTCAATGAGAAAGCCCTCGACGTTGCTCTGATAGTAGTCGAGCTCCCCCTCCGGGTAGCGGCGACGCAGAGCGGCAAGGCAGTCGTCCATGGTGCCTGTGCCGTAAATGCCGGGCTCACGCGTCCCGAGCAGGTTCAGGTTCGGGCCGTTCAGAATCAAAATCTTCCATTTTGCCATACGTATTCCGGGAAATAGTTTACCTTTGTCGTCGGGCAACGGCATAGCGGCACGCTTCCCGACGTTGCCCTGCAAAGGTACAAAAAAAGGATATGGCAGAAAAAGAAGTGTCGGAATTTTCACAGCCCGCCGCGGGCCGGCGGCGGGCCCCGGCCCGGGAGCAACGGGCCTTAGCCCAGAAAAAACTGGCCCTAGCCCAGGAAAAACTAGCCCTAGCCCCGTCGGCGCCGCAACTAACCGCGGCGGAACAGTCCCCCACCCTGGCGGAACCGGCCGCGGGCCCGGCGGAACAGTCCGCGGCCGCGGGCGCCGGGAAAAGCGCGGCGCAGGGGGAGCGGCTGCTGGAGCGGTTCGCCAACTACCTGCTGCTGGAGCGCGGCCTGTCGGACAACACGCGCGAGGCCTACTGCCGCGACGCGGAACGCTTCCTGGAATACCTGCTCGACGCGCAGACGGACGTGACGGCGGTGACGCTCGACGGGCTCCACCGCTTCGCCTGGCTGCTCCACGACGCCGGCATCGCGCCACGGAGCGTGGCGCGCGTCCTCTCGGGCGTGCGGGCGCTCTACCGCTACCTGTTGCTCGACGGCTACATCGACCACGACCCCACGGAGTTGCTCCAGTCGCCGCGCATAGGCCGCCACCTGCCCGAAGTGCTGACGCTCGAAGAGGTGGACAGCATCATCGCCGCCATCGACTTGGCGCACCCCGACGGGCAACGCGACCGGGCCATCATCGAACTCCTTTACAGTTGCGGGCTACGGGTGAGCGAACTTTGCCAGCTCCACCTGTCGGACCTCTTTCTCGACGAAGGCTTCATCCGTGTCACGGGAAAGGGGGACAAGCAGCGCCTGGTCCCGCTCTCGCCCCGCGCGGCCGAGGAGCTACGCCGCTGGTTTGCGGACCGCAGCGCCATCGACATCCGGCCGGGCGAGGAGGACTTTGTCTTTGTGAGCCGGCTGCGGCGGAAACGTCTGTCGCGCATCACGGTATTCCACAACGTGCGGCTCTATGCCGAACGGGCCGGCATCCGTAAGACCATCAGTCCGCACACTTTCCGCCACACGTTTGCCACTCACCTGCTGGAGGGCGGGGCCAACCTGCGGGCCATCCAGGCCATGCTGGGGCACGAGAGCATTACGACGACGGAAATCTACACCCATCTGGACCGCTCCTTCCTGCGGCAGCAGGTGCTGGACCACTTTCCGCGCAACCGCCAGGACCGTCCGGCCCCGGACGACGATACAAAAAAGCCCCGCGACCCGGAGGGGACGCAGGGCGAAGAAGTATAGCGGCCGCGAGGCGGTCAGGACTTCACCTTCAGCAGCTCGACCTTGAAGATGAGCGTGGAGTAGGGCGGGATGCTCTGCGTACCGCGCTCGCCGTAACCCAGGTTGTAGGGGATGTAGAGCTCGTAGACGGAGCCCTCGGGCATCATCTTGAGCGCCTCGGTCCAGCCCTTGATGACCTGGTCGGGGCGGAAGGTGGCCGGCTTCCCGCGACGGTAGGAAGAGTCGAAGACGGTGCCGTCAATGAGCTTACCCTCGTAGTGTACTTCCACTTCGGTCGTGTCGGTGGCCATAGCGCCCGTGCCCTGCTTGATTACGCGATACTGCAGGCCGCTCGGGGTGGTCTTCACGCCGTCCTGCTTCGCGTTCTCGGCGAGAAAGGCGGCGTTGCGCTCCCGGAGTTGCTGTTGGTAGTAGGCCATTTGGCGTTCCACGATGGCCATGGCGGAGTCGGCCGTCAGCTCGTTGCGGGCCGAGAGGGCGTCGGTGAGGCCGCGGGTGAAGAGGGCCAGGTCGGTGTAGGTCGTGTCGCGCTTGCCGGTGGCCTGCTGGTTGAGCGTGGGGATGACTTGCAGGCGGTTCATCAGGGCAATGCGGAGGCCGGCGGCGTAGGCCAGCTGCTGCTGCATCTGTTCCTCGTTCATGGCGGCGGCGTCGGCGAGCGCCTTCACGGCATAGGCGAGGTGCGCGCTGTCCACGCCCTCGCGCTGCTGCAAGTAGACGCGCAGCCCCTGACTCTGGGCCACGCCCATGGCATAGCTGAACGTGTCGGCGGGCACGGGAGCGAGTTTTTCGGCAACGGGCTGCGGCGCGGCAGCCTTCTTCTTGCGCGGACCGGCAGCCGAGCAGACGCCTGCGGCCACCAGTGAAAAAATGAGAATGCTAATTGCTTTCATTTCGTATATGAGGTTTTCTGTTTACTACTTCCGGCCCCGCGTTTCGCCGGAGCGGGCGGGACGCGGGGCCGAGGTTGGGGCTTACGCCGGGATTAACGACCGATGCTGACAGCCGTAACCTTGAAAATCAGGACAGAGAAGGGAGGGAACGGACCACCGCCCTGGGCGCCATAGCCCTGGTCGTAGGGGATGTAGACTTCCCACTCGGAGCCGACGGGCATAGCCTTGAGCGCTTCGTCGAAACCGGGAATGCTGTTGCCCACTACCATGGGGACCGTCGTCCCGTCGGGGCCGGGATGCTTGGACGAGGCGTCGAAGACGAGACCGTTCATCAGGCGGCCTTCATATACGACGTTGACCGTCTCACCCAACTTGGCCTTCGGACCGTCACCGGCCTTGAGGACCTTGTAAAGCGTTCCGCCGGGCAGTTTCTGTACGCCTGCCTCTTTGGCCTTAGCCGTCATGAAGCTGTCGGCAGACTGCTTCTCTGCGGCGTGTTGCTTAGCCAGCGCGGCCTCCATCATCTGGCGGATTTTCTCGTTGGCCAGTTCGCCGGCCTTCATTTTGTCTACGGGCTTGCCGTCGACCATGAGGGCCGTCTTCTTGCCGGAGACGCCGTGGTTGAAGCCCGCGAGATAGTTCTGCACGCTGAGCTGCTTCGTGGAGTCACCCCCGTAGACCATCTGCTCGATCTGCGTGAGCTGGGTGCGCATCTGCGCGCCGGCCTGCAAGCCGGCGGTGTAGGCGGCCGTCTTCTTGTCCTTCGCGGCCGTCATGCCGTCGGCAAAGCCTTTGAGGAACTCGTCAAGATAAGTGCTGTCGCTGCCCACGCGCGGGTCGGAGATGTAACGCACCAGGTCGGCCTCTGAAGGCGCATCGACCATGCCGATTTCATAGCTCAGCGTGTCGGCTTCCGACTTAAGGTTGGCCGAAGTCGGCCGGTTGTTGCAGGCGCTCAACAGCGCCGTGGCGGCAATCGCAGTTGCCCAGAATACTTTCTTCATACGTATGAATTGATTTTGTAAGATTTTCGGGATAGTCGGCCACTGCTGCGGCCGGTGGGAATCAGAGGACTTCTATCAGCTCTACGTCGAACACGAGGGCGGCGTAGGGCGGTATGTCCTGCCCGGCACCGCGTGCGCCGTAGCCCAGTTGGTAGGGAATGAAGAAGCGGTACTTCGCGCCCTCCTGCATGAGTTGCAGCCCCTCGGTCCATCCGCGGATGACGCCGTCGAGGGGGAAGGTGGCCGGCTCGCCGCGGCGGTAGGACGAGTCAAAGACTGTGCCGTCGACGAGCGTTCCCTCGTAGTGGCACTTTACGTGGTCAGTGGGCCCGGGCCGGCGGCCGGTTCCCTGGGCCAGGACCGTGTATTGCAGTCCGCTGGGGAGCACCGTCACGCCCTCTTTGCCGGCGTTGGCGGCCAGGAAGGCTTCGCCGGCCTTGCGGGCCTGGTCGGCGCGGGCTGCTTCGCATTGCTGCAAGTATTCGGTAACGATGCGGCGGGCCTCTTCGTCGCCCAGGGCGGCACTATGCCCGGACAGGACGTCGCTAACGCCCTGCGCGAAGTCCGTAGCCTCCAGGCCCGACACGTTCATGCCCTTCAGGTTGTGGCCTATGACCATGCCCAGGGCGTAACTGATCTTCTCCATAGGATAATTTATTGTCAAGAAAACGGTTATGCGCGGCAAAATTACAACTATTTTTTCATCAACGGCATGATTTCCGCGCTTTTTATGCCGTAGTGCAGCCGCCGGAGGCCCTGGAGGGCCCGGACGGCCCGGACAGGAAAAATATTTTCCCACTATCGGCACACTTCGGGACCTACTTCCATTTTTTTGAGTAACTTTGCTAAATAAATTCATCATTATGGGAAAGAAACGACTCGTAGTGCTGACCGGCGCGGGAATGAGCGCCGAAAGCGGCTTCAGTACGTTCCGCGACAGCGGAGGACTCTGGGAGCGTTATCCGGTAGAGCAAGTGGCCACGCCGGAAGGCTGGGCGGCCAATCCGGACTTGGTCACGGACTTCTACAACGGGCTGCGGCGCCAGCTGGTTACGGCCCAGCCCAACGAGGGCCACAGGCTGCTGGCCGACCTGGAGCGCGACTTCGACGTGTGCGTCGTGACGCAGAACGTGGACGACTTGCACGAACGCGCCGGCTCGTCGCACGTCATCCACCTGCACGGCGAGCTGATGAAGGTCTGCTCCTCGCGCGACCCGGACAACCCGCGCTGCCTGCGCACCCTGACGGCGGAACACCCCGACGTGAAGCACGGCGAACGGGCCGCGGACGGGTCGCTGCTGCGTCCGTGGATCGTATGGTTCGGCGAGGCCGTCCCACGGCTGACCGACGCGGCCCGCGCCGTGGAACAGGCCGACGTCTTCGCCATCATAGGCACGTCGCTCAACGTCTACCCCGCGGCGGGACTGGTCCACTACGTGCCGGCCGGATGCCCCGTCTACCTCATCGACCCCAACGAGGTGCGCGTACCCGCCGGCCGCCCCGTGGAAGTGATCCGCGACGTGGCCTCGCGCGGCGTGGCCGAACTGGCCCGCCGCCTGCGCCTGGAGCGCTGACCGCCGGCCCGCCCTCTCCTTTCCCTGTTCCATCCACCTGCGGCCCGCCGTATTGACACATTTCCGCAATGAACTCCACGAACAACTGGCGCAGGCCTTCGAGCAAGAGCCTGCTCACCCTCTCCACCACGATGCTGGTCTGCGTCGTAGCCCTTATCTATTTCTTTCCACGGGAAAGCAAGTTCGGCTACGACTACGAGTTGAACAAGCCCTGGCGATACCAGCAGCTCATCGCCTCCTACGACTTCCCCATCTACAAAACCGACGCGGAGATAAAGAAAGAGCGCGACAGCGTCATGCACGGCTTCCGGCCCTACTTCATCCTGGACGGGCAGGTGGCGGAAAAGAACATCCGCGCCCTGCGCAACGACTTCTACGCCGGGAAGTTCAAGGGCTTGCCGGGCTACTACCTGCCGCGGCTGGTGGAACTGTTCCGCCAGGTCTACGACGAGGGCATCATCGACGCCGGCCAGCTGGAGCGCCTGCAGGCCGCCGAGGCGCCGGGGCTGCGCATCATCCAGGGGCAGGAGTCCACTAACATGGAACTTTCCCGGCTACGCACCACGCGCACGGCCTACGATTACATCATGTCGCGCGACTCGGGCAGCGTCTCCTACGCCGTGCTCCAGGCCTGCAACCTCAACAACTACCTGGCGCCCAACCTGGCCATCGACCAGGAGAAAACGCGCTCGGAGCGCGAGGGCGAGTTGGCGAAGCTCATCCCCTACAGCGGCATGGTACAGAGCGGGCAGCTCATCATCGACCGCGGGCAGATCGTCAACGCGGAGCATGTGAAGATACTCGACTCCCTAAAGAAAGAAAGCGAACGCCGTATGGACCCGTCGCGGGGGTTCTGGCTTGTCTTCACCGGGCAGACGGCTTCGGTCCTCGTCATCCTGTCGCTGCTCTACTTCTACCTGAAGCTCTTCCGCCGGGACTACCTCCGCTCGCCCCACACCATTATGCTGCTCTATTCGCTCATTACGTTTTTCCCCATCGTGACCTATCTCATGATGGAGCACCACTTTTATAGCGTCTACCTCGTGCCTTACACGATTGTCCCCATCTTTGCGCGCATCTTCATGGACTCGCGCACGGCCTTCGTGGCGCTCATCACGTCGTCGCTGCTCTCGGCCCTGTCGCTCCACAGCCCCTTCGAGTTCATGCTCTGGCAGATGGTGACGGGCCTGACGGCCATCTACACGCTGCGCGAACTGACGGAGCGCTCGCAGCTGCTGCGCACGGTGACGGCCGTCGTAGCCGCCGGCCTCGTGGTGAGCATCTGCTACGACATGTCGCAGGGCCTCAACTGGGAAGCCTTCGACCGCTCGCGCGCCGTCTACATCGTCATCGGCGGGGGCCTGATGCTCTTTGCCTACCCGCTCATGTACCTCGTCGAGCGCCTCTTCGGCTTCACCTCCAGCGTAACGCTCGTCGAACTGACCAATATCAACAATCCCATCCTCCGAAAGATGTCGAAGGTGGCCCAGGGCACGTTCAACCACTCCATGCAGGTGGCCAACCTGGCCGCCGAGGTGGCGGACAAGATCGGCGCCAAGCCGCAACTGGTCCGCACCGGCGCGCTCTACCACGACATCGGCAAGATGCTCAACCCGGCCTTCTTCACCGAGAACCAGAACGGCGTCAACCCGCACGACAGCCTGAGCGAAGAGCGCAGCGCGCAGATCATCATCGGCCACGTCACGGACGGACTGCGCCTGGCCGAGAAGTACCACCTCCCGAGCGTCATCCGCGACTTCATAGCCACGCACCACGGGAAAGGCCTCGCGAAATATTTCTACATACAGTACTGCAACAAGCACCCGGGCGAGGAGGTAGACCGCAAGCTCTTCAGCTACCCGGGCCCCAATCCCTGGACGCGCGAACAGGCCATCCTCATGATGTGCGACGCCGTCGAGGCCGCCTCCCGCAGCCTGAAGGAATACACCGAGGAGAGCATCCGCGCCCTCGTAGACCGCATCGTCGACGGCCAGTTGGCCGACGGCTGCTTCCGGGAGTGCCCGCTCACGTTCCGCGACATCGCCGACGCCAAGCGTGTCCTCGTCGACAGCCTCAAGACGATCTACCACACGCGCATAGCCTACCCCGAAATGAAGAAAGAGCCCGCCGCCGATCCGGAACGCCCCGGCTTCTTCGGCACGGGCCTCCACCTGCCGCGCCGTCACTGAGGCCGCCCGCCGCTACGGCACGGCCCGGCGCGCCCTCCCGTCCCCGCCACGCGCCCTGGCCCGGAAATTGCGGGGCCAGTTTCAGGAAACACGGGCCCTATTCCAGAAATTACGGGCCTTAGCCCCGTAAAAACTGGGATAGGGCCCGTAAAAGCCGGGCCCGACCCCTGCGCCCGCCTCCCTGTCGCAGCAGACCGGAAGGCGGGCGCCGTGCGTTTGCGGGTGCGCCGTTTTTTCCGTACCTTTGCCCCGAGACAACGTTTTTCTACGCAAATCTTCATGAAGAAACTGTACATCGAAACTTACGGCTGCCAGATGAACGTGGCCGATAGTGAAGTCGTCGCCGCCGTTATGCGCATGGCCGGCTACGAGCCTTGGCCGGAGCTCGAGGGCGCCGACGCTGTTTTCCTGAATACGTGCTCCGTCCGCGACAACGCCGAGCAGAAAATCGTCCACCGCCTCGAGGCGCTCGAGGCCCTGCGCCGCGGCGGCCGCCACTTCATCATCGGCGTGCTGGGCTGCATGGCCGAGCGCGTCAAGGACGAGCTGCTCACGCGCCACCACGCCGACCTCGTGGCCGGACCGGACGCCTACCTCTCCCTGCCGGACCTCGTGGCACAGGCCGAGACGGGCCACAAAGCCATCAACACCGAGCTTTCCACCACAGAGACCTACCGCGACGTCGTCCCCTTGCGCAGCCACGCGTCCCGCCTCTCGGGCTTCGTGAGCATAACGCGCGGCTGCAACAACTTTTGCCACTACTGCATTGTCCCCTACACGCGGGGCCGGGAACGCTCGCGCGACGTGGAGAGCATCCTGCGCGAGGCGCGCGACCTGGCCGAGCGGGGCTACAAGGAGGTGACGCTCCTGGGGCAAAACGTGAACAGCTACGCGTGCGGCGACGTGCGTTTCCCGCAACTGTTGCGCACGGTGGCGCGCGCCGTCCCCGGCCTGCGCGTCCGCTTCACGACGAGCCACCCCAAGGACATGAGCGACGAGACGCTTCACGTCATCGCCGAGGAGCCTAACGTGTGCCGCCACATCCATCTGCCCGTGCAGAGCGGGTCCGACCGCATCCTTCACCTCATGAACCGCAAGTACACGCGGGCCTGGTACCTGGACCGCGTGGCCGCCATCCGTCGCATCGTCCCCGATTGCGGCCTGTCGACGGATATTTTCGCGGGCTACTGTTCGGAGACGGAGGAGGACCACCAACAGTCGCTCTCGCTCATGCGCGAGTGCGCCTACGACGCCGCCTTCATGTTCAAGTACAGCCAACGGCCCGGGACGTACGCGGCCCGCCATCTGCCCGACGACGTCCCGGAGGAGGTGAAGACGCGCCGGCTCGAGGAGCTCATCGCCCTGCAGAACGAGCTCTCGGCCGAGAGCAACCGCCGCTGCGAAGGGCGCACGTTCCAAGTGCTCATAGAGGGCACGAGCAAGCGCTCGCGCGAGCAGCTCTTCGGCCGCACGGAGCAGAACAAGGTCGTTGTCTTCGACCGCGGGCCATGGCATCCCGGGCAATACGTCCAGGTGCGCGTCACGTCGTCCACCTCCGCCACGCTCAAGGGCGAGGTGGTGTCCGCCGCGGCAGAAAGCGCCCCGGCCGCACACTAATCCGTCCGCTGCCGCGTTATTATTATAGGAGTGGCGCGGACGCCCGCGCCGCGCGCCGCCCCGCTTTCACAAATCCGTAAACCAGACGATATGGGGAAAACGATTACCATCCGCTGCAAGAACACAGGCCGCAGCCACAAAGTGCCTATGGGCTTCACGCTCGAGGAAGTCTACGAAATGCTGGAGATAGACATGCCGCTGGGCGTGACCAGCGCCAAGGTGAACAACAAAGTGGAAGGACTTCACTTCATGTTCTTCAACGACAAGGACGTAGAGTTTCTCGACATTTCCTCTCCCTCCGGCATGCGCACCTATACGCGCTCACTTTTCTTCGTGCTCTACAAGGCCGTGCGCGACCTGTTCCCCGACGCCCGGCTCCGCATCGACACGCCCGTCTCCAACGGCTACTACTGCCGCTGCCTCATGGAGGGGGGCGTGACGCCCGAGGTCGTCGACCGCCTGCGTTGCCGCATGCAGGAGATCGTAGACGCCGACCTGCCTTTCCACCGCATCACGTGTCCGACGGATGAGGCCATCGCCCTTTTCCGTAAGAACGGGCTGGAGAACAAAGCCAAACTGCTCGAGAGCAATGGCTCGCTCTACACGACGTACTACACCCTGGGCGACACGGCAGACTACTTTTACGGCTCGCTACTCATCCAGACGCGGCAGCTTACGCTCTTCGACGTCATCCCCTATGGCGACGGCCTGCTGCTGCGGCTCCCCGACCCCGCGCACCCGGGCCAGCTGCGCCCCATGAAGGAGCAGAGCAAAATGTTCGACGTCTTCAACGAGCAGCACCGCTGGCAGGAGATTCTGGGCGTATCGACCGTGGGCGAGTTCAACGAGATGTGCCGCAAGGGCTACACCACCGACCTCATCAACGTATCGGAGGCGCTGCAGGAAAAGAAAATCAGCCGACTGGCCGACCGCATCGTGGCCAACCCCGAGTTGAAGGTCATCCTCATCTCGGGCCCGTCCTCCAGCGGCAAGACCACCTTTGCCAAGCGCCTCTCCGTGCAGCTCATGGCCAACGGCCAGCACCCCGTCCCCATATCGCTCGACGACTACTTCGTAGACCGCGAGAAGACGCCGCTCGACGCCAACGGCGACTACGACTATGAGAGCGTCCACGCCATGAACATCCCGCTCTTCAACCAACAGATCAACGCGCTGCTGGCCGGCGAGGAGGTGGAGCTGCCCCGTTACAACTTCCAGAAGGGCCGTAGCGAGAAGAGCGGCAACCGCCTGCGCCTGCAGCCCAACTCTCTGCTCGTACTCGAGGGGATTCATGCCCTCAACCCCATCCTTACGGAAAAGATTCCCGCCGCCGCGAAGTTCAAAATCTACGCCTCGGCCCTGACCACCATCCTGCTGGACGACCACAACTACATCCCGACGTCGGACAACCGCCTGCTGCGCCGCATCGTCCGCGACTATCGCTACCGCAGCTACTCGGCCGAGGAGACGATACGCCGCTGGCCCTCGGTGCGCGCCGGCGAGGAGAAGTGGATATTCCCCTACCAGGAGGAGGCCGACGAAATGGTCAACACGGCACTGCTCTTCGAGATAGCGGCCCTGCGCTCCCAGGCGTTGCCCCTGCTCGAGCAGGTGCCCGAAAACGTCCCGGAGTACTCCGAAGCCTACCGCTTGCGCAAGTTCCTCTCCTACTTCAACCCCATCTCGACCAAGGGCCTGCCGCCCACGTCGCTGCTGCGCGAGTTTCTGGGGGGCAGCACGTTCCGCTACTGACCGTCCGCCGGGCGGCCCGCACCGGGCAACCGGCTCCGCGGCCAGTTTCCGCAAACACGGGGCCTATTCCAGAAATTACGGGCCTTAGCCCCGTAAAAACTGGCCTTAGCCCCGTGGCGCGCCTCCCCGTCCGCCCTGTGCGGCCCACTGCCGGCCCGCGCGGCCGAAGGCTGGAAGCCGCCGCCGGGCTACGTCCCTAACCGCTTACTTATGAGAATCCATACGGCATCCGTCTCCCGCTACGCCTCGGCCGCGGGGTGGGCCGCGCTCTACGTGGCCATCAACGCCCTCGTCGTCGTCAAGCAGGCGGGACGCATGGGGCTGTCGGCCCCGGCAGCCGCCGCGGCCTACGTGGCGCTCGCGGGCGGCTTGCTGGCCCTGGCCGTCGCCTTCACCTCCCGGCGCCCGTCGCCCGGCCGCACGGCCCCCGACGCCGCGGGCCGCGGGCGGCGCGCGGGGATAGCGACCGCCCTCGTGGCCGGCGTGGCCACGGTGCTCCTCGTCTGGGCACAGAGCCGCGTGGACCCCTACACGCTCCAGGTGGACCGCTGGTCGGCCATCCACAACTTCCTCGAGCATCTGCTGGCCGGCGAGTACCCCTACGCCGCCCGCACCCACTTGGGCGGCTACGGCTCGCCCTTTCCCGTGTGGCAGTTGGTCCACCTGCCCTTCTACCTGCTCTTTCACAACGTCGGGCTCTCGTCGGTCGTGGCCCTGGCCCTCTTCGTCCACTCCACGGCCCGCGCGCGGGGCGGCCGCGCCGCCCTGGCCGCCGCCCTGCTGCTCTACGCCTCGCCCGCCGTGGTCTACGAAGTGACAGTACGCAGCGACCTGATGGCCAACTTCCTGGCCGTAGGCGCCCTGATCAACTACCTCGCGGCCGCCGGTTTCAACGCTCGGCGGCGTCCGGTGACGGCCGGCGTCATAGGCGGCCTGCTTCTGGCCACGCGGTGGAGCGCCGTGGTGCCCTGGGGGCTGTGGCTCCTGATGCCCTTCGTGCAGATGGGGGGCCGGGCCCGGGTGCGGCTGGTCGTAGCCGCGGTGCTCACGTTCGCCGCCGCGTTCGCCCCCTTCCTCCTGTGGGACGGCGCCATGCTGCTCTCGTTCGACTACAACCCCTTCGTGCTCCAGTCGCGCCAGGGCAACGTCTCGGACCTCCTGCTCTTCGTCCCGCTGGGCGTGGCGCTGGGCTGGTGGACCGGCGGACGGGCACAGCGGGCCATGGGCGCCTCGGCCCTGATGCTCACCCTCGTCGTCGCGGGCTCGTTTGTCCACGACATGAGCGTACGCGGCGACTGGGACCAACTGCTCGGCGGCACCTACGACCTCACCTACTTCCACATGGGCCTGCCCTTCTGCGTGGCGGCCCTGGCGGGCTGCCTGGCCCCCGCCGCCCGGCAGCGCGACGCCCTTTCCAAGAAATCGTAAACGTATGAAAATGAAACTGATATTCGCCACCAACAACGCCCACAAACTGGCCGAGATTCGCGCCATTGCGGGCTCGCAGTTCGACATCCTGAGCCTCGCCGACCTGGACTGCCACGACGACATCCCCGAAACGGCCGACACGCTCGAGGGCAACGCCCTGCTCAAGGCGCGCTACGTCAGCGAGCGCTACGGGCTGGACTGCTTTGCCGACGACACGGGCCTCGAGGTCCGCGCCCTGGGCGGCGCGCCCGGCGTCCACACTGCGCGCTACGCCTACCCGGACCGCCACGACCCGGAAGCCAACACGCGCAAGCTGCTCCAGGCCCTCGACGGCTGCGCCGACCGCGCGGCGGCCTTCCGCACCGTCATCGCCCTCATCCTCAACGGCGAGGAGCACCTCTTCGAGGGCCGCGTGGACGGCCGCATCGCCACCGAGCCGCGCGGCACGGAGGGCTTCGGCTACGACCCGGTCTTCGAGCCGGAGGACACGGGCCGCACCTTTGCCGAACTGGGCGTCGAGGCCAAGAACCGTATCAGCCACCGCGCCCGCGCCGTGGCCCGGCTCATGGCCTTTCTCCAGCAACACTCGGCCCGTTAAACCGCTTATCCACAGCTTATGAAACGCCTCTTCACCCTTATCCTGGCGGCCCTGGCGGCCGCCCTGCCGGCGGCGCTGGCTGCCCCCGTCGCCCAGTGGACCTATTACCTGGCCTACCACGACGCTTCGCAGAACGTCCCGGCCGGCGACGTGGTCTACGCCCTCTTCAACGGCAACCTGCTGGCCTATTCGCCGGCCGACACGGAGGTGCGCACCATCACGAAGATGGACGGGCTGAGCGAGAAGAACATTTCGCGCATGGCCTACTGCCAGCCCCTGGGCTGCCTCGTGCTGGTCTATCCCGACTGCAACATTGACCTGCTCTACGCCGACGGTTCCGTCGTCAACCTGCCGCAGCTGAAGAACAGCAACGAAGGCGACATGGAGCCGGAGGGCCTGTGCGTGACGGGCACGGAAGCCGTCCTGGCCACCGGCGACGGCCTGGCGCACCTCGACCTGGAGCGCCAGGAGGTCAGCGGATACTACCGCCCCGCCGACAACGTCACGGCGGCGGCCGTCCTCGAGGGCCGCCTCTTCGCCGCCACGGCCCAGGGCATAGCGAGCTGCGCCGTGGCCGACAATCCCGCCGACCGCAACAACTGGACCCTGACGCAGGCGCTCGGGGCCGCGGCCGACGCCTTCCACGCCTTTGCCGGGGGGCTCTACTTCACGGTGCCCTCGTCGGCCGACGCCGGCCTGTGGCGCCTGGAACTGACGGCCGGCGGGCAGCCCGAGGCCCGGCGCATCGACACCCGGGTCTACACGCAAGGCTATGCCGACAGCCGCGTCGCCCTCTTCCGCAATGCGGACCGCGTCGCCGTCTTCGAGCCCACTGCGCCCGACGCAGCCGCGACGACGTGGCAGCCCGTGGCCTCGTGGACCTGGCTGACGCGGGCGTCCGACGGCACCTACTGGGCCTGCGAAGGGGCCGACGGCCTGCGCCCCTACCGCCTCGCCGACGGGCAACCCGCCGCCACGGGCGAAGCCATAGGCGGCTACGGGCCGCGCCGCGACCTGTGCTACTACATGAAGTTCTACGGCGAACGCCTCCTCATCGCCGGCGGACGCCTCGACCCCTCCGACCGCCTCCACCAGCCCGCCACGCTCATGGCCTACGAGAACGGCCGCTGGACCACCTTCCAGGAGGAGGGCGTACAGGAGGAGACGGGACTGCGATTCCGCGACATGACCTGCATCGTACAGGACCCCGCCGACCCCCTGCACCACTTCGCCACGGCCGGCGGCAGCGGGCTCTACGAATACCGCAACTACGAGTTTGTCCACAACTACAACTCACGCAACAGCCCCCTCTTCACCGCGGCCCTCAACGGTGTGGACCCGAACTACGTGCGCCTCGACGGCCTCAACTACGACGCGGAGGGCAACCTGTGGATGGTGAACAACAGCGCAGACAGCGTGATCCGTGTCCTTAAGACCGACGGCACCTGGCAGAGTCTCTACGCCGAGGGCATCAGCAGGGCGCCGACGTGCGAAAAGGCCCTCTTCGACCGGGCCGGCCGTTTCTGGGTGGCTTCCCGACGCACCGTGGACAATCCGCCGCACACCGCGGGCCTGCTCTGCCTGGACTATAACGGCACCCTTACGGACACGGACGACGACGTGGCGACCTACCGCACCAATGCCTACAACGAGGACGGCACGGTCTGTGACTTCGGCGGCGTCTACGCTCTGACGCTCGACACCGACGGTTCCATTTGGATGGGCACGGCGACGGGGCTCTACGTGGTGAACGACCCGGACGAGTGGAGCTCGCCGAGCTTCCGCATCACCCAGATCAAGGTGCCGCGCAACGACGGCACGAACAACGCGGACTATCTGCTGGCCGGCGTGGCCGTTACGGACATCGCCGTCGACGGGGCCGGCCGCAAGTGGATAGGGACGGAGAGCAACGGCCTCTACCTGGTCAGCGCCGACGGTACGGAGATTCTCCAGCACTTCGAGGCCGCGTCGACCCCCCTCCTGAGCGACAGCATCTACTCCATAGCCCCCAACCTCGCCACCGGCGAGGTGATGATAGGCACCTCACAGGGCCTCTGCTCCTACCAAAGCGAAGCGACCACGCCGTCCGACGCCCTGCAGCGCAGCCAGGTCACGGTCTACCCCAACCCGGTCCGGCCGGAGTACAGCGGTAACATCACCGTGCGGGGGCTGACGGCCGACGCCGACGTGAAAGTGACCGACACGACGGGCAACGTCGTAGCGGCCGGGACCTCCGTGGGCGGCACCTTCATCTGGGACGGCCGGGCCCGCGGCGGCGGTCGCGCCGCCTCCGGCGTCTACTACATCATGGTCTCCACCTCGGACGGGAAAAAGGGCATTGCGGCCAAAATTGTCGTCATTTAAGCGAAAAGATGTGACAATGAGCGACATTTTAGCGGTCGCAACGTAAAAAACCGGCAAAAGTTTTGGAAAATCCACGAGTTGACTTAACTTTGCCAGGTGCATACCTTGTAAGTTTCGGAAAAGACACCGCGCGCCGCCGCCAATGACTGGATCGCAGTCTGCTTCTCTGCGGCTCTCAAGGAGCAAAGGAAAACATTATCCACACCTAATTCTTAATCCCATGAACAAAAGTGAATTGGTCAATGCCATCTCAGCCGGCAGCGGTTTGAGTAAGGCCGACGCGAAGAAGGCACTTGACGTGACGCTCAATGCCATTTCCGAAGCGCTCAAGTCGGGGGACAAAGTTGCCCTGCTCGGTTTCGGTAACTTCAGCGTTACGGAACGTCCCGCCCGCACGGGCATCAACCCCGCAACAAAAGAGAAGATCGAAATCGCAGCCAAGAAGGTGGTCAAATTCAAACCCAGCAACGAGCTGGCAGAAGCAGTGAACTGACCACTGCCGCTGGCTCACCATCCGCTTCAGGCCGTCTCCGCACTCCGGGGGCGGCCTGAATTGCGTCTGGGCCTGTGCCCCGCCGCCGGGCGGCCGGCGGCGGGGCACGGCGGACCGGCGGGACCGGACCGGCCCGCTGCCGCCCGGCGCCGGAAGGCGGAGGGAAGGCTCGCGCTAGCAACTTTCCGACGGGGAGCGGCCCGGAGCATAAAAAACGTGAAAGTCCGCGTTATTTTTTGCGAAACCAAGTCTGCGCCGGCAGTTTTTTCATAACTTAGAGGCGGCTCAAATCTTTTACTTTATGGAAAGTTCTCTCTTCTGGCTTGTGCCGGCCGCTTCCCTGCTGGCACTCTGCTTTGCCTGGTACTTCTACCGGCAGATGAAGCGTACCGACGAAGGTACGCCGCGAATGCGTCACATTGCCGCCGCCGTCCGCAGCGGGGCCATGTCCTACCTGCGCCAGCAGTACAAGGTCGTCACCCTTGTGTTCCTCTGTCTGGCCCTCTTCTTCGCCATCATGGCATACGGATTCCACGTGCAGAACGAATGGGTACCGGTGGCCTTCCTGACGGGCGGTTTCTTCTCCGGCCTGGCGGGCTACCTGGGCATGAAGACGGCGACGGCCGCCTCGGCCCGCACGGCACAGGCGGCCCGCACGTCGCTCAACGGCGGCTTGCGCATCGCCTTCCGCAGCGGCGCCGTGATGGGGCTCGTAGTGGTGGGCCTCGGCCTGCTCGACATCTCTTTCTGGTACCTGTTGCTCAACGCCGTGATTCCTGAGGGCGAGAGCGTGGGCACGAAGCTGTGCCTCGTCACCACGACGATGCTGACCTTCGGCATGGGCGCCTCGACGCAGGCCCTCTTTGCGCGCGTGGGCGGCGGCATCTACACGAAGGCGGCCGACGTGGGCGCCGACCTGGTGGGCAAGGTGGAAGCAGGCATCCCGGAGGACGACCCGCGCAACCCGGCGACCATCGCCGACAACGTGGGCGACAACGTGGGCGACGTAGCCGGCATGGGCGCCGACCTGTACGAGTCGTACTGCGGCTCTATCCTGGCGACGGCTTCGCTGGGGGCCGCGGCCTACGTGGCCGGCGGCGACGGCGTGATGCAGTTCCGCGCCGTCATCGCGCCGATGCTCATCGCCGCTGTCGGCATTGTGCTCTCGCTGGGGGGTATCTTCGCCGTCCGCACCCGTGAGGACGCCAAGATGAAGGACCTGCTGCGCGCCCTCTCCCGCGGGACGAACCTCAGCTCCATACTGATTGTAGGTTTCTCGTTTCTCATCCTCTGGGCGCTGGGCCTGGACCGCTGGTGGCAGATAGGCTGCACGGTTGCGGTAGGCCTGGCCGTGGGCATCATCATCGGACAAGCCACGGAATACTTCACTTCCCAAAGCTACCGCCCCACGCGCCGCATCGCTGAAAGCGGCAAGACGGGCTCGGCGACCGTAGTCATCTCGGGTCTGGGCGTGGGCATGCTCTCCACGGCCATACCGGTGCTGGCCGTCGTGATAGGCATCATCGCCTCCTACCTGCTGGCTACGAACGGCGACTTCAGCAACATCTCGATGGGCCTCTACGGCATCGGCATCGCCTCCGTAGGCATGCTCTCCACGCTGGGTATCACCCTGGCCACGGACGCCTATGGCCCCATCGCGGACAACGCCGGCGGCAACGCCGAAATGAGCGGTCTGGGCGAGGAGGTAAGGCGCCGCACGGACGCCCTCGACTCGCTGGGCAACACGACGGCGGCCACGGGCAAGGGCTTCGCCATCGGTTCGGCCGCCCTGACGGGCCTGGCGCTGCTGGCCAGCTACGTGGAGGAAGTGCGCATAGGCCTGACGCGGCTGGGCCAGGAGACCATCGCCGTGGCCGACCACACGGTGGCGGTGACCCAGGCGACGTTCGCCGACTTCATGTACCACTACGACGTGACCCTGATGAACCCGAAGGTGCTGGCGGGCATGTTCATCGGTGCCATGATGGCCTTCCTCTTCTGTGGGCTGACCATGAACGCGGTGGGACGCGCCGCGTCGAAGATGGTAGACGAAGTGCGTCGGCAGTTCCGGGAAATCAAGGGCATCCTGACCGGCGAGACAGAGCCGGACTACGGGCGCTGCGTGACCATCTCGACCCAGGCGGCGCAGCACGAGATGATTCTCCCCTCGCTGCTGGCCATCATCGCGCCCGTGGGCACGGGGCTCATCTTTGGCGTAAGCGGTGTGCTCGGCCTGCTCATCGGCGGCCTCGCGGCCGGCTTCGCCCTGGCCGTGTTCATGGCCAACTCGGGCGGCGCCTGGGACAACGCGAAAAAATACGTGGAGGAAGGCCACCTGGGCGGTAAGGGCAGCGAGACGCACAAGGCTACCGTCGTGGGCGACACCGTGGGCGACCCGTTCAAGGACACTTCCGGCCCGAGCCTGAACATTCTCATCAAGCTCATGAGTATGGTCTCTATCGTCATGGCGGGGCTCACCGTCTCGTGGAGTTTGCTCTGACCCAAGACAAAACGGGCGGGCCCGGCGCTGAATTTCAACGCTACGGGCCCGCCCGTTCGCACAAATTGTCGTAACTTTGCAGCCCGGCGGCGCCTGCCGCCTGCTATCTCCACCATTACTTCAGCTACATAGAACATGAACATCGAAGAACAACTGGCCGGCGCCGTCCTGGAAGCCATCAAGGCCCTCTACGGACAGGACGCGGACCTCAAGCAGATACAACTGCAGAAAACGAAACGCGAATTTGAAGGACACGTGACGCTCGTCGTATTCCCCCTGCTGCGCCTCTCGCGCAAAAGACCGGAAGAAACGGGCACGGACATCGGCAACTACCTGACGGCACACACCGACATGGTGGAGAAGTTCAACGTGGTCAAGGGATTTCTCAACCTGACCGTCGCGCCGGGCAAATGGGTGGAGCTGCTCAACAGCATACACGCCGACCCGCACTACGGCTGCGTGGAGCCCGGCCCCGACGCCCCGCTCGTCATGATCGAGTACTCCTCGCCCAACACCAACAAGCCGCTCCACCTGGGCCACGTGCGCAACAACCTGCTCGGCTGGTCGCTCGCACAGATCGTAGAGGCCAACGGCAACCGAGTAGTCAAGACGAACATTGTCAACGACCGCGGCATACACATCTGCAAGTCGATGCTCGCCTGGCTCAAGTACGGCAACGGCGAAACGCCCGAGAGCTCCGGCAAAAAGGGCGACCACCTCATCGGTGACTACTACGTGGCCTTCGACCAGCACTACCGCGCCGAGGTCAAGGAGCTCACGGCAAAGTTCGAGGCCGAGGGCCTGGACGCCGAAGCCGCCAAGGCCAAGGCCGAGAAGGAGGCGCCCCTCATCCGCGAGGCGCACGAGATGCTCGTAAAGTGGGAGCAGGGCGACCCGGAGGTGCGCGCCCTGTGGCGGCGCATGAACGAATGGGTCTACGCCGGCTTCGACGAGACCTACAAGGCACTGGGCGTGAGCTTCGACAAGATTTACTACGAAAGCGACACGTATCTCGAAGGCCGTAAGATGGTGCTCAAGGGTCTGGAGAAGGGCATCTTCTTCCGCAAGGCCGACGGCTCGGTATGGGCCGACCTCTCCGACGCCGGCCTCGACGAGAAGCTCCTCCTGCGCGCCGACGGCACGAGCGTATATATGACGCAAGACATCGGCACGGCCAAAATGCGCTTCCAGGACTTCCCCATCGACAAAATGATCTACGTCGTCGGGAACGAGCAGAACTATCACTTCCAAGTACTCTCCATCCTGCTCGACCGCCTCGGCTTCGAGTGGGGCAAGAGCCTGGTCCACTTCTCCTACGGCATGGTGGAACTGCCCAACGGAAAGATGAAAAGCCGTGAGGGCACCGTGGTCGACGCCGACGACCTCGTGGCCGAAATGGTAAGCCAGGCGCGCCACACTGCCGACGAGGCCGGCAAATTCGACGACATGGACGAAGCCGAAAAGGACAAGGTGGCCCGCATCGTAGGCATGGGCGCCCTGAAATACTTCCTCCTCAAAGTCGACGCCCGCAAGAACATGCTCTTCAACCCCGAGGAAAGCATCGACTTCAACGGCAACACCGGCCCCTTCATCCAATACACCTACGCCCGCATCCGCTCCGTACTGCGGAAGGCGGCCGACGCCGGCATCCAGCTCCCCGACATTCTGCCGACCGACATAGAGATTTCTACCAAAGAGGAAGAAATCATCCAGCACGTGGCCGACTTCGCCGCCACCGTGCGCCAGGCCGGCCAGGAGTACAGCCCTTCGGCCGTGGCCAGCTACTGCTACGACCTCGTCAAGGAGTACAACCAGTTCTACCACGACTTCAGCATCCTGCGCGAGGCCGACGAGAAGAAGAAGCTGTTCCGCCTCGTCCTCTCCGCCAACGTCGCCAAGATTATCCGTACGGGCATGGGCCTGCTCGGTATCGAGATGCCCGAACGCATGTAAGTCCGCGCCGCGGGGCCCCTCGGGGCCGCCGCGCGCCGACGGGCACAAGGCCGCCCCACTGCGCCACAGACAGGAACGACAGGACGGCCCGACGCAGGTCCGGTGCCCGCGCCACACCTTAATATATATAGTACACCTGAAAATACCGTCCCCACCTTCGAGAACCGGTCCGCACGATGCGAAGTCACTGGTCGCAACACGCCTGATATGAACAAGAGCAAGGGTCAGAAATTCTATGTCGTCTGGCGCGGGGCCCGGCCCGGCATCTACCGGTCGTGGGAGGAATGCGAACGGCAGGTGAAGGGCTTTGCAGGCGCGGCCTACAAAGCGTTCGGCACGGCGGACGAGGCCGAACAGGCCCTGCAAGCCGGCGCCCCGCCCGTCGCGAGGGCGCAAGCGGCCGTGCGTCGGGCCGCCCCGGCGGGCCGCCCCGACGCCGCAGCCGCGCCTGTCGCAGCGCCGCGGCGCCACTACCGCGGCCTGGTCAACCCGCCCGACTACCGCTCGGACACGGTGCTGCCCCTACCCCCCGCCGTCAGGGCCGACGCCTGGGCCGTCGACGCCGCCTGCTCCGGCAATCCCGGCCGCATGGAGTACCGCGGGGTCTGCCTCAAGACGGGGCAGGAAGTGTTCCACTTCGGCCCCATCTACGGGACGAACAACGTCGGCGAGTTTCTCGCCATCGTCCATGCCTTGGCCCTCATCAAGCAACGGGGCCTGCACCTCACCGTCTACAGCGACAGCCGCAACGCCCTGCTCTGGGTGCGGCAGAAACAGTGCAAGACGCGCCTGGCCCGCAACGCGCGCACCGAACCGCTCTTCCAGCTCATCGGGCGCGCCGAGAACTGGCTGCGCGAGAACACCTACGACACCCCACTCCTCAAGTGGGAGACGCAACTCTGGGGCGAAGTGCCCGCCGACTTCGGCCGCAAATGACGGCGCTACGGACAGGCCATCGTCCACACCAGCCCACCCCCATTTTCCTATGAAAGAATTTTTCAGCGTAATGTGGCGCTACGTCGCCCCCTACAAGAAGTACCTCGTCAGCTCCTTGGTCTTCAACCTGCTGTCGGCCGTGCTCAACGTCTTCTCGTTCCTGTCCATCATCCCCATGCTCAACCTGCTCTTCCGACTGGACACGTCGACCTACAGCTACATCCCGTGGGACGCGCCGGGGGAGAACATCAAAGACATCCTGGTGAACAACATGTACTACGCCACGCAGCAAATCATGGAAAGCTACGGCGCGTCGACAGCCCTGTTGCTCATCGGCCTGTTCCTTGTGGCGGCCACGCTCCTCAAGACATCGTGCTACTTCGCCTCGGCCGGCATCATGGTCCCCATGCGCACCGGCATCGTGCGCGACATCCGCAGCAGCGTCTACCACAAGATCACGAACCTGCCCCTGTCCTTCTTCTCCGACGAACGGAAGGGCGACATCATTGCCCGCATGAGCGGCGACGTCAACGAGATAGAGAATTCCATCACCGGCTCGCTCGAGATGCTCATCAAGAATCCCATCCTCCTGATCTGCTACTTCAGCGTACTGCTCTACACCAGCTGGCAACTCACCATGTTCACCATCATCGTCCTCCCGCTCATGGGCTGGGCAATGGGCAGAATCGGGCGAAAGCTCAAGCGCCAGTCGCTCGACGCTCAGAACAAGTGGAGCGAAACGATGGCCCAGCTCGAGGAGACCCTGGGCGGCATGCGCATCATCAAGGCCTTCACCGCCGAGCGCAAGATGCGCGAGCGCTTCGACCGCAGCACCAACGAATTCCGCACCGCCTCCAACAAGGTTGCCGTACGCCAGGCCTCGGCCCATCCCGTCAGCGAGTTTCTCGGCACCTGCCTCATCGTCATCGTCCTATGGTACGGCGGCACGCTCATCTTCTCCGCCCACTCGCCCATCGACGCCCCGACGTTCATCTTCTACATGATTATCCTCTACAGCATTATCCAGCCGCTCAAGGACCTTTCCAAGGCCACGTACAGCATTCCCAAGGGCATGGCCTCCGTGGAGCGTGTCAACAAGATACTCAACGCTGAAAACCCCATCCGGGAAAGCGCCCACCCCGTCCACGTCAGCGGCCTGCGGGAGAGCATCGAGTTCCGCCACGTCTCGTTCAGCTACAACGGCAAGACTGACGTCCTCTCCGACGTCAGTCTCAGCGTGCGCCGCGGCCAGACCATCGCCATCGTGGGCCAGAGCGGCTCGGGCAAGTCCACGCTCGTCGACCTCCTGCCCCGCTATCACGACGTCACGGAAGGGCAAATCCTCCTCGACGGCGTAGACGTGAAGGACGTCTACCTTGCCGACCTGCGCGCCCTCATTGGCAACGTCAACCAGGAAGCCATCCTCTTCAACGACACCTTCTTCAACAACATCGCCTTCGGCGTGGAGAACGCCACGATGGAGCAAGTCGTCGCAGCAGCCAAGGTGGCCAACGCACACGACTTCATCATGGAGAGCGAGGAAGGCTACGACACGAAGGTGGGCGACCGCGGCTGCCGCCTCTCCGGCGGACAGCGCCAACGCATCTCCATCGCGCGCGCCATCCTCAAGAATCCCGACATCCTCATCCTCGACGAGGCCACCTCCGCCCTCGACACGGAGAGCGAGCGCCTGGTGCAGGAAGCCCTGGAACGCCTCATGCGCACCCGCACCACCATCGCCATCGCCCACCGCCTGTCCACCATCCGCAACGCCGACGAGATCTGCGTCCTCCACGAAGGACGCATCGTGGAGCGCGGCACGCACGAGGAGCTCCTGGCGCGCGGCGGCTACTACAAACGCCTGCACGACATGCAGCAACTCTGACCCCACACGCCGACCGAAGCGCCGTGCCGGGAGAGACAGGCCCACAAGCCCCTCTCCCGGCACGGCGCTTTTTCACAGTCCGGCGCAGCCGTCAGCGCACCAGGGCACCGGCCAGGTCGGCCGGGATCAGCGTGATGCGCGTCGTTTTCTCCTGTTTCCGGCCCGGCAGGACGGCCTCCACGGCTATGCTGCACCCCACGCGCTCCAGTTCCGCCACCAGTTCGCGCAACTGCTTTCCCGACGGGTCGTTCTGTATCAGCGTCGACACCATGCCCTGCAACACCTCGGCCTTGGCTTCCGGCCTCGTGTACTGCTTGTAGACAGACTTTTCGGAGAACTGATAGCGATAGACAATCGCCCGCACGTCCGCGTCGTAGTAGATCCCCACCTTACAATCTATGCCGTAACGCTTGAAATTTTTCTCAGCCTCTTCCAACGTACTCTCCGACGCAGCCAGCACATCATCCAGCACCTTGCTGCCTGTGATGGACTGCGCCACAGACAGGGCCGGCAGCAACAGGCATAACCAAAAAACAAACCAACACTTTTTCATAGTCTTCACATATATAGGGTGAAACAATAAGTCCCGAGGTGCACCCGGCCACCTCCCCAAGCACCGGCTGCGGGGATAGGCTCCCCGCGCACGGGCCTTAGCCCCGTAGCGACGGGGCCTATCCCAGTTTTTACGGGCCTTAGCCCCGTGCGTGCCGCCACAGTCGGCGACGGCCGGCGAAGCCTTCCGCTACAAATGTATGTAATCTTCCTCGCGTCCCGGCCTACGACGTATAAAATTTGTTCCCGTTTCTTAAAAATGTTTTCTATCGGCCGTCGCCCGCCCTTACGCCCCGCCGCCCGCCGGACCGCACACCGCAAAGGCAGGGCTTATGCACCACAATCGTGAACCGCCGCTTCGCCGCACCTTACCTTTGCCCTGTCGCCGCCCCTCGCGGCCGGCACCGGCCCGGGCGGTGCGGAGCGGCGGGAAACGGCGGCGGCAGCAGTTTCACCCTTAAAAAAATAACGACCAATGAACGAAAAGCAAAAACGAATCTGGAACCTGGTATTGAAAGCCCTCATCGCCGTGCTCACGGCCCTGGCCGGGACGCTCACGGGATGCACCCTGGCGGCATAGCGGCCGGTCGCGGCGAGCGGACGTGCGGCGGAGCTGCGGTCCGCCCGCCGCCCGCGAGGGGCGCGGCTGCGGCGCTGTGACCGGCGGCGCCAGACTGTCGCGTCGGAAAGCGGGCCGACAGCCGGCTCCCTATGGGCCATTGCCACGAAATGAGGCCGGGCGGCGGGGCGGACAGGCCGGAGACGGAAAGGCAAATTCTTCACAGCTCCCCCGACGGCTTTTCTGTACATTTGCTACATGAAGCCGGGAAGCGGGACAGACCGAAGACGGAAAGGCAAATTCTTCACAGCTCCGCCGACGGCTTTTCTGAACATTTGCTACATGAAGCCGGGAAACGGGACGGGCCGGGGGCGGAAAGGCGGGCATTTTCCGGCCCCGCCGCCTGTCTTTCCGAACATTTGGACAATTCGGGAGAAGAATCAGACAGTCCGGGTGCTGAAAAGAGTGTATTCCCCTTGCCCCGCCGCCTGTCTTTCTGTATATTTGCAAAAAATATCCCCCTACTCTCATTTACATGGACAACATTCGCACTTTCCAACAACTCGCTGCCCACCTGGGCGAACGGGGAGGGCGGCGGCGTGTGGCTGTGGTTTGCGGCACGGATGCCTCCACCCGTAGCGCCGTGCAGCGCGCCGTGGCGGGCGGCTTCGCCGAGGCCCTGTTTGTGGGCCACGCGGACGAGGCCCGCCGCTTCATGGCCGACGCCCCCTGCCCCGAACGGATAAGCTACATCGACGCGACCGACGACGCCGACGCGGCGCGAAAGGCCGTGGCCCTGGTGCGCGAAGGGGAGGCGGACGTACTCATGAAGGGCCTCGTCCCGACCGACACGCTGCTCCACGCCGTCCTCAACAAGCAGACGGGCCTCCTGCCGCCGGGCGGCGTCCTGACGCATCTGGCGGCCGCCGAACTACCGGCCTACGACAAGTTGCTGCTCTTCACCGACGCGGCCGTCATCCCCTACCCCACGCCTGAGCAGCGCGAGACGCAGGTAGCGTGCGCCGTCCGCCTGTGCCACGCCCTGGGCGTCGAGGAACCGCGCGTGGCCCTCATCCACTGCTCGGAGCACGTGAGCGACAAGTTTCCCCACACGCTGGACTACCGCGCCCTGGCCGACGCTGCCCGGGCGGGCCGCTTCGGGCGGGCCATCGTGGACGGCCCCCTGGACGTGCGCACCTCGTGCGACGCCGCGGCCATGGTCCTCAAGGGCATCGACTCGCCCATAGCGGGCCGGGCGGACGCGCTCGTATTCCCCGACATCGAGGCGGGCAACGCTTTCTACAAGACCATCACGCTCTTCGCCGGCGCCGAGACGGCCGGCGTGCTGCAAGGCACGGTGCGCCCCGTCGTCCTGCCCTCGCGCGGCGACAGCGCCGACTCCAAGTTCTACAGCCTGGCCCTGGCGGCCCTGGCCTGAACGCGGCAGCCCCGGCGGGTTGCCGCCTTTGTGCCCGCAGACGCCCGCCGCTTTCTTCCCATCCCTTCATTCCGAACCCCACACCATGCAGATCTTAGCCATTAACCCCGGGTCGACTTCGACCAAGATTGCCGTCTACGAGGACGAACAGCCCGTCCTCCTGCGCAACATCCGCCACTCGGTGGAGGAGCTTTCGCACTTTGAACATATTGCCGACCAGCGCACCTTCCGTCGCGACCTGGTACTCGACGAGCTGCGGCGCATGAACATCCCTTTCCGCTTCGACGCCATCATTGGCCGTGGGGGGCTGGCCAAGCCGCTCTCGGGCGGCGTCTACGCGGTGAACGAGAAAATGTGTCGCGACATGTACTACGCCAAGCGGCAACACGTGTGCAACCTGGGCTGCATCATCGCCTACGACCTGGCGCGGCAACTGGACGGCTGCCAGGCGTTCATCGCCGACCCCGTGGTGGTGGACGAGATGGAGGACGTGGCGCGCGTCTGTGGCTCGCCGCTCATGCAGCGGGTCCCCGTCTGGCACGCGCTGAACCAGCGGGCCATCGGCCGTCGCTTTGCCCTCGAGAACGGTAAGCGCTACGAGGACTTGAACCTGATTATCTGCCACATGGGCGGGGGCATCTCCGTCGCCGCCCATCGCAAGGGCCGCGCCATCGACGCCAACAACGGCCTGGACGGCGAGGGGCCCTTCTCGCCCGAACGGGCGGGGACGCTGCCCTCGGCCGACCTGGTGCGCCTCTGTTACAGCGGCCGCTACACGGAGAGCGAGCTCCTCAAGCGCATAGCCGGCAACGCCGGGCTCTCGGCCCACCTGGGCACGACCGACGTGAAGAAAATCATCGAAAACATCGAGGCGGGCGACCAACACGCCCAGCTGCTCATCGACGCCATGATCTACCAGACGGCCAAGGCCATCGCGGCAGAGGGCGCCGTGCTCTACGGACAAATCGACGCCGTGCTCATCACGGGCGGCATTGCCCACTCGGACTACATCACCTCGCGGCTGCGTCCACGGGTGGAGTTCCTCGCGCCCGTACACATCTATCCCGGGGAAGACGAGATGGAGGCCATGGCCCTCAACGCGCTGACGGCCTTGCGGGGGGAACAGGAGGTGAAAGTCTACGAATAGGCCGGCGGCTACGGCGGAAAACGACGGTGCCCGGACAACTCGGCAGGTTGTCCGGGCACCGTGGCAAATGGCGGTAGGGGCGGAGGCGTCAGCCCAGGTGGGCTACAAGCTCATCGAGCGTCAGGCGCTGCTGCTCGCCGGTGGCCATGTCCTTGAGCGTGACGCAGCCGGCGTTCATCTCTTCCTCGCCGACGAGGGCCACGTAGGGCACGCCGATGGCGTTGGCGTAGCTCATCTGCTTCTTCATCTTCACACTGTCGGGATAGACCTCGGTGGCAATGCCCGCCCGGCGCGTGGCAGCGGCATAGCGCAGGCAGCAGGCCGCCTCGGCCGGGCCGAAGTTGATGAAGAGCAGGCGCACGCCGGAAGCGGCCGCCTTGGGATAGAGGTCGAGCTGGCCCAGCACGTCGTAGATGCGGTCGGCCCCAAACGAGATGCCGACGCCGCTCAGACCGGGCATGCCGAAGATGCCGGTGAGGTCGTCGTAACGGCCGCCGCCCGTGATGGAACCAATCTGGACATCGAGGGCCTTGACCTCGAAGATGCAGCCCGTGTAATAATTCAGCCCGCGCGCCAGGGTAAGGTCGAGCTCAAGGGCATTGTGCAGACCGGAAGCCTGCAAGGCGTCGAGCACGAAGCGCACCTCCTCGACGCCCTTCTGCCCGACGTCGCTCCCGGCAAACAGGGTGCGCATGGCCTCGAGCTTGTCGGCGTTGCTGCCGCCGGTAGAGAGGATGGGGCGAAGCCGGGCTACGGCGGCATCGTCGAGCCCGCTGGCGCGCAGCTCCTCTACGACCTTCTCCGCGCCGATTTTGTCGAGCTTGTCGATGGCTACGGTGATGTCGATGAGGCGTTCGGGCGCGCCGATGACCTCGGCGATGCCGGCCAGGATCTTACGGTTGTTGAGCTTGATACATACGCGGATGCCGAAGCGGGTGAAGACTTCGTCGATGATCTGTACGAGTTCCACCTCGTTGAGCAGCGAGTCGCTGCCGACGACGTCGGCGTCGCACTGGTAGAACTCGCGGTAGCGCCCCTTCTGCGGGCGGTCGGCGCGCCAGACGGGTTGTATCTGATAGCGCTTGAAGGGGAGCTGCAACTCCTCGCGGTGCTGCACGACGTAGCGGGCAAAGGGGACGGTCAGGTCGTAGCGCAGCCCCTTGTCGCAGAAGGCGGCGGCGAGCCGGGCGGGCGACTCGCTACGGAAGTCGTCGCCGCTGACGTCGCCGCGGAAGTCGCCGGAGTTGAGGACCTTGAAGAGGAGCTTGTCGCCCTCTTCGCCGTATTTGCCCATCAGGGTGGAGAGATTCTCCAGGGCGGGCGTCTCAATCTGGCGGAAGCCGTAGAGGGCGTAGACCTGGCGGATGGTGTCGAAGATGTAGTTGCGCTTGGCCATCTCGGCGGGCGAGAAGTCGCGCGTTCCTTTGGGGATAGATGGTTTCTGGGCCATGGGGATGTTGGGTATATGGGTCTGCGCGGGGCGCGTCGGTCCGCGGCCCCGCGCAGGCGGATGGGTGAAACGAATCGGGTCAGTGTACCTCTTTAATAAGGTAGATGTAGGTGGGCAGGTGGTCGCTGTAGCCGTTGAGCCAGACGCCGCCGGCGTGGGTACGCTTGGGGTTGCCCTTATAACGGCCCTCCTGCTGGAAGAGATAGTCGCGCAGGAAGACTTCATTGCGGTAGAACTTCAGCGTGGAGCGGTCGTCGCCCAGCAGATTACCGGTGAAGACAATCTGGTCGAAGAGGTTCCACTTGCCATCGTAGACGAGCGTCCCCTGACCGACCTTGTAGAGCGTGTCCCACCAGGGGTTGTAGAGATCGCCGTCGGACTTGACGTCGGACTTACGATGCACGCAGCCGAGCGACTCGGTGAGGCTCTTGTTGTTAGGGTCGTCGTTGAGGTCACCCATGATGATGATTTTGGCGCCTGGGTCCTGGCGGAGCAGGGCGTCCTTGAGGGCGCGGACCTGGTATCCGGCCCGCTCGCGCGCCTCGCTGCCGGCCGCGCGGGAGGGCCAGTGGTTGACGATGAAGTAGACCTTCTCGCCGGCCAGCTGTCCGCCCATGACGAGGAAGCCGCGCGTCATGTACGTGGTGTCGCCGCGCAGCTCGGTGTAGGCTTTCACGCGGCCGTCGGCGTCGGTGTAGAAGCCGAGGTCAACGTCGGGCTGCTCCTTGTCCAGATAGTAATAGGGCACGAGCATGGAGCTTTCCAGCTGGAAGAATTTCGGGTTGTAGAGAAAGGCGCAGTCGACGCCGCGGCGGTCGGGGCCTTCGTAGTGGACTATGCGGTAGCCGCGGGCGGCCAGGGCGGGCTGCCGCACGAGGTCGGACAGCGTGCGCGTGGTGGAGGCGATGGTGACAGCCAGCCCGGAATTTTTCAAGGGCAAGAAGAAAAGTGAGGTCAAAACCTATTTTCAGGAGGCGCTG
>USPK01000001.1 GCA_900556465.1 uncultured Prevotella sp. | reverse complement strand
CATTTTATCCGCTTATGCAACTTATAATCAGGGATTTAATTTATAGAAGTCCCCTTAAGTATAGGAGTCCATGAGTTTATTATCCCGTTTGCGGTTTCGCAGCCGACAGTTCTGGTGGACCGTAACCGGCGCTACGGTCATTATTATTATAGGTCTCGTCGTGCTGGGCACGAGCCTTTCACGTTCCACCGATTATGAAATCGTCGACCAGCTCGGTGGCAACATCTTCCCCTCCGCCATTCTTTCCGTCGCCGCTACGGACGCCGAAGTCATCCCGCCGGCCGACAGCCTCTTTGTAGGCAATCCGAAATCGCTGATTGCCATCCGCGTCAAGTCCGACCAGGCCAACAGTCTGGTGCGCGTAGAGCTGAACGAGACGCCTTTCTTCGCCCATTCCGTGTCAGAGTTCGTCCTGCCCCGCGCCCATACGGAGTACACCATCTATCCCGAGGTGCTCTGGCGCTACGACGCCCTGCGCGACAACGTCCAGGCCGAGCCCGTCAGCGTCGTAGCCACCGTCGAGCTCAACGGCCACGCCTTGGGGCAGAAAGTACGCACGTTCTCCATGCGCAGTGTCAACGAGTGCCTCCTCGGCTTCGTGCAGCGACGCCCCGACGGTAGCACGCGCTTCGTCAGCACCCGCCTTTTCTTTGCCGCCTATGTCAACGAAGAGAATCCGTTGATCGACAAAGTCCTCCGCGAGGCGCTCGACACGCGCATAGTGCGCCGCTTCCTGGGCTACCAGGGCTCGGCCACCACCGTGGACAAGCAGGTCTACGCCCTGTGGTACGTCCTGCAGAAACGCAAGTTCCGTTACAGCTCCGTGTCCTACTCCAGCCTGTCCAGCAACGTGGTCTACGCGCAACGGGTCCGCACGTTCGAGGACGCCATCGAGAGTTCGCAGATTAACTGCGTCGACGGCAGCGCCTTGTTCGCCTCCCTGCTGCGCGCCATCAACATCACGCCCGTCCTGGTCCAGCTCCCCGGCCACATGTTCGTCGGCTACTACGAAGACGCCGAGCACAAAAAACTAACGTTCCTCGAGACCACCATGATAGGCGACGTCGACCTGGATGACTACTTCCCCGGCGAGCGCCTCGACTCGACGATGCAGGGCAAGACGCAGAGCGAAATGTCGCGCCTGACGTTCGAGAAAGCCAAGGAATACGCCATGCGGGAATACACGAAGCACGCCGACAACGTGAAGAAGGAGATGCCGGGCTACATGTTCCTGGAAATCTCCAAGGGCGTGCGGCGCAAGATTCAGCCCATCGGGCGCTGACGTCCGGTCGCGCATCCTTTCCCTTCAGGCCTCGCCGGAGCATCCGTTGCGGGGCCTTTCCGTTCCGCCTCGCGGCGGCTGTTCCATTTGTTCCAAACCCTCCAGAGCCTTATGCAAATCCTCCTTGCCTGCGCCAAGACCATGGGCCGCGTACCGGCCGCCGTGCCCGAACTGACGGTGCCCGCCTTTGCCGACGAGGCCGCGGCGGCCGTCCGCCAGTTGCTCGCCCTCGGCCCCGACGAGTTGGCCCGCGCCCTGCACGTGAGCGGCCGACCCGCCGCCGAGGCGGCCTTGCGCTTCCGCCGCTTCTTTGCCCCCGACGAGGCGCCCGTCCCGGCCATACTGGCCTATACCGGCATCGTGTTCCGCTATCTCCGGCCCGCCGACTTCAGCGCCGACGACTTCCGCTACGCCCAGCGCCATCTGTTCATCACGTCCTTCCTCTACGGACTGTTGCGCCCGCTCGACGGCATCCGGCCCTACCGCCTGGAGGGCAACGTACGCCTGCCGGACGAGGACGAACCGAGCCGCTTCGACTACTGGAAACCCCGCTTGACGGAGCGCCTCATCGAGGCCGTGCAGGCCGACGACGGCGTCCTGGTCAACCTGGCCAGCGCCGAGATGAAGCGCCTCTTCGACTGGCGGCGCGTCTGTGCGTCCGTGCGCGTCGTGACCCCGGAGTTCCGCGTCATGGACGGCGGGCGGTTGCGCTCCGTCGTAGTCTACGCCAAGATGTGCCGCGGCGCCATGGCCCGCTTCATCCTCCGGAACCGCCTGGTCAACGCGGCCGAGCTCTCCCACTTCGAGCCCGCGCCCGCCGATGCCGTGGGGCAGTTGCCCATCGTAGTCAGCGGGCTTCCCGGTGCCGACTGACGCCGCCGGTGCCGGACCGCGCGGCCGCTTCGTCCTTCCCCCGTTTTCGCCGGCCGGCTGCGCGGTCTACGCCCCTAAGGGAAGAAAAAACTGGGCCTATCCCCGTCGCGACGGGAATAGGCCCAGTAATTTTTCCGACTGTCAGGCGGTGCGGCGGGCGGTGGCGCCTCAGCCCTGTCCGCCTTGCTCCCGCGCCACCACCTTGCGGAAGGTGAAGAAAAAGAGGGCTGCGGCCGTGAACAAGCCGATGGAGAACGCCAGGAATATGCCGTGGATGCCCATTCCCAACGGGAAGCCCATGACGTAACCGGCCGGGATGCCGACAAGGATATAGCTGACGAAGGCGATGCCCATCATCGGCATCACGTGCGAAGTCCCGCGCAGCGCGTTGGCAAAGCAAATCTGCATGGCGTCGCCGAACTGGTAGAGCACCAGTGCGCCAATCAGCGTGAGGGCAGTGGCCAGCACGGCGGGGTCGGACGTGAAGGCCCGTATCAGTGGCTCGCCGAAACAGAGGAAAGTGGTGGACGAGAGCAGAGCCATGACCAGCAGGATGTGGCAACCGGCCCGGGCCGCCAGGCGTACGCCCGTCCAGTCGTTGTTACCCGTGAAGGCCGCGACGCGTATGCTCATGCCCGCGCCGAAACTGTAATAAAAGAGGAAGCCCAGGGTCCCGACGGTGACGAGTACCTGGTAGCTGGCCAGCTCTACGGCCCCAATCCAGCCCGCCATGACGGCGCTGAAGGTGAATGAGCCGGTTTCCATGCCCATCTGGATGGAGACGGGCAGCGACTTGGCGTTGATGTGGCGCAACTGTCCCAGCCGCACGCGGGCCGCACGGAAGCCCGCGCGGAACGGGGCATAGCGGCTGCGCAACAGGATGGCGCCGCAGAGGATGGCGGCCGTGACGACGCGCGCAAAGAGCGTGGAGAGCCCGGCGCCGAGCAGGCCCAGCTCCGGGAAGGGGCCTATGCCGTAGATGAGCAGGTAGTTGCCCACGATGTTGAGCGCGTTGCCCGTGAGCAAGGCCCACATGCCGACGGCCGTATCGGTGGTGCCGTCGGTGAATTGCCGCAGGACGTTGAAGCCCATGACAAAGATCATCGAGACCAGGACGACGATGTAGTAGGGCCATACGAGCGGAAGGATTTCCTCGGGTTGTCCCATGCGGTCCAGGAAGAAGTAGAGCGCCGTCATGGCCCCGAGCAGCAGCAGGCCGTAGAGCCCGTTGGCCACCAGGGCGTTTTTCAGGCAGGCGCCGGCCTCGCCCCGCTCGCCCCGGCCGCAGTGCGCGCTGACCAGGGGCGTCAGGCCGTAGGAGTAGCCCATGAGGAGGAAGGTGACGAGGTTGAACAGGTTGTTTACGAACGAGGCGGCGGCCAACGAGTCCGTGGAGTAGTGGCCTACCATCATGGTGTCGGCGAAGCCCATCAGGATGACGCCCACCTGGCCCACGGCGATGGGCAATCCTAGGCGCAGGGTGGCGGAATAGTGCGATTTTAGCGTAGCAGTCATGGATGAAGTTGTTGTGTTAAGTCCGTGCGTGCGGGCAGACAGGCGCCGCGGAGCCCGCTTTTGCTCCGTCCGCCGTCCGCTCCGGGTGCGCTGCCGGGGCCGGGGGACGGACCTCTCGCGTCAGCGCACGAAAAAAGGAAGCGCGTTGCCGCGGCCTATGGCCTTAGGCAACACGCTTCCGGGCTTGAGAAAAACATTTATTTAACTAAGATGACGAGATAGCGGCTGGTGCTCCAGAACGAGTCCGGGTTAGTGATGCGCAGCGTGTAGAGTCCGTGTGCGTCCTTCTCCAGCACGTAGGAGCCCATCGGGTGGTCCGACTTGAGCTCGGCCTTCTTGGAGTAGAGCGGAATCTTCTTCGTGACGCGGATGTCAATCTTCGTGAAGTAATCCTTGTTCATGTCGGCCGAACGCATCACGTCGCCGTCTTCAAGGATATGCTCCTCGCGCAGCTCCTTCTTAGTGCCGAAGACGTACCATGCCTCGTGGATTTTAGCGTCCTGCTCGGCCATCTGGCGGGCTTTCTCCTCGTTCTGCGAGGTCAGGTCCTCCACGTTGCTGCTCAACTGGCTGATTTGTTCGCCCTGCTCGGCGATTTGAATGTCCTTCTCGGCCAGCTGCTGGCGCAAGTCCTCGATTTCCTTGGTCTTACTCTCCAGCTGGCGGTTGAACTCCTCGACCATGGCCTCATAGGCGTCCTTGGCCTCCTTGCTTGTCTGGTTGGCATTGCGCAACTGCTCCTGCAGGTAGGCAATACGCGAGCGGTTCAGGCGCAACGTCTGCTGGATGAAGGCCATATTCTCCACGATGACTTGCTGGTCAGAGCCTTCGCTCTGTTCCTTGGTTACGCGGCCCTCGGCCTCGTTGATTTGGCGGAAGCCGTCACGGATTTGCTGGATGGTCTTGGCCATGTCCTCCGACTCGCTTTTGCTTTGCGCGATGACCCGTTGCAGTGAGTCGATGGTGGCTTGGGACTGGTCCTCGGCCATTTCCTTTTCTCTTTTCGACTGGCAGCCGCCGACCGTCAAGGCGGCCACGGCGACAGCAATAAAAAGTAATTGTTTCATATCGGAAGTATAATTTTTTCGTGGCGTAAGCTCAGTCCTCGTCGGCCTGTCGGGCCGCGCGTTTGCCGGCGGCGCGTTTGGCGGAGCCCTGGCCCTCGACGACGAGGACAAATTCCCCGCGCGGCTCGGTGGCTTCAAAGTGGGCCAGCACCTCGGCTATGGTGCCGCGCACGCTTTCCTCGTGCACCTTGGAGATTTCGCGGCAGGCCGACATGCGGCGCTCGGGCCCGAAGACCTCGGCCAGCTGGCCCAGCGTCTTGACCACGCGGTAGGGCGACTCGTAGAAGACCATCGTGCGCTGCTCCTCGCGCAGCTGTTCCAAGCGCGTGGCGCGACCCTTCTTAACCGGCAGGAATCCTTCAAAGGTGAAGCGCTCGCAGGGCAGTCCCGAAGCGGCCAGTGCCGGTACGAACGCCGTCGGCCCGGGCAGGCACTGCACCTCGACGCCCCGGGCCACGCAGGCCCGCACCAGCATGAAGCCCGGGTCCGAAATACCCGGCGTGCCCGCGTCGGTAATGAGGGCCATCGTTTCCCCGGCCGCCATGCGAGCGGCAAAGGCGTCGGCCGTCTGGTGCTCGTTGAACTTGTGGTGCGAACAGAGCTTGTTCCTGATGTCATAGTGGTGGAGGAGCATTCCCGACGTGCGGGTGTCCTCGGCCAGGACGACGTCGACCTCCTTCAAGACGCGCAGGGCGCGGAGCGTAATGTCCTCAAGATTGCCCACGGGCGTGGGGACAAGGTAGAGCATTCCCATGCTGCAAATATATGGATTTCTCGGTGCCGGGCAAACAAAAGGCGGCGATATTTGCTTTTTTATAGAAGTTATGCCTATTTTTGCAGGGCCGGGTACGGGCACACCGGCGGCTTTTCCGGTGTTCGGAGCGAGGCCGCACGGGGCACGGCGTACCCCGATACGTTTACGATATGAAACCGATTACCTTCGACCGTTTTGCCCGCGGCCTGCTCATCGTGGCCGCCGTGGTGGTCTGCTGGCTCCTGTTCCGCTATCTCAGCGCCGTAGTGGTGCCGTTCCTCGTAGCGGGCGTGATAGCCTATCTGCTCAATCCCGTGGTCGACTTCCTGCAGTACAAGTGCCGGCTCCACTTCCGCCTGCCCTGCGTCGTGCTCACGCTGCTGCTGGCACTGGCCGCCCTGGTCGGCCTGCTGTGGCTCTGCGTGCCGCCCATGGTGGACGAGTGCCTTCACGTGAAGGACGTCATCGCCAACTACCTGGAGCACGGCGGGACCCATTCCTCGCTGCCGGCAGTCGTGGAGCAGTATTTCAACGAATACTTCCGCCGCACGGACGTTTACCGCTGGGTGAAGGCGGGCGACCTGTTCACGGCCGTAAAGAGTATCGTGCCGCAGGTGTGGGATATCCTCCTCTCCACGGCCAGTACCATCATCGGCGTGATGTCCTGGCTCATTGCCTTCCTCTACCTTTTCTTCCTCATGCTCGACTATGAGCGCTACGCGAAGAAGTGGGTCACGTACATCCCCCAGCGTCGCCGGCCCTTTGCTCGCCAGTTCGTGAACGACGTCACCTACTACATGTGCGGCTACTTCCGCGGCCAGCTGCTCATCGCCTTGAGCAACTGCGTCATGTTCTCGTTGGGCTTCTACCTGGTCGACTTCAGCATGCCGCTGGCCCTGGGCTGCTTCATCGGCATCATCAGTTTCGTGCCCTACCTTCAGCTGGCCGGTTTCCTGCCCGCCACGGTGCTGGCCCTGCTCCGGGCGGCCGAGACGGGCGAGAACTTCTGGCTGCTCATCGGCAGCGTCGTGCTCGTCTACGTCGTAGTCCAGGTGGTGCAGGACGTAGTGGTCACGCCCCGGGTTATGGGGAAAATCATGGGACTCTCGCCGGCCATCATTCTGCTGTCGCTCTCCGTCGGCGCCTTCGTAGGCGGCATCGGCGGGCTCATTGTCGCCCTGCCCGTTACGACCATGGCGCTGGCCTACTACAAGCGTTACGTCGTGAAGGAGGAATAGCCCGGCGGCCGCGCGGCCAGGGACGGCAACTACGGGCCTTAGCCCCGTAAGAACTGGCCTTAGCCCCGTCGCGACGGGGCTAAGGCCAGTTCTCGGCGGAACGGTCCGCGTGGCTCGGCAGCTTGCGGTAGTCCGTCGGCGAGAGGCCCCCGTGCAGCCGGAAATAGCGCCCGAAGGTCGACTGGTCGGGGAAGTTCATCGCCGCAGCAATCTCTTTGACGCTCCACGTCGTGGAGCGCAGATAGTGCTTGGCCTGCGCGAGGGTGAAGTCTATGATCCACTGCATCGCCGAACGGCCCGTCTTGGCCTTCACCTGGGCCGAGAGATAGCCCGCCGAGAGGTGGAGGCGCTGCGCATAGAAGCCCACGCTCCGCTCGCGGATGCTGTGGTGACCGAGCAACTGGAGGAAGTTTTCCAGCACCTGGTCCGCCGTACTCTTCGGCGCACCGGTGGCCGGACCACAGTCGAAGTAGGCCTTGAGCGCCTCGAGCCAGTAGGTGGACAGCAGGGCGTGCGTGATGTGCGTAGCCAGCTTGGCCGCGCCCGGGCCGCGGTCGCCCTCCTGTGCCGTGATGAGCTTCAGCGTGCTACCCAGCGCCTGCTCCAGGCGTCGGTGCTGTTCCACATCGAGCAGGACGCAGGGGTGCTGGCGTATGCAGAGGCGGTCGTCGACCGTGATTTTGTCGAAGAGCGCCTGGAACACGTCGACGTCGACCTCGAGGACGGGGCCCGCGAAGTCGGCCGAGCGGCGCAGCACTTGGAAGCGCGAGTAGGGCGGGAGAAACAGCAGATGGTTCGTCCCGATGCGGAAGAAGCGGTCGTCGAGCAGCAGCTCCGCCCCGCCGCTCCGGCACAGCAGGATGCCCAGGCGGCTGCCGCGCGTCTGGTCGGTCCCGGCGTCCCAGTCGCCGGCGTCGCCGATGTGGTAAACTTTTTCTGGCATAGTCTGTCGCCCGTTGCAGGGGCACAGCGCAAATTAACGAATAGTTTCGCACAAAATCAACATATCTACGGACAATTTGCGGCAGAAACCGTGGATTTTGCACAGGATAACCCCAAAATTGCACTTTCCCACTCGCCGTAACCGACTTAACTTTGCCCGTAAAAACGAAAAATAGCACTTATGAAGCCAACCTATAGCATGGGTCTCGACATCGGGTCCACCACGATAAAGGCCGTGGTGCTGGACGCAGAGGGCCGGCCCGTCTTCACACACTACGAGCGCCACAACGCCCGAATCCGGGAAAAGTTGCTGGAACTGCTCTCGGCCGTGGCGCCCACCACGGGCACGTCGGCCGTGAGCCTGCACCTGACGGGCTCGGTCGGCATGGGCATTGCCGAGACCTGCGGCCTGGACTTCGTGCAGGAGGTGGTGGCCGCCACGCACTACGTGCGCCGCGCCTGCGCTCGGGCCGAGACGATGATCGACATAGGGGGCGAGGACGCGAAGGTGGTCTTCTTCCGCAACGGACAGGCCACCGACATGCGTATGAACGGCAACTGCGCCGGCGGTACGGGGGCCTTCATCGACCAAATGGCCATCCTGCTGGGCGTGAAGCCGGACGAGCTCAACGAACTGGCCCTCCGGGCGCAACACATATACCCCATCGCTTCGCGGTGTGGCGTGTTCAGCAAGACGGATATTCAGAACCTGCTGGCGAAGAATGCCAGCCGCGAGGACATCGCCGCTTCGGTGTTCCACGCCGTAGCGGTGCAGACCGTCGTCACGTTGGCCCACGGCAGCGACATATCGGCGCCCGTCCTCTTCTGCGGCGGGCCGCTCACGTTCCTCTCCGCCCTGCGCCGGGCCTTTGTCGACTATCTGCACCTGAAGGAGAGCGACGTGCTGCTCCCGGCCGACAGCCACCTGCTCCCGGCCTGGGGGGCCGCACTGGCTCCCGCCGAAGGCGCGGCGCTACCGCTCGACGCGCTGGCAACGGCCATCCGCTCCCGGCTGGCTGCGGACTACCGGCCGCGCAAAGGCATGGAGCCCATCTTCCAGGGGGAGGAGGACTATGCGGACTGGTGCCGGCGCATCTCGCAGTACCGCCTGGTGCGCAAGCCGCTCGGGCGGGGGCGCGAAGACGTGACCCTGGGCATCGACTCCGGGTCGACCACGACGAAAATCGTATTCCTCAACCGCGACAACCAGTTGCTCTATTCCTATTACCACAGCAACGACGGCAACCCGATAGCCGCCGCCGAGCAGGGCCTGAAGGCCTTCATCGAGGCCTGCCGCGAGGCGGGGACGGAAGTACACCTGACGGGCAGCTGCGTAACGGGCTACGGCGAGGACCTGATTCGCGCGGCCTTCCGCCTGGACGGCGGCATCATAGAAACCATCGCGCACTACATGGCTGCCCGCCACATCGCGCCGGACGTATCGTTCATCCTCGACATCGGCGGCCAGGACATGAAGGCCATGTTCGTCGCCGACGGAGTCGTGAACCGCATCGAAATCAACGAGGCCTGCTCGTCCGGGTGCGGCTCCTTCATCGAAACGTTCGCCAAGTCGATGGGCTACGGCGTAGCGGAGTTCGCCCGCGAAGCGTGCCGGGCGGCCCTGCCCTGCGATTTGGGCACGCGCTGCACGGTCTTCATGAACTCGAAAGTGAAGCAGGCGCTGCGCGAAGGGGCCACCGTGGCCGACATAGCGGCCGGCCTGTCCTACTCCGTAGTGCGCAACTGCCTCTACAAGGTGCTGCGGCTGAAGCATACGGCCGAGCTGGGCGAGCACATCGTGGTGCAGGGCGGAACCATGAAGAACGACGCCGTGGTCCGGGCCTTCGAGAAACTGACCGGGCACGACGTGTTCCGCAGCGACTGTCCCGAGCTGATGGGGGCCATAGGTTGTGCGCTCTACGCCCAGCGGTATGCCGACGTGGACGTTTCGCTGGACGAGCTGGTCGGTCGCGCCACCTACACCACCCGGCAGCAGCAGTGCCACGGCTGCGAGAACCAGTGCCGCATTACGACCTACCGCTTCGGGAACGGCAACCGCTACTACTCCGGCAATCGTTGCGAGAAGATATATAATAATAAAGGTGTGGGGCAGACGGTCGGGCTGAACGTTTATACCGACAAGCTGAAGCTGCTCTTCGACCGCGACCCGGCGGAGCAGGCGCCGATGGGCACGGTCGGGATTCCGCGCTGCCTGAATATGTACGAGGAATACCCCTTCTGGCACACGCTCTTCACGCGGTGCGGCTTTCGCGTGGAGCTCTCGGCCCCTTCCACCTTCAGCAGTTACGAGGCGAAGGTGAAGTTGGTCATGTCCGACAACATCTGTTTCCCGGCAAAGCTGGTGCACAGCCACGTGCACGACCTCGCCGCGCGCGGCGTGGACCGCATATTCATGCCGTTCGTGGTCTTCGAGAAGCACGAAGGGGGACAGAACAGCTACAACTGCCCCATTGTCTCGGCCTACGCGGAAGTGGTGAAGAGTGTACAGGACGAGGGCGTCCTCATCGACTCCCCGGCCATCACGTTCAAGGACCGTAGCCTGCTCTACCGGCAGTGTAAGGACTATCTGACAGGGCTTGGCGTCAGGACGCAGACGGTGAAGGCGGCCTTCCGCGACGCCCTGGCCGCGATGGAGGACTACGAGCGCGAGCTGGCCGCGCGCAACCGCGAGGTGCTGCGCCAAAGCAGGGAGCGGGGCGAACTGACTATCCTGCTGGCCGGCCGCCCTTACCACGCCGACCCGCTCATACAGCACAAACTGTCCGACATGGTGGCCGCGATGGGCGTGAACGTCATCACGGACGACATCGTACGCGGCGAGGACATCGACGTAAGCGACGTGCACTTTGTCTCACAGTGGGCCTATGCGAACCGTATTCTCCGCGCCGCGAAGTGGGTAGCCCGTGAAGGCGACGACGTGCAGTGTATGCAGATGACCTCTTTCGGTTGCGGCCCGGACGCTTTCCTGACGGACGAGACCCGCAACCTGTTGAAACGCTACGGCAAGACGTTGACCCTGCTCAAGATAGACGACGTCAGCAACATAGGTTCCATCAAACTCCGCGTACGCTCGGCCATCGACAGCCTAAAGCTGGCCCTGGCCGGCGGCACCCGCCGGCACGGCGTGGAGCCTTTCGTCACTTCGCCCGTATTCGAGAAGAAAGACCGCCGCCGCAAGATACTGGCTCCGTTCTTTACGCCGTTCATTTCGCCTTTGATTCCGTCGCTGATGAAAGTGGCCGGTTACGACGTGGAGAATCTCCCGGTGAGCGACGCGGCGTCGTGCGACTGGGGGCTGCGTTACGCGAACAACGAAGTCTGTTATCCGGCCACGCTGATTGTGGGCGACATCATCAAGGCCTTTGAGGAGAAACGCTACGACCCGAAGACGACGGCGGTGGCCATTACGCAGACCGGCGGGCAGTGTCGGGCGTCGAACTACATCTCTCTGATAAAGCGCGTCCTTACCGAGGCGGGCTTCGGCGACGTGCCGGTCCTCTCCGTCACCTTTGGCGGCGGACTGGAGAACGAGCAGCCGGGCTTCCACATGAATTGGCGCAAGTTGCTCCCCATCGTCCTGAACACCTTCCTGTACAGCGACGGCATTGTGAAACTGTATTACGCGGCCGCCGCCCGCGAGCAGGAGCCTGGCGCCGCCGCCCGCTTGAAAGACCTGTACTTGAGCGCGGCCCGGCGCATCGTGGAGAACAATTCGCCCGAGGAACTGCTGTCCCTGTTCCGCTTGGCCGTGCGCGACTTCAACGCCATCATGCGGCCCGGCGACGCGCCCGTGCCCCGGGTCGGCATCGTGGGGGAAATCTTCCTGAAGTTCCACCCCTTTGCCCAGAAGAACATCAGCCAGTGGCTCGTGGACCACGGCGTGGAAGTCATCCCGCCGTTGCTGACCGAGTTCTTCGTCCAGGGCTTCGTCAATTTCCAGGTGAAGCAGAATAGCCGCCTGCGCCGCAAAATAGTGCCCGACGCCGTGATTCGTTGGCTTTACGGCCTCGTGTGGAAGCGCATGGAACGCTTCAACAGGGTCGGGGCCGGCTTCCGCTATTTCCTGCCGTTCAACAACGTGTTCGAGGAGGCCGGGGAAGCGGCCAAAATCGTTTCCCTCAACGCGCAGTTCGGCGAGGGCTGGGTGCTGCCGGGCGAGATTCTGTCCATGGCGCGCCTGGGCATAGACCACGTCATCAGCCTGCAACCGTTCGGCTGTATTGCCAATCACATCGTGTCGAAGGGCATAGAGAAGCGCATCAAGCAGCTCTATCCCGAGCTCCACTTGCTCTCGCTCGATTTCGACAGCGGCGTAAGCGAGGTCAACGTCATGAACCGCCTGTTGCTCTTTGTCGAGAGTCTGAAGGAGGCGCCCCAGCGGCCGCAGCACCGGGCCGAGTGGGGCGGGCTGGAGACGTACGGGCCGAAGCGCGTCCGCAAGGCCCCGTCGCCCGCGGCTGCCACGGCCGTGATGCAGTCCGTAGGCTCAGGGAACGAAAATTTAAGCAAAATGTAACAGCCCGCCGGAGCGCCGGCGCGTTCTTATAAACAGTTGATGTGCAGCTTGTTGCACGGCGTAGTGTCGCCGTCCGGCAAGCTGCACGCTTATTTCTTTTCGCCATTGTAACGGTTTGTTCACAGCTTTGGCCTACTTTTACACGGTTTAAGAAAGGAACCCCCTCTCGGGGGCCTGTTCCACACCCATCCGGACATAGAGAAAACTTAATCAAAACTATTACTCAAAACATTACTGCGTATGAGGTATTTAAGCTCATTATTGCTGGCGACACTGCTCCTGGTCTGGCCGTTCCGGCTCGAGGCGCAGCGCATCAAGGGAAGCGACACGGTGCTCCCTCTGTCTCAGGAACTGGCTGAGATGTATATGGCCAGTCATCCGTCCGCTACGCTCACCGTGACGGGCGGCGGCAGCGGCGTTGGCATCTCGGCCCTGCTCGACGGGACGACAGACCTGGCCATGGCGTCGCGCCGCATCAAATTTAGCGAGAAAATGAAAATGAAACAGAGCGGTCACACGCCAGTCGAGGTGATAGTCGCCTACGACGCGCTGGCAGTCATCGTCCACCCGTCCAATCCGGTGAAGCAGCTGACCCGTGAGCAGCTGGAGGCCATCTTTAGGGGAAAGATTACGAACTGGAAGGAAGTGGGCGGCCCGGATGCTCGGATTGTGGTCTACTCCCGTGAGACGTCGTCCGGAACCTATGAGTTTTTCAAGGAAAGCATTCTTCATAACAAGAACTATATGGCGGGCGTCCTCTCCATGCCGGCTACGGGCGCCATCATCCAGTCCGTGAGCCAGACGCGCGGCGCCATCGGCTACGTGGGCCTGGCCTACCTGAACCGCCACGTCAAGGCGCTGTCCGTTTCCTACGACGGCGGCCGCCACTACGTAGCCCCGTCGGTACAGACCGCTATGGCCGGACAGTATCCCGTAGTCCGTCCTTTATATTATTATTATGACAAGGCCAACGAGGCCAAGGTCCGCCCCTTCTTGCAGTACCTCCTTTCCAAGGAGGCCAGGGCCAAGACGCTCGACCTGGGTTTCATTCCCCGCTAAGCCTGATTCCACCCGCATTTACCGTAAGTACATAAAAACGAATCTTGATTATGAAAAAATGGATTGACAGAATCGCGCGCCAGATCTTTACGCTGAGCGGCTTTGTCACGAGCGTCGTCATCCTGCTCATCATCGGCTTCCTCTTCAGCGAGGCCGCGGGGCTGTTCCGCCAGCCCATCGTCGAGGAGGGCTACGTCCTGGCGCTCAACGAAGCCAATGACGTGGACCGCCTGAGCGCCGAGCAGATCAAGCAACTCTTCGACGAGGACATCACCAACTGGAAAGAGGTCGGCGGCAAGGACATGAAGGTCAAAGTCTTCCGTCTCGAGGACCTGGACCAGCTCTACTCCGAGGAGGAACTGGGCGCCGAGTACGAGCACGCCGGCGAAAAGATTGCCGAACAGGTGCGCCAGACGCCGGGCATCATCGCCTTCGTTCCCAAAGTATTGGTCGAAAACGAGAAAGGCATCCACCTCGTCCCCGACCATACCATCCCCCTGAAGGACGTATTGCTCGGCACCGAGTGGTTCCCCACGGCCACGCCTTCGCCTATCTTCGGCATCCTGCCGCTACTGAGCGGAACGCTCTGGGTTAGTTTCTTCGCCATCCTCTTCGCCTTGCCGTTCGGCCTGGCCATATCCATCTACCTGGCTGAAGTAGCGCCGCCCGCCGTGAGCAAGTTTCTCAAGCCCATCATCGAGTTGCTCAACGGCATCCCCTCCGTGGTCTACGGCTTCTTCGGCTTGGCCGTCATCGTGCCCCTGTTGCAGCAGACGTTCAACCTCCCCGTCGGCGAGTCCGGCCTGGCCGGCAGCCTCGTGCTTGCCCTCATGGCCCTGCCGACCATTATCACCGTGGCCGAAGACGCCATGCGCAGCTGTCCCCGCACCATGCGCGAGGCCAGTCTGGCCTTGGGCGCCACGCAGTGGCAGACCATTTATAAAGTCGTCGTGCCTTATTCCGTTTCGGGTATCACGTCGGGCGTCGTCCTGGGTATAGGCCGCGCCATCGGCGAGACGATGGCTGTCCTCATGGTGACGGGCAATGCCGCCATCATCCCGACCAGCATCCTCGAGCCCTTGCGCACCATCCCCGCCACCATTGCCGCCGAGCTCGGCGAAGCACCCGCCGGCGGAGCTCACTACCAGTCGCTCTTCCTCCTCGGCGTTCTGCTTTTCTTCATCACACTGATTATCAATTCGTGCGTAGAAATCGTTTCGGCGCGCAATAAGAACAGATAAACCATGCCACTACAGTTCGATCCCAACTATAACAAGCGCAAGCGCGGGCTACAGAAAGCCATGTTCGCCTGCTTCCGTTTGCTGAGCTACCTTATTGTCCTCGTGCTGTTCATTATCCTGGGCTTCATCCTCATCAAGGGAATTTCCGTCATCAACTGGGACTTCCTCACCCAGGCCCCGACCGACGGCATGACGAAAGGCGGCATCTGGCCCGCCATCGTAGGTACGTTCTACCTCATGGTAGGCAGCGCCATCTTTGCCTTCCCCGTCGGCGTCATCAGCGGTATCTACATGAACGAGTACGCACCGAAGGGAAAACTGGTCGCTTTCATCCGCACCATGACCAATAACCTCGCCGGCATTCCGTCCATCGTGTTCGGTCTGTTCGGTATGGCCTTCTTCGTGAACTATCTCGACTTTGGCGACAGCATACTGGCCGGCTCGCTCACGCTGGGCCTACTGGCGCTCCCCATTGTCATCCGCACCACGGAGGAAGCCTTCCGCGACATTCCCAACAGCTACCGCGAGGGCAGTCTGGCCCTGGGCGCCACCAAGACGCAGACCATCTGGCACGTCCTGCTCCCCATGGCCATGCCCCGTGTCATCACGGGCCTCATCCTTTCGCTCGGCCGCGTTTCCGGTGAGACGGCGCCTATTCTCTTTACCTGTGCGGCCTACTTCCTGCCGAAGCTGCCCACCAGCATCTTCGATCAGTGCATGGCCCTGCCTTATCATCTTTACGTCGTCGCGACGAGCGGCACCGACATCGACGCCCAGATGCCCATCGCCTACGGCACGGCCTTCGTGCTCATAGTCATCGTGCTCATCATGAACCTCATCGCCAACGGCATCCGTAAACATTTTGAGAAGAAACTGAAATCGAAATAATCGCCTCAATATATCATGAACAAGATTGAAGCAAAAAACGTAGACTTCTACTACGGCTCATTCCACGCCCTTAAGGGTATCAACATCACCATCCCCAACAACGAGGTAGTGGCCTTTATCGGGCCGTCGGGTTGCGGCAAGTCCACCTTCCTGCGCCTGTTCAACCGCATGAACGACCTGATTCCCGGGGCACGTCTCGAGGGACAGATACTCATCGACGGTAAGGACATCTACGAGAAGAGTGTCGACGTCGACGTGCTCCGTCGCAACGTCGGCATGGTGTTCCAGCGCCCGAACCCCTTCCCCAAGAGCATTTTCGAGAACGTGGCTTACGGCCTGCGCGTCAACGGCATCAAGGACAAGAGCTTTATTGCCCAGCGCGTCGAGGAGGCACTGACCAGCGCCGCCCTCTGGACCGAGGTGAAGGACAAACTCAAGGAGTCGGCCTACGCCCTTTCCGGCGGACAGCAGCAGCGTCTCTGCATTGCCCGCGCCATGGCCGTGCAGCCCTCCGTCCTGCTCATGGACGAACCGGCCTCGGCCCTCGACCCCATTTCCACAGCCAAGATTGAGGAGCTCATTTGCGAGCTCAGCAGCCAGACTACCATCGTCATCGTCACCCATAGCATGCAGCAGGCCGCCCGTGTCAGCAACAAGACGGCCTTCTTCTACCTCGGCGAGATGGTAGAGTACGGAGAGACGAAGAAAATCTTTACCAATCCGGACAAAGAGGCCACGCAGAACTACATTACGGGCCGCTTCGGATGATCATACGTTTCACGCGATAAACATAAGCCATCATGGTAAAATTTGTAGAAAACGAATTACACTCCATTAGGAAGGAGATCAACGACATGTGGACGCTCGTCTACGAACAGTTGGACAACGCCTACAAGTCGGTGCTCGAGACAAACGTAGAGCTGGCCGAGCAAGTGGCCGCCCGCGAGAAGCGCGTCAATGCCTTCGAGTTGAAAATAGACAGCGACGTCGAGGACTTCATTGCCCTCTACAATCCCGTGGCCGTAGACCTGCGCTTCGCCCTCGCCATGCTCAAGATAAACAATAACCTGGAGCGCATCGGCGACTACGCCGACAGCATCGCCCGCTTCGTCATCCGCACGCAGTTCAGGCCCGAGGACCACGAACTCTTCGAGCAGCTCCAGCTGCGCCAGATGTACGAGACCGCCCTCAAGATGCTCAAGACCACGCTCGAGTCCCTCGAAAATCAGGACATAGTCCAGGCCAAGTCGGTCCTTGAGATTGACGAAACGCTCGATAACATCAACGACCAGGCCATCGACGTGCTGGTGAACTACGCTACGGCCCATCCCGAGTCCATCCGGCTCTGCATCGAGCTGGCCGGTATCTTCCGCAAGCTCGAGCGTACCGGTGACCACATCAACAATCTCGCCGAGGAGACGGTCTTTTACATCGACGCCGAGGTGCTGAAGCACCGCCGCAACAAGGCGGCCGACCTCACCGAGGAGTAACGCGCACGCCGCATTCAATTGTTTCCCCTGATATGCAAGCAGGGCGGACCGTTGGGGCTTACCTTGGCCCGGCGGTCCGCCCTTTTTCGCGCCCTGCGCCCCCATGCGCGGAGCGCGCGCCCGCCGGCCCGTCAGCCGGCCGTCGGGCCGGGCGTTTACGGGGCTAAGGCCAGTTTTTACGGGAATAGGGCCCGTAAAAACTGGCCTTAGCCCCGTGTTTCGCGCAACTGTCCGCGTGGCTCACGCCGGGGACGCGCTGTCGCGGTAGGCAGTGGGCGTGCGGCCTGTGTGGCGCGCCACGTAGCGGCTGAAGTAGGAGAGCGACGAGAAGTGCAGGCGTGCGGCGATTTCCGTCAGCGACAGGTCCTTCTGTCCCAGCATCCGGATGATGGTCTGTACGGTGAAGCGGTCTATCCAGTAGCTGGCCGGCTGGCCGCTCACTTCGCGGCACACCTCCGACAGGTAGTGGGGCGAGACGCAGAGCTTGCCCGCGTAGTAGGCCAGGTCGCGGTGGGCCGCACAGTCGCCGCGGCACAGCAGGGCGACGAAGCGCCGCAACAGGCTGGCCTTGCGCTCGGTGGGCGGCGTGGCGGCGCAGCTCCGGGCATGGATGTCGTAGAGGTCGAGAATATGGGCCATGAGCAGGTGGCCTACCATTTCGTCGCGAAACCGGTGTTCCGTCTCGCCCAGCCGTTCGCGCAGGCGTTCCAGGTCGCTCCGGCAACGGGCGGCGTCGGTCGCCGAGAGCCGCATCACGGGGTTGTGCAGCAGCGCCAGGTGGCCCACGGCGCCGTAGTCCGAGCGCAGGGCGATGGCGGCTACGTAGTCGTTGCCCAGCGCCATGACCAGGCCCTCGAAGTCCGCCGACTGCGAGAAAGCGGAAGCCAGCGAGGGGTTCGGCAGAATCACGTAGTCGTTCGGCGCCACGTTGTAGCGCACGTCGCGCAGCAGGAAGCTGAAGCTCCCCCTGGCGCACAGCGCGTGGACCACGTAGTCCGTGTGAGCCGCCATGTCGAAGTCCGCCGGACTTTTGGCAAAGCAAATCTGTGTCGTAAGGTCTTTTTCCATCAGTCTTTTCCCGTATGCTTTCCGTTTTTGCAAAGGTAGCGAAAGCCCGGAGGAGCGGCAAGCGCAAATGCGGTTTTCCGCCGGAACCGTAGCCGGGCCGCTTTTCCTGCGGTCCACCACCACAGAGAAACCCCGAAAAGTGAAAACGGAACTCCGCTTTTTGTTACGCGCCGTTGCCCGCATGGCGCTACCTTTGTCACCGTAAAACCAGCAACACCGAACGTATGAAAGAAGTCAGACTCAACAATGGCGTCATGATGCCCGCAGTGGGCTTTGGCGTATTCCAGATTCCGCAGGACGAGACCGAGCGCGCCGTCAGCGAGGCGCTCGCCGCCGGCTACCGCATGGTGGACACCGCCTCTTCCTATTTCAACGAAGCCGGCGTAGGGGCCGCCCTGCGCCGCAGTGGCCTCCGGCGCGAGGACGTATTCGTCACGACAAAACTCTGGGTGCAGGACTACGAGTACGACGACGCGCTCCGCGCTTTCGACAGGTCGCTTTCGCTCCTCGGCTTGGACTACGTAGACCTCTACTTGCTCCACAAACCTTACGGCAACTACTACGCCGCGTGGCGGGCCCTGGAGCGCCTCTACCACGAGGGCCGCGTGCGGGCTATCGGCGTGACGAGCTTCAGCAACGAGCGCTTGCAGGACCTCTTCCTGCACAACGAGGTGAAACCGGCCGTGAACCAACTGGAGACGCATCCCTTCTTCCAGCAACAGGCGGCCCACGAATTTCTCCGGCAGGAAGGCATTCAGCACGAGGCCTGGGCGCCCTTTGCCGAAGGGCAGAACGACATTTTCCGTCACCCCGTGCTCACGGCCATAGCGGCGGCCCACGGCGTCACGGTGGCCCGCGTCGTGCTCCGCTGGCTCAACCAGCGCGGCGTAGTGGTTATCCCCAAAACGGTACGCCCCGAACGCATGGCGGAGAATCTGGACCTCTTCAGCTTTACGCTGACGGACGACGAGATGCAGGCCATTGCCCGCCTGGATACGGGCCGCAGCCCCATCTATGACGACCAGGACCTGCCGACCGTAAGGGCCATCGGGACGCATAAGATACACGACTGAGGCGGCGTGTGCCCGCCGGTGCGGACGGTTCTGTGCGCTTTCGCCGGCTGCGGCGCGGCCCCGGCGCCCCAGGCCGGGCCTGCGCTTCGACCGCCTCCCGGCCCTTTCCGCCCGTCCGGCCCGCGTCCCGCCGGCGGGGCGCATACAGCCAGTGCGGCCGCCGTCTTCCATGAACGGAGACGGCGGCCGCAGGGCTTGTGGGGCGGCGCCGGGAGCTTATGGCGCGGGCCGCTCGTGGCGGGGCAGGCTGTCGCGCACCAGTTCGTACGACTGGCGCACCAGGCGGCGCACCTCGTCGTCGGGCAGGTCGCCGCCCAGGCCCAGGCTCACCCAGTAGCGGGCGTTCAGGTTGTAGGGCCGGCCTACGGCGGTGTAGCGCGCCTCGAGTTCCGCAATCTGCTCCGGCGGGCATTTCACGGTGCAGGTCTCGAACCGGTCGATGTCCGTAAAGCAGAATATCCTGTGCCCTACGTAGAAGGCCAGGATGGCGTGGCGGCCGCGGAAGAATTTCTCGAACGGCATCTTCTCATGACTGCCCGGCAGGGCGAGGCAGTAGTCGCGGAAAGTCTCGATGTCCATGGCTCAGTGTGTGTCGTAGCCTCCTTCCCCGCCCGTCGGCCGGAGCGGCGCGGGGGGCGGGGTGGAGTGCCTGTCGGGACAAAGGTACGAAGATTTGCCGTACGGCCGCCGGTCGGCCGTACCCGTTTCGCCGCCGCGGCGACCGGCGCAGGGGGATTTTCTGTTAAAAACGTTTGCCCAGGTCCTGTTTTTTTACGAATATTGCAACCCGCTGGCGACACGGAGACGCTCCTGCCGTTTCCGGACCGGCATCCCGGCCGGCCGAAGCGTTGCCCTGCCGGCGGAGACTGTAACCGACAAACCATTCATCCCTACCCATGAAGAAACATACTTTCAAGGAGTGGCTAATAGCGGTAAGGCCCTGGTCCTTTCCCGCTTCGGCCGTCCCCGTTCTGGCCACCTTGGCCTACCTGCAATGGTCGCGGGGCGACGTGGACTGGGTCAGCGGCATCTGGGCCCTGTTGAACATCGTGCTTTTCCATGCCGCAGGAAACACGTGGAGTGACTATCACGACTTCGAGCGAGGCGTGGACGCTCCGGACACGTTCGGCGTCAAGACGCTGACGGGCGGCATGTTCCGTCCGCAGGAGATTCGCCGCCTGTCGTTAGGCCTGCTGGCCGTGGCGTGTGCAGCCGGGCTGGGCCTGATGCTGCGCACGGGCTGGCCCCTCCTGGCTTTCGGCCTGGCGGGCATAGCCTTGTCGATAGGCTATCCGTGGCTGAAGTACCGCGCCCTGGGCGACGCGGACATCTTCCTGACCTACGCCCTCCTGCCCATGCTGGGAACGTCCTACGTGGCTACGGGGAGCGTTGACGGACACGTGCTCTGGCTCGCCTTGCCCATTGGCCTGATTACGGTGGCCATACTCCATTGCAACAACACGCGGGACATCCAGACCGACGCCAGGGTCCACATCCGCACGCTGGCCATGCTGTTGGGCGGGCGCAAGTCCGTGGCGCTCTACTGTCTGGAGATACTGCTCCCGTTCCTGTGGCTGCTGGGCTGCGCCTTGGGGGGCGCCATGCCCTGGTGGGTGCTGTTGGCCTGGGGCGCCTTGCTGCCGGCGGCGGGCAACGTGCGGAAGGCCGTCGCCTATTTCCGCGACGGGCAGGCCGCTTTGGCCCATCTGGACGAATTTACCGCCAAGCTCCAGCTCCTGTTCGGCCTGTTGGTTTCACTGTCTTTCCTCATTGCGGTATGGGTAGGATGACGCGCCTGGCCCTGTCCCTCGTTCTCGCGGCCCTGTTGTGGACGACGATGTTCTCACCCTGGACGGCGCCTTACGTAAACTTCTGGTGGACGATGACTTGCTCCGCCCTGACGCTCGGTGTGCTCGCCACCTGCTTCCGGCCGGGTTGGTGGCACGACTTGCACTGGTCGGCGGCCAACGTCGTAGGCGGCTTGCTGCTGGCCGTGGCGCTGTGGCTCGTGTTCTGGACGGGCGACAAGGTGGCCGCCTGGCTCTTCGACTTTGCCCGCCCGCAGGTCGACGCCATCTATGGCATGAAGGACGGGCACGCCGCCTGGCTGCTGACGTTGCAGATGCTGTTCATCATCGGACCGGCCGAGGAAATCTTCTGGCGCGGCTACGTGCAGCACACCCTGTCGGAGCGCTTCGGAGCCAACGCCGGGCTGGTCGTGGCCACGGTGCTCTACGCCCTGGTCCATGCCGGCTCGTGCAACTTCATGCTGGTGATGGCCGCGCTCGTAGCCGGCGCTTTCTGGGGCCTGCTCTACCGTTTCTTCCCCCGGCGTTTTTCGGCCATCGTCCTTTCCCACGCGCTGTGGGACGTGGCCGTGTTCATCTGGTTCCCCATCTGAGCGCGGCGGGAACTCTCCGACGCGGCGCGGTAACTCTTCGCAGAACGGAGTTGCCGCGCCGCGTGTTTTCCGGGCCGGCCCGGAGCGGCGGGGCCCTTGTTGGCCTTTTCGTCCGGACTGTCCCGCCGGCCGCCCGTCCGGACCGCGGGGCCGGGGAGCTACGGGGAGACCGCCCGCTCCGCCGTTTGCTTTTTTTAATCAGAAAAGGACGATTTTCTGCGCGGGGCATCGGATTTATGACTATATTTCGTGGGCCAAATCTACGTAAGTGATGAGACCGAAACCAAGTTTCCTGTTCATATTGTTCTGTGTTATGGTGAGTCAAGTCAGTTGTTCGTTTTCACAAGGAAAGTTGAAAAAGCGTGTGCCCGCCGTGGCCGGCAGCTTCTATCCGGCCGACTCGGCCGGGCTAAGGGCGGAAGTCGACAGCTTCCTGGCCGCAGCGGCCGGGCCCGTACGGAAGGACGTGCAGGCTGTCATCGTGCCGCACGCCGGTTACGTCTTCTCCGGCGCGACCGCCGGGAAAGCCTTTGCCGCCATAGACCCGGCAACGCCTTACCGCCGTGTCTTTTTGCTCGGGCCCAGTCACCGGGCCGCTTTCGACGGGGCCTCGGTCAACGGCGCGTACAGCCACTACCTGACGCCCCTGGGCGAGGTGCCCGTGGACCGCGAGGTGTGCGACCGCCTGCTGGAGGCCGACAGCGTGTTCCGCTTCGTGCCGGAGGCGCACGAGAAGGAGCATTGCCTGGAAGTGGAGTTGCCCTTCCTGCAAGTACGGCTGGAGCAAATGCCTCCCATCGTGCCCGTCATTGTCGGGACGCAGAATCTGGAGAAACTGGGCCGCGTCGCCGCCGCGTTACAGCCCTATTTCACGCCCGAGAATCTCTTCGTCGTGAGCAGTGACTTCTCGCACTATCCCGCTTACGACGACGCCGTGCGCGTAGACCGCGCCACCGGTACCGCTATTGCCAGCGGTTCGCTGGAAAACTTTCTCGGCACGCTGTCCGACAACGTGGAGCTGCAGCTACCGAACCTGCAGACCAGCGCTTGCGGCCAGGCGCCCATCGCCGTGCTGCTGATGCTGGCCGCGCAGGCCGGGAATCTGCAGATAAGACACCTGGCCTATTGCAACTCGGGCGATTCGCCCTACGGCAGTCGCGACGAGGTGGTGGGCTATCATGCGTTCACCGTCGTGCCGCGCAGTGCCGACGACGACAGGCCCGCCGAAGCGCGCTTCTCGCTGACGAAAGCGGAGAAGCGGACCCTGCTCGACGTCGCCCGGCGCACCATCGGGAACGCCTTGGCGGGGAAGCGCGACCTGCCTTACGAGCCGGAGCAGCTGACCGACCGCCTGAACGCGCCGTGCGGCGCTTTCGTCACGCTCTATCTCGACGGCCAGCTGCGGGGATGTATCGGGAACCTGGTGGGGCGCCGTCCGCTCTACCTTACCGTCCAGGCGATGGCCAAGGCAGCGGCGTTTGAAGACCCCCGGTTCCGCCCGCTGACAGCCGGCGAGTTGTCCCGCGTCCACATAGAGATCTCCGTGCTGTCCCCGTTGAAGCGCATCCGCTCGGCCGAGGAGTTTGAACTGGGCCGGCACGGCATCTTCATGATCAAGGGCTCGCACCAGGGCACCTTCCTGCCGCAGGTGGCCGAAGAGACGCACTGGACGAAGGAAGAGTTCCTGGGCCATTGCGCCCGCGACAAGGCCGGACTTTCCTGGGACGGCTGGCGCGACGCAGAGTTGTACGTTTACGAAGCGGAGGTGTTCGATGAAGGCGGAGTGGACTGAACGGCAGGACGATTGTCGCGAGGCGGACTATTACCGTCGCGAAGCGGACGGGACGCTGACGTGCGAACTCTGTCCCCATGCCTGCCGCCTGGCCGACGGTCAGCGGGGACGCTGCCGCAGCCGCCGGAACCGCGGCGGCCGGCTCTGGGCCGACAGTTACGGGAAGGTGTGTGCCCTGAATATTGACCCGGTGGAGAAAAAGCCGCTCTTTCACTACTACCCCGGGGCGCGCTGCCTCTCGCTGGCGGCGACGGGCTGCAACCTGTCCTGCCGCAACTGCCAGAACTGGACCATTTCGCAGGCCGCGCCGCAGGAGGTGGACTGCGCGGCGCTGGGCCCCGACGAGGTTGCGCGGCTGGCCCGGGCGAACCGTTGCCCGATGGTGGCCTATACCTACACCGAACCGCTCACCTATTACGAATACACGCGCGACTGTGCGGCGGCCTGCCGGGCGGCGGGGCTGAAAAACGTGCTCGTAACGGCCGGATACGTGAACGAGGCCCCGCTCGGCGAACTCCTGGCCAACGTGGACGCGGCCAACGTGGACCTGAAGTCCTTCTCGGACGAAGTGTATCGCAGCATAAGCCATGCGACCCTGAAGCCGGTGCTCCGCACGCTGGAGCGTATGCTCGAAGCCGACGTGTGGGTGGAAGTGACGAACTTGCTGATTCCCGGCGTGAACGACGACCGGGCGATGATTCGCGCCATGTGTTCCTGGCTCGTCGCCCACGGTTTTGCGGAACAGCCGCTGCATTTCAGCCGCTTCTTCCCCCAATACCGGATGAGCGACGTGCCGCCCACGCCCGTGGAGACGTTGCGCGCGGCCCGCGACGTGGCCCGCGACTGCGGCATGCAGTACGTCTATCTGGGCAACGTCCGTCTGCCCGGCGCCGAGGACACGGTCTGTCCCGATTGCGGTACGGTCCTGGTGCGCCGGGACGGTTACCGCGTGGCGGCGGACGGTTTCACGGGCATCTGTCCCCGTTGCGGCAAAACCGTAGCTGGACATTTTGGCTGAACATCCAGACTGGAATCGGATAAACCCGGACGGCCGGCCTGCCGTCCCCGTCCGCCGGGAGCGTCAGTCGCTTCGCGGACGGGGGCGCAGGCCGGTCGTCTGTATGCCGATAGGGCGAAGGGCCCCTTACCGGTTGCACGCCTTCAGCGCCTGAACGACAGCCGCCGTGAAGCCTTGGCGCTCCAGTTCGTTCAGTCCCCTGATGGTCATGCCGCCAGGCGTCGTGATTTTGTCGATTTCTTCCTCCGGGTGCAAGCCGTGGCTGAGCAGGAGGTCGGCGGCTCCCCGCAGCGTGTGGGCTACGATTTCCGTAGCCAGGGCGGGACGTAGCCCCAGTTCGACCGCTCCCTCCGTCGCGGCGCGTACGTAGCGCAGGGCGAAGGCCAGGCCGCACGAGGCGACGGCCGTTCCGGCGGGCATGAGGCTTTCTTCAATCAGCACGGCCTTGCCTGTCCCGTTGAACAGGCGTACGACGAGTTCCGTCTGTTTGGCCGAGGCGTTCAGCGCCGACAGGAGCGTGACGCTGCTGCCTACTTCGATGGCCGTGTTGGGCATGGCGCGGAACAGCACGGGTAGGGCGGAACCGGCGTCGGGCCGGTCGCAGCAGAGGCGGGCTCGGAGCTGCTCGAACGTGAGCCCGGCCACGACGGAGACTACGACTTGCCGGCTGAAGTCCAGCACGGGCCGAATCTCTTCGAGCACCTCCCCGGCAATCCAGGGCTTTACCGCCAGAAACACGACGTCCGCCCCGCGGACCGCGGCACCATTTTCGAGGCCGGTGCTGATACCCGGGCACGACGTCCGCATACGTTCCAGCGTGGCCTCGGTACGGGCCGTGCAGATGAGGTCTGACGGGCGGAGCAGGGCGCTCTGTACCAGACCGCGGGCGATAGCGCCGCCCATGTTTCCACAACCGATAATAGCAATTTTCATAGGGAAGAAAGACAGGAAATAAAGGGTTGAACGGATGAACAGTACAAACGTACGCAAAAAATCTCAGACGCGCGCCCTTTCCCCCGGATTTCGTTTTACGGGCCCTAGCCCCGTAAAAACTGGGACTATTCCTGTAGCGACGGGCCCTATCCCCGTAAGAACTGGGACTATTCCCGTAAAAACTGGGCCTATCCCCGTAAGAACTGGCCCTATTCCCATGGCGACGGGGCTAAGCCCAGGCGTTGCGGAAACTAACGCCCGCACCGCCCGCCGTATGCCAACAAAAAGGGCAACAGTCCTCGCGGCCTGTTGCCCTTGTGTGATTCGCTTGGGGTTCGAACCCAAGACCCCAACATTAAAAGTGTTGTGCTCTACCAGCTGAGCTAGCGAATCTCACCTTATTGCTGTTAAGCGAGTGCAAAGGTAGAAGTTTGCGCGCAGATGGCCAAATTTTTCCAGGACTTTTTTCGGAGACACTGCGATTTGCCCCCTGGCGCGGCGGCCGGGCCGGGGCGGCGGTTTCCGGCGGAGCAGGGGGTGCGGGCAAGGCGCCGTCAGATGTTGGCTACGCGCATGATGTCGGCGAATACGCCCGCGGCGGTCACATCGGCACCGGCGCCGTAGCCCTGTATGAGCATGGGGTACTCCTTGTATCGCTCCGTGGTGAGGAGTATGATGTTGTTCGCCCCTTCCAGTTGGTAGAACGGGTGTTGCTCGGGGATTTCGCGCAGGCCTACGCTGGCGTGGCCGTCCTTCCATTCCGCCACGAAGCGCCAGCAACTGTGCGAGGTGGCCAACTGCCGGCGCCGGGCCTCGAACTGGGCATCGAGCGAGGGGAGGTCTTTCCAGAAATCTTCCAGGCTGCCCTCGAACATTTCCGCGGGGATGAAGAGCTGGCGTTCCACGTCTTCCGTCTCCAGGCGGTAACCGCTTTCGCGGGCCAATATGGTGAGCTTGCGCACCACGTCGATGCCCGACAGGTCGATGCGGGGGTCGGGTTCGCTGTAGCCTTCCTCGAGCGCCATGCGTACGGCGCGGCTCAGCGTGACGTCGGCCGAGAGCGTGTTGAATACGTAGTTGAGCGTCCCGCTGAGCACGGCCTCGATGTGGAGAATACGGTCGCCCGAGCCGCGCAGGTCGTTGATGGTGTTGATGATAGGGAGCCCGGCCCCGACGTTTGTCTCGAAGAGAAACTTGACACCGCGGTCGCGCGCGGTGTGCTTGAGGCGCAGGTAGTTGTCGTAGGCCGACGACGCGGCAATCTTGTTGGCTGCCACGACGGATACGTTGTGGCGCAGCAGGCATTCGTACTGTGCCGCGACGTCGGCGCTGGCGGTGCAGTCCACGAAGACCGAGTTGTAGAGATTCAGTTCCAGAATCTTCTGAACCATACGTTCGACGCCGCCCTGCCCGTCGCCGTTCATGGCTTCCCTGAAGTGCTCCGGGTCGATGCCTGTCGGATTGTAGGCCGCCAGGCGGCTGCTGCTCACGCCGATAATGTTCAGCTTCAGGCCGCGTTCCTTCATGAGCAGTCGCCGTTGGGCCGCAATCTGGGCGAGCAGGCTGGAGCCGACGGTGCCCGTTCCGCAGATGTAGAGGTTAAGCTCCTGGTATTCGCTGAGAAAAAAACTGTCGTGGAGGACATTGAGCGCCTTGCCGAGCAGTGACCGCTCCACGACGAAGGAAAGGTTTATCTCGAGCGCGCCCAGCGCCACGGCGCAGACGCTGATGCCGTTGCGTCCCAGCACACTGAAAAGTTTTCCGGCGATACCCGGCGTGCGTTTCATGTGTTCGCCTACGACGGCGATGGTAGCCAGTCCGTCGACGAGCTGTGCGGGATTCATGGCGCCGTCGGCGATTTCCTGGCTGAACTCCTTGTCGAGCAGGCGGCAGGCCTTACGGGCGTCGGGCGGCGTCATACAGATGGAGGTGCTGGTCTCGGAGGACGTCTGCGCCACCATAAAGACACTGATGCCTCCGTTGGCCAGCGTTGTGAAGATGCGGCGGTTGACGCCGATGACGCCTACCATCGACATGCCGCTGACGGTCACCATGCTCATTTCGTTAACGGAGGAGATGCCGCGGATAGGGCGGTCGGAGCTGCTGGCTTCGCGGCGGATGACGCTGCCGGGGGCCGTCGGGTTGAACGTATTCTTGACGTAGATGGGGATGTTCTTGGTGCAGACGGGGAATATGGTGGGGGGATAGACGACCTTGGCGCCGAAGTTGCAGAGCTCGGTGGCTTCGCCGTAGGACAGTTGGTCGATGGTATAGGCCGACGGGATGACGCGCGGGTCTGCCGTGAGAAATCCGTCTACGTCAGTCCAGATTTCAAGCGCTTCGGCATCCAGCGCCGCGGCGATGATGGACGCGGTGTAGTCCGAGCCGCCCCGGCCCAGGTTGGTCGTAACGCCGGACTGCGCGTCGCTGGCGATGAAGCCGCCGACGATAGACACCGCACAGCGTTCGGCAAAGGTCTCGCGCACCAGGCGGTTGGTCGTTTCAAAGTCCACGATGTGTTTTTCCCCCTGGCGTACGGTCTTGATGAACTGGCGGGAGTCGAAGTGGCGCGCGCCGTCGATGAGGGCGGTACAAATCAACGAGGAGAGCCGCTCGCCATAGGACACGATGGCGTCGGCCGTCTTGGGCGTAAGGTCCTGGATAAGGCAAACGCCGTGAAGGATGCTGCGCAGTTCGCCCAGCAGACTGTCGACCGTCGTCAGCAGTTGCTGCCTGCGTTCCGGGGCTATGACCGCCTCCACCATGTCGTGGTGGCGCTGCCGCAGGGCGTCGACGCCGTCCTGGTAGGCCGTATCGCCGGCGGCCGCCTGTTGCGACAGGGCGATGAGGCGGTCGGTGACGCCGCCCAGGGCCGATACGACGACAATGACGGGGTGCTCCGTCGCGTCGACGATGCGTTTCACGCTACGTATGCTCTCAGGCGTCCCGACGGACGTCCCTCCAAATTTCAAGATTTTCATAATTCCCTTGGTTTTATAGTCTGATGTCCCGCGCGGTGGGACTGTCCGCGTTTAGAGTTTCACTTTTTCCCTGACGGCTTTCGATTCGTTCTGCAGGCGGTCGAGTGAGCTGACGGCGTAGGTGAAACGCCGGCTGCCGTCCTGGTAAGGCAGCTTGATGAACGTGTCTTGGGTAATGGCCACGATGTTAGACGGGTCGTCCGTGTCCTTCTTTTCGCCTTTCTCGAATCGGTAGACCACGTACCATTTTGCCTTGTCCATTTCCTTCTTGCCCTTGGGGGCGGTCCAGAAGAGGTAGTAGCCGTCCGGCATCCACAGGTCCTTCACATGGCGCGGCTTTTTGGGGGCTTTCTTGTCTATGAAGGGCATGGACGGCTGCAGGGCGGGGTAGCGGTGATAGTATTGGCGGAGCGCCGTGGCGTAGTTGCCCTCGTTGCGCACGACGGCGGCCGAGTACCAGAGGCAGCTCCCGACGATGCCGGGCAGGGAGCGTTGCAGGCGGAACTTGGCGGGCAGCTGGTTGACGGCGGGGTTTTGCCGGTCGGCGGCGCGCACGGTCCGCTCCACGTCCTGCCCGATGACGAGGGGCCGTTTCGAGGCGTAGCGGCTCCACCAGCGCACCAGGGTCTCGTAGTCGGCGGCCGGGTGGCCTATTTCCCAGTACACCTGCGGTACGGTGTAGTCCACCCATCCCTCGTCAATCCAGAAGAGGACGTCGGCATAGAGGTCGTCGTAATTCTGCAAGCCGTTCGTGGCACTGCCCGGGATGTCGTTGCCCCCCTTCGCGTTGTGGTAGATGCCAAAGGGAGAAACGCCGAACTTTACCCACGGCTTGACGGCCCGCAGCGTGTCGTGGAGCATCTCGATGAAGCGGTTCACGTTGTAACGCCGCCAGTCGTCGCGGTCTGTGAAGCCTTCGTTGTAGCGGCGGAACGTGGCGTCGTCGGCTATGGTCTGCCCCGCCGCGGGGTAGGGATAAAAATAGTCGTCGATGTGCAGCCCGTCGACGTCGTAGCGGCGCACGATGTCCGCCGCCACGCGGCAGATGTATTCCCTGTTGGCCGGCAGCCCGGGGTCGAAGATGAGGAGGCCGTCGTAAGCGAAGAAGCGCTCGGGGTGCTTCAGGTAGGGATGGGTCGTAGCCAGCTGGCTCGTGCCTTTCGTCTTGGCGCGGAACGGGTTAATCCAGGCGTGCAGCTCCATGCCCCGGCGATGGCACTCCCTGACCATCCACTCCAGGGGATCCCAGTAGGGCTGCGGCGCCCGGCCCTGCTGTCCCGTGAGAAAGCGGCTCCACGGCTCGTAAGGGCTGGCGTAGAGCGCGTCAGCCTCTCCGCGCACCTGGAAAATAATGGTGTTGATGCCACAGTCTTTGAGCGCGTCCAGCTGGCGAGTCAGGTTGGCTTGCATCTGCCCGGGGCTCATGCCTTGGAATTGCCCGTTAATCATTTGAATCCAGGCGCCGCGAAATTCCCGTTTCGGCGTCGCTACGGTCTGTGCGGTTGCGGCCAGGGCGAAGAGGGCCAGCAAAAGGGAGAATACTTTCTTGATGTACATGGTCCGGTTTAGGTAAGGGTGGATAAATTGGCTGTAAAGGTACGCTTTTTTGAGGAAAAACTCCGCGGCTCTTCCCCTTTTTGTCGCGTATCGGCCTCGGCGCGGGGCTAAGGCGGCGGTCGGCGATGCCTCGGCGCCGCCTTCCGCGGCCCGGGGCGGCTGTTTTTCCCCTTATCCGGCGGGCGGTTTCCTGAAAGATGCCGGCGTCCGGCCAAAAAGGTGGTGCCGGCGGCCCTTGCTCCGGTGGAAATTCATATATTTGCCTCGTTGTTCCATTTTATATAAAACACATCCACACTATGAAAAGAACCACCGTATTACTTTGCCTGTTGCTATGGGCCGTAGCCGCCTTTGCCTACACCGAGCGCAATCTGCTCGAGAAACGGGCCAGTGTCGAAACCCTTAAGGACGTCCTGCTGATGGACCAGCAGTGGGTCCCCTTTCCCGACTATGCCGACCGCGCCGGCTGGGAGGCCTTTTTGGGGCCCTACCGGGAGACCTACATCCGCCGCGGAGAGAAGCGGCTGGACTACCGCTGGCAGGTGGTGCGTGCTACGGACTACCTGGAATTTGAGCGGACGGGCAACCGGGACGTAATGGAGAATCCCTACAACGAGAACATTTTCGCCATCGTCGACTTGCTGTTGGCCGAACTGGCGGAGGGCAAGGGCCGCTTCGTAGACCAGCTCATCAACGGCGTATTCCACAGCTGCGAGATGACGTCCTGGGCGCTGGCAGCCCATATCATCGTGCAGCCTACGCACCGCGCCCTGCCCGCCTACGATTATCCGGTCATCGACCTCGTCTCGGGCGATTTGAGCGGCGTGCTTTCCTGGACCTATTATTTCATGCACCGGCAGTTCGACAAGGTGGACCCTGAGATTTCCCGCAGGCTGCGTCACGAGCTCGAGGCACGCACCATAACGCCCTACCTGACGAATGACTCCTTCTGGTGGATGGGGCGAAACTACAACGGGCGGATGCTCAACAACTGGAATCCCTGGTGCAACAGCAACGTACTGATGACCTTCCTGCTGATGGAGAACGACCGCGACCGCCTGGCCCAGGCCGTATATCTAACCATGGAGTCGGTGGACAAATACCTGAACTACATAAAGGCCGACGGCGGTTGCGAGGAGGGCCCGTCCTACTGGGGCCACGCCGCCGGCAAGACGCTCGACTATCTTGAACTGCTCGCTCTGGCGACCGGCGGAAAAGTGACCATCTGGGACGAACCGATGATTCGGCGTATGGGCGAATACATCTCCCGTTCGTACGTGGGCGACGGGTGGGTGGTCAATTTTGCCGACGCCTCGGCCAAGGGCGAGGAGAATCCGGCCCTTGTCTACCGCTTCGGGAAGGCGGTGGGCAGCGACGAGCTGAAGGGCTTCGCCGCCTTGCTCCGCCGGCCGTCCGCCACGCCGTCCAACGGCCGCGACCTTTTCCGCACCTTGTCCGCGCTGGCCGTCGACCGGGAGCTGCAGGCGGCGGAACCCGGGCACGACGTCCCTGCCTTCACCTGGTATCCCGAGACGCAGTTCTGCTATCAGACCACGCCCGAGGGCCTTTTCGTTGCCGCCAAGGGCGGTTACAACGACGAGAGCCACAATCATAACGATGTCGGGAGCTTTTCAGTGTGGATGGACCATACGCCCGTCCTCATCGACGCCGGGGTCGGCACCTACACGCGCCAGACGTTCAGCAGCGAGCGTTATTCCATCTGGACCATGCAGAGCAATTATCACAACCTGCCTATGATTAACGGCGTGCCCGAGCGTTATGGGCGGAAATACAAGGCTTCCGACGTGAAGGCGAGTGCCGGCCGTTTCGAGGCCAATATCGCCCCGGCCTACCCGAAGGAGGCGCAGGTGAAGCGCTGGGTACGCTTGTACCGCGTGAAAGGGCGGCAGGTCCGGGTGGAAGACGCCTTCGAGCTGGCGCAAACCGTCGCGCCCAACGTGGTGAACTTCATGACGTGGGGCAGCGTAGACAGCGCCATGCCGGGCAAGGTGCGCATTGCCGCCGGCGACGTGCAGGCCGAGCTGACCTACGACGCGCGTCAGTTCAGCCTGGCTGTCGAGCCGGTCGCCCTGATCGACCCGCGCCTTTCCAAGGTGTGGGGCAAGGAAATCTACCGCCTGTCCTTTACGGCCAAGAGCCAGAAGCTGAAGGGAAAGTATGCCTTTACGCTCAGAAAGTTGTAGTGCCCCGGCACCGGCTTGCCTGTCAGCGCGGCCCGCGGAGAGTGTCTCCGCCGGCCGCGCTACCTTTTTTCCGGGCGGCGCGGCGTGGTGGCGCTCGCCGTCCCGCCGCCTCTTCCGCCGGCCGCATCCGGCGCGGGGCAACGCCCGGCCGGGCCCCGGCCGCCGTTCCGTCGCCGGTGCGCCGTCCTCGTCGGCGGCGGGCCTGGGTCTCATTAAGTGAGAGCTGGAATTGTCCAACTTTCAACTTTTTCGTAACTTCGCGCCAAATTAGACAGAAAACTTATCTTAATTATGATGACAGCCAACGAAATACGAGAATCTTTCAAGCGATTCTTCGAGCAGCAGGGCCATCTTGTCGTGCCCTCTGCGCCGATGGTGATCAAGGACGACCCTACGCTCATGTTTACCAACGCCGGGATGAACCAGTTCAAGGATATTATCCTGGGCAACGTCGAGCCGAAGTGTCGCCGTCAGACCGACTCGCAGAAATGCCTGCGCGTATCGGGCAAGCACAACGACCTGGAAGAGGTGGGACACGACACGTACCACCACACCATGTTCGAGATGTTGGGCAACTGGAGCTTCGGCGACTATTTCAAGAAAGAAGCCATCACGTGGGCCTACCAGTATCTGGTCGACGTGCTCAAGATTGACCCGAAAGACCTCTACGTGACCGTTTTTGAAGGTTCGCCCGAGGAGGGCCTGGCTCGCGACGACGAGGCCGCCGGCTACTGGGCGCAGTTCTTCCCCGAGGACCACATCATCAACGGCAACCGCCACGACAATTTCTGGGAAATGGGCGACACGGGTCCCTGCGGCCCCTGCTCCGAAATCCATATCGACTCGCGCACGGAGGCAGAGAAAGCCGCCGTTCCCGGTGCGCAGCTGGTCAACAAGGACAATCCGCAGGTCATCGAAATCTGGAACCTTGTCTTCATGCAGTACAACCGCAAGGCCGACGGCTCGCTCGAGCCGCTGCCCCACCGCGTCATCGACACCGGCATGGGCTTCGAGCGCCTCGTGCGCGTCATGCAGGGCAAGCACTCCAACTACGACACGGACGTGTTCCAGCCCCTCATCCGCAAAATCGGCGAGTTGAGCGGCTTCACCTACGGGGAGAACGAGCAGACCGACGTGGCCATGCGCGTGGTCGCCGACCACTTGCGCGCCATTGCCTTCAGCATCGCCGACGGGCAGTTGCCCTCGAACGCCAAGGCCGGCTACGTCATCCGCCGCATCTTGCGCCGCGCCGTGCGCTACGCCTACACTTTCCTGGGCCAGCGCTCCGCGTTCATGTACCGCCTCGTGCCGACGCTTGTCGCCGAGATGGGCGGCGCCTACCCGGAACTCGTGGCGCAGCAAGGCTTGATAGAGCGCGTCATGAAAGAGGAGGAAGAAGCCTTCCTGCGCACGCTCGCCACGGGCATTTCGATGCTCGAAGGCGTCATAGCCGAGACGAAGGCGAAAAGCGGGAAGACGGTGGACGGCGTGAAGGCCTTCACCCTCTTCGACACCTACGGCTTCCCCCTCGACCTGACGGAGCTCATCTGCCACGAACAGGGGCTCGAAGTGGACGAGGACGTCTTCAACGCCGAGATGCAGAAGCAGAAGGACCGCGCCCGCAACGCCGCCGCCGTAGAGACGGACGACTGGGTCGTACTGGCCGAGGGCGAGACGGAGTTCCGCGGCTGGGACTGCACGGAGTGCGAGTCGCGCATCCTGCGCTACCGCCGCGTGCAACAGAAGAAGCAGACGTTCTACGAGCTGGTGCTCGACGTGACCCCCTTCTACGCCGAAATGGGCGGACAGGTGGGCGACCGCGGCGTACTGGAGAGCGACAGCGAGAAGGTGGAAATCTTCGACACAAAGCGGGAAAACAACCTGCCCATCCATCTGACGCAGGAGCTTCCGGCACACCCTGAGGCCGTCTTCCATGCCGCAGTGGACAAGGAGGCACGCAGCGGCAGCGAGGCCAATCACACCGCCACGCACCTCCTGGACCAGGCACTCCGCGAAGTGCTCGGCACGCACGTGGAGCAGAAAGGCTCGCTCGTCACGCCGGACTACCTGCGCTTCGACTTCTCCCACTTCCAGAAGGTGACGCCCGAGGAGCTGCGCCAGGTGGCCCGCATCGTCAACCGCCGCATCCGCGAGGACATCCCCCTGCAGGACCATCGCGACGTACCCATCGAGCAGGCCAAGCAACTGGGCGCCATCGCCCTCTTCGGCGAGAAGTACGGCGACCGCGTACGCGTGGTGCAGTTCGGGAAGAGCGTAGAGTTTTGCGGCGGTTGCCACGTGAAGAGCACCGGCCGCATCGGGCTGTTCCGCATAGTCTCCGAGAGCAGCGTGGCTGCCGGCGTGCGCCGCATCGAAGCCATCACGGGGCGTGCGGCCGAGCAGAGCATCTACGACGCCGAGGACGTTCTGGCCGGCGTCCGTTCCTTCTTCAACAACGCCAAGGACCTGACGGCGGCCATCAGACGCACCATCGAGGAGAACGACGGCCTGCGCCACCAGGTGGAGAACTACGTCAAGGCCCAGGTAACGACGCTGCGTGACAAACTCGTGGCCCAGGCCGAGGACCGCGGCGGCGTGAAACTCATCAAGACCGTGCTCCCCATGGCCGTACCGGCCGACGTCGTGAAAGACCTGGCCTTCCAGCTTTCCGGCCTCGTGCCCGAAAACCTCCTGTGCGTCATCGGCAGCAGCAACGAGGGCAAGCCGCTCCTCACGGTGATGATCAGCAAGAACCTCATCGCGCACAACGGATGGAACGCCGGCAACCTGGTGCGCGAGGCGGCCCGCCTCATCAAAGGCGGTGGCGGCGGCGCGCCCCACTTCGCCACGGCCGGCGGCAAGGACGTCGACGGACTGGGTTCGGCCGTCGAGAAGGTCGTGGAGCTGACCGGCATCTGAACCGAACATCCGGAGCGGCGCGGACCGTCGGTCTGCGTCGCTCCGTCCGCATAGAGGCGCCTCGCCCACCGGCTGCGTGCAACAGCAGTGGGCGGGGCGCTGTGTGTGGAGGCCGGCCGGCGCCGCCGACAGTTTCGCGCGCCACGGGCCTTAGCCCAGTTTTTACGGGCCCTATCCCCGTCGCGACGGGAATAGGGCCCGTTCCGGCTCCGCTTACCGGGCGGCCCGGCGGGAGAGTGGCCGCCCCGGCGGCAAGGCACGGAAAAGCCCCCGGCGGCGGACTGGGCGTTCGCGGCCGGGGGCTTGTGGGGGCTGAGGTGGGGCTTATTTATAGCGCAACCATTTGAGCATTTCCTTCATTGAGGGCTTCTTGCCGTACATCAGGATGCCGACGCGGTAGATCTTGGCCCCGACCCACGTGACGAGTAGCGCGCTGCCGAAGAGCAGGACGACGGACAGCAGCTCCTGCCAGAGGGGCACGCCGAAGGGGATGCGGACCATCATGACGATAGGCGAGGTGAGGGGGAACAGGGAGCTCCAGAAGGCCAACGGGCCGTCGGTGTTCTCGATGCTGTACATGGCCGCGTAGAGGCCGAAGAGCATGATGAGCACTACGGGCGTGACGAACTGCGAGCTGTCCTCCTGCTCGTTGACGCTGGCCCCGACGGCGGCGAAGAAGGAGGCGTAGAGCAGATAGCCGCCGATGAAGTAGACGACAAACATGATGCCCATCTCCCAATAGGGCAGGTTGAGAATGGCGGCAACGGCCTCGCTCGTCTCCGAGGCCGGGACGTTGGCGGGCATGCCGCCGCTCATCATCATCGCGGCGTCGGGCGACGTGGCCGCCTCGATGCCGAAGAAGGCCCCGCAGGCGGTCAGAATGATGCCCAGGAGAATGCCCCAGATGACTATCTGCGTGAAGCCTACGAGAGCGATGCCGACGATTTTGCCCATCATGAGCTGGAAGGGCTTTACGCTCGACACCATGAGCTCCATGATGCGGTTCGTCTTCTCTTCCATCACGCCTTGCATGACCATGGCCCCGTACGTCATCACAAAGAAGTAGATGACGAAAGTAAAGAGGAAGCCGGCCACCATGGCGACCGTCGTGCTGGAGGTAGTGCTGTCGCCCTCGGCGGTACGTTTCACCGTGGCGATGCTAAACTCGGACTGCACGTCCTTGATGATGTTGTCCAGTCCCGCTATGCCCGTGGCTTCCAGCTTGTCGCGCCGCACTTGCTCGTTAAGGATGTTGGTGGCGTAGCTCAGGAGGTCGGCCGGCACCTCGCGGCGCGAGGCGATGAGCACGTTGCGCGGGTTCTCCGTCAGGTCGCCCTTGATGAGGACGACGGCTTCCACGTCGCTGTCCTCCTGGTAGAAGCTGGCGCTGTCGGCGGGCGAGGGGACGTAGCGGTAGCTGGCGTCGTCCTTGAAGAGTCCGGCGTAGCGGCCCGTGTCGTCCACGATTACGACGGTCTCTTGCGTGTCGCTCTTGATGGTGGACAGCCAGAGGGGCACCACGATGAGCGCCGCCAGCAGGAAGGGCGTGAGGATGGTGAGCAGGATGAAGGATTTCTTCTTAACGCGCGTGGTAAATTCGCGCTGGATTACGATAAGCGTCTTGTTCATGGCGTGGGAGTTTAGTTAAGGTGGGAGGCTTCAGGGACCGGCGGCGCAGCGGCACCCACGACCTTGAGGAATATTTCTTGCATGGAAGGCATCTGCTCGCAGAAGGAGCGGAGCTCGACGTCCTGGCACAGCAGGGCGGCCAGCTCGGAGTTGCTGAGGTGGGCCGCCTTGCGGATGCGGTAGGTGTCGGCCCCTTCGTGCGCGGTGTGGGAGAGCACCTCGTAGCAGTCGGGTCGCGGCTGTAGCGTGCCGGAGGTGGACACGAGCTCGTAGATGCCGCTGCGGTAGCGGCTGCGCACTTCGTTCACATTGCCCGAGAGTACCACCTGCGAGTGGTTGATGAGCGCTATCTCGTCACAGATTTCCTCGACGGACGACATGTTGTGGGTTGAGAAAATGACGGTGTGGCCCTCGTCACGGAGGGCGAGAATCTCGCGCTTGAGCATCTCGGTGTTGACCGGGTCGAAGCCGGAAAAGGGCTCGTCGAAGATGAGCAGCTGCGGTTTGTGGAGCACCGTGATAATAAACTGGACCTTCTGCTGCATACCCTTGGAGAGCTCTTCCAACTTGCGGTTCCACCACTCCATGATGCCGAACTTCTGGAACCACTGCTGCAGGCGGCTGACGGCCTCGGCGTGGCTCAGCCCCTTGAGGCGGGCCAGGTAGACCGCCTGCTCGCCGACCTTCATCTTCTTGTAGAGGCCACGCTCCTCGGGCAGGTAGCCGATGTTCATCACGTCGTCGGCCTGAAACGGGTGGCCGTCGAAGAAGACTTCACCGCTGTCGGGCGCGGTGATACGGTTGATGATTCGGATCAGTGTGGTCTTGCCGGCACCGTTGGGCCCGAGCAGACCGAAAACCTTGCCGCGCGGCACGGCAATACTCACATCGTTAAGCGCCGTATGCTGGGCGTATTGCTTGACAATGTGTTGCGCGATGAGAAATTCGTTCATGGAAATAGTGTTTAGGTTTAGTTTTGGGTTACGGGGGTGACGTCGAAGCCGGCCTGGCGCAGCAGCTCCAGCAAGCCGCGCTCGCCGGGCAGATGGCCGGAGCCGACGACGACGAGCGTGGGCGCGGTGTGCAGGATGGTGGGGAGCTTCTTGGCCCAGTCGGCGTTGCGCTGGTAGATGAGGGCCTCTTCTTCCTCGGGCGTGCTGTCGCACTCGTTGTTCATTTTCTCGCTCATCACGGCGGCGAGGGCTTTCAAGTCCTGCGCCAGGTAGGCCGCGGCCAAGCGTTCCATGAGTTCCTCTTGGTAGTCGAAGTGCTGGGCCATGCAGAGCAGTTCGACGGCCTGGCGTTCGAGGGGCTTGCTCTCGTAGAGCAGTCGGCTCTGGAAGGCCATGGTCTCCAGCCCGCCTACGGTCTTACCGGCCTGGGCCCCTTTCTGGAGCAGGGCGGCGTCGAACAGCGCCTGGGGATTGAAGGACTGGTGCTTCTTGACGTAGGTCACGACCTGCAGGGTGGCGCTGAGGGCCGAGGGCTTCATGCGGGAGAGCTGTTCGCCGACGGTGGGCGTCGTCAGGTCGGTGCCCAGTACGCGCCGCAGCATTTTGTTGACCTGCTCCTGCTGTTCGGCCGTGAACAGGTCCTGGAGCTTCACGCTGTCGGGCAGGAGCATGGCGGCCTGCATCTGTTGCAGCTTGCTCATGTCGCCGAGTTCCTGCAGGCTTAATTCTCCGTAGACCTGCTTGCAGGAGGCCAGGGCGTCGTTCAAGCCGGCAATGCTGTCGACGAAGTTGGCCGGGGCCACGTGGAACGAGCCGACGATGTAGGAAGGTTGGGAAAGCCCGTTGCCCGATACTTTCCAGAGCAACTGGGCGTAACTGCCGATCGCGACGGCCAGGAGCAGCAGAAGGGAAAAGAGTCTTTTCATAAACTGAACTTTGTTTTGTAACTACAATCGTTGTGCAAAGTTAAAAAGAAATCGGGGGGGTAAAATTTTATTAAGGAAATGTGCTGCGGGGGCGTATTTTCTGGTTAAGGCTGACTTTCTCCCTCGACAAACTCCTCGAGGAAGAAGTGCTCGCCATCGTAGACGGCGTACGTGAACTGTGTGATCCAGTCGCCAAGGATAACGAGGCGCGTGTTCCGGCGTAGCATGAGGTCGAGCTCGATATGCCGGTGGCCGAACACGAAGAAATTGATTTCCGGGTGTGTCTGGAGGTAGTCCTTGGCAAACAGGACGAGCTCCTCGCGGTCCTCGCCCATGTAGGAGGGTTCCTTGCCGTCGATGCGCTTGAGGCGGCTGCGGCGCGCCCATTCCAAGCCGAAGGCCATGCCCCAGCGGGGATGGAGGGCGGCGAACAGCCACTGGCACGTGGCGTCGTGGAAGACGGAGCGCAGGAACAGGAACTTGCGGTCCTTCGTGCCGAGCCCGTCGCCGTGGGCCAGGTAGAACACCTTGCCGTATATTTCCTCGACCGAGCTGCGCCGGTGGAGCGTCACGCCGCACTCGGTCTCGAGATAGTCGCGCATCCACAGGTCGTGGTTCCCCGTGAAGTAGTGGACCTCGACGCCGAGGTCGGTGAGCTCGCTTATTTTCCCGAGGAAGCGCGTGTAGCCCTTGGGCACGACGGTCTTGTACTCAAACCAGAAGTCGAACATGTCGCCGAGCAGATATACGGCGGCGGCCTTGTGCTTTATGCTGTCGAGGAAGTTGACGAGGCGGCGTTCCTGCATGCGGCGGTGGTCGATGGCCAGACTGCCGAGGTGCGCGTCCGAAAGGAAATATACGTTCTTCATGATGTATGGCTTTGTCGGTAATCAGAGGGCTGCGCGGTGCGCGGAGAGTCACATGAAGCCGAGCTCCAGTTTGGCTTCGTCGCTCATCATGTCCTTGTCCCACTCCGGCTCGAACACGAGATTGACGCGGGCATCCTTTACGCCCTGGATGCCGTCGAGCTTCTGGCGCACGTCTTCCACGATGAAGTCGGCCGCGGGGCAGTTGGGCGCCGTGAGGGTCATGTCGACGTCGAGCGTAGCGTCGTCGTGAAGTTCTATGCGGTAGACGAGACCGAGATTATAGATGTCCACCGGAATCTCCGGGTCGTAGACCGTTTTCAGGACTTCGACAATGCGTTCCTCTATCTTGAGCTTTTCTTCTTGAGTCATGTTGTTTTCTGTTTTTGTGAAAAGCAATGCGGCGAGGTTGGCCCCGACGTCAGAGCCTGCCCTCGTCGCTGTAACTGTAATAACAGCCGTCGGCCACTATGACGTGGTCGATGAGCCGAATATCGATGGTTTCGGCCGCCCGCTTCATGCGTTGCGTCAGCTGGTCGTCGGCCGGGCTGGGCTGCGGGCTGCCGGACGGATGGTTATGGCAGAGGGCTATGTGGGTAGCGTTGGCCGCGAGGGCCTCTTTGAGTACGACGCGGACGTCTACGACCGTTCCCGTCAGGCCGCCGCGGCTGATGCACTGCGAGCGGATGAGGCGCAAGTTCTGGTTGAGTAGCATCACGTGGCACTCTTCTGTGGGCAAGTCCTGCATGCGCGGCAGGAAGTAGTTGTAGATGTTGGCCGAGCTGGTCACGCGGAGCCGTTCTTCGACTACTTCCGCGCTGCGCCGTTTGCCCAGTTCGCAGGCCGCCAGCAAGGTGATGGCCTTCGCGGGCCCCAGCCCCTTGTAGGCGCACAAGTCCTGGATGCTCATTTTCCCCAGCGCGCTGAGCCGGTTGTTACAGTCCGCCATTACGCGCCGCATCAGGTCGACGGCACTCTCATTGGGCGTACCCGACCCGATAAGGATGGCCAGGAGTTCGGCTGAGGAAAGCGCTTCGGGGCCCAGCCGGGCCATTCGTTCGCGGGGCCGGTCGGCTTCGTCCCAATGCGCAATGCTCAGTTTCCCTTTCTCCCTGTTCATGTTCAGTCAGCTTGTGCGGTGCAGGCCTATTTATAGAAGTTCTTGCGAAAGGCGTCAAACTCTCCGCGTCCCAGCACGCAGCGCTGCCACCAGGCCCGCAGAAATCCGGAGCCGTAGCCGATGAGCTGCACATAGGCCGCGGCGATGGCGAGCAAGCCCACGTAGAGGCTCCGCTCCTGCCGGGTGGCGTCGGCAAATATGAGTGCCGCGAAGAGGCCCAGGGGCAGCAGGCTCCACAGGCAGAACAGCGCTCCGAGCAGCAGGACCGCGCAGCCTGCGGTAAAGACCGCCGGCAGCAGGTGTACCAGCTTGAGCGTTCCCGGGTGCCGCTTCGTCAGGTTGATACGGGCAATGCCCGAGTTGTGTACCTGCTTGAAAAATTTCCGTAGGTCCGTCCGCCTTTTGTGCCATACCCAGGCCTCGGGGAACAGGCGGCAGCGGTAGCCGTTCTCGAAGATGCGCGTCGAGAAGTCGATGTCCTCGCCGAAGCGCATTTCCGAGAAACCGCCCAACTGGCGGTAGACCTCCGTGCGTACGCCCATGTTGAACGAGCGCGGATAGAATTTGTCCATCTTCTTTTTCCCGCCGCGGATGCCGCCGGTTGTGAAAAACGAGGTCATGGCGTAGTTGATGGCCTTCTGTATGGGTGTGAACGACGGGTGTGCGCGGTCCGGCCCGCCAAAGGCGTCGCAGGGCGCCTGCTCCAGTTCGGCCGTCACGGCCGCCAGGTAGCCGGGCGGGACTACGACGTCCGAGTCGAGAATCAGGACGTATTCCCCCCGTGCCCGTTCCACGCCGAAGTTGCGCGTTTGTCCGGGCCCCGAGTTCGGTTTCTCGAAATAGTGTACGTCGAGTTGCCCCTTGTAGCGGTCTACGACGTCGCGGCAGGGTATGGACGAGCCGTCCTCCACGACGAGAACCTCGAAGTCGCGCACGGACTGTCGGCAGAGGCTCTCCAGCAGTTCGTTCACCTCGTCGGGGCGGTTGAACACGGGTACGATGAAAGAGTATTTCATGCGTGCGAATTTACAAAAAAATTAACAGACTGCCCTGTACGATAAGGGATAAAACGCCATTCGTAAAGCAGATTTTATTTCTTCCAGAAGAGGAGGAGGCGGTGCCTCGTCCCCTTGCGCCCCAGTGCCTGCAACTCGTAAGCGCCCGGGGCCAAGGCTTTTACGTCAATTGTGTCGCGGCGCAGGAGCGTAAGGACGGTGCGCCCCGCCGCGTCGGCCACGAGCAGCAGCTCCGTGTCGAGGTCGCAGTCCGGCACCGCCAGCCGTCCGTCCGTCGTGGCGAAGGGCGGCGCCGTGTCGGCGTCGAGGCTCACCGTTTGCGGCGCCGGGCTTTCGTTACCGAAGGCGTCCACGGCCGTCACGGCGTAGCGGCTGTACAGGAGACGGGGCAGGGCCGGCGTAACGGCGAAGGCCGTCGTGTCCTTCACCTCCGCCAGCAGCCGGTCGCGCTCCGGCGCGAACGTATCCGCCTCGCAGCGGTAAATGCGGTAGCGTATCGGCGCCCCGGCCGTGTTGTCGGTCGCCGGGCTCCAGTCCAGGCGGAGCGTATGCCCCTGGCGCACCATCCGCACCCGCGGCGCGGAGGGCGCAATGCTGTCGGCCCATGTCATAGGCGGTTGGAGGGCCGGGCGGCGGTAGAAGTCTGCCGCCAGTAAGTCGTAGACCCCCTTCACGTTGTCGGAGAGAAAGCGCTCGCGGAAGAAGGCGGCGCCGCCCACACCCACGATTCGCAGGAAGCAGAGCTGCCGGCGCACCGCGTCGAGGTCCCAGTCCTTCTGCTCGGGGCTCAGGAAGTAGATGCCCAGCCCTGGCGCCACGATGCGGCCGGCGGCGTGCTCGGCCCAGTCGGCGGCGAAGGGGTAGAAGTGTACGCCGTCGAAGTACATCATCGGGAACAACTCGTCCATGATGCCGCGCTTCAGCCACTCCTGCGCTTCCTGGTTCACGGCGTCGCGGGCGTTCCAGCCCATGCTGCTTTGTCGCGGCAAGTCAGCGTATTTCCCCACGGGCGAGCAGCTGAGCTTCACCCACGGGCGCACGGCCTTGATGGCCTCATGGATGCGGGCCACGCACCGGGTCACGTTCTGCGTCCGCCAGGCCGCGCGGTCCATGCCCTTCCCGTACTTCCGGTAGGTCGTATTGTCGTTCCAGGGAATGCCCTTTTCGGGGTAACGGATGTAGTCCAGGTGGATGCCGTCCACGTCGTAGCGCGTCACGATTTCCTTGCAGAGCGCGGCGAGATAGTCCGCCGTCCCCGGGACGCCCGGGTCCATGAACCACTGGTCGCCAGCCCGGCGGCACAGTTCGGGGCGCCGGCGCGTCAGGGCCTGTTTGCCCAACCGCCGCATGGCGGCCGTGTTCCCGATGGGGAAGGCCACGACCCACGCCTGGATTTCCAAGCCGCGGCGGTGGCATTCCGCTACGGCGAAGGCCAGCGGGTCGTAGCCCGGCGACTGGCCCGGCCGGCCTGCGAATACGGGGTCCCACGGCTCGAGGGCAGAGGGGTAGGCCGTCGTGGCGCGGATGCGCGTCTGGAACAGTATGGTGTTGATGCCGGCCGCTTGCAGGCGGTCCAGGCGGCGGCAGAGGGCCTCCTGCTGCTGGCGCGCCTGTTCCAGCGTGCAGGCCTGCTGTTCCGGCCAGTCCAGTCCCCAAAGCGTCGTCAGCCACACGGCCCGCACCTCGTGGCGCGGGCCGGGCGGCACCGTGGGCAGCGGTTGCGCCGCGCCGCGTCCGGCGGCCAGGGCCAGTGCGGCCGCCAGCGCCCAGCGGCAAAGCGGAAGCCAAGCGTAGTGTTTCATTTCCGGAGTTCTTGATAGAGGGCGTTCAGCACCTGTCGCGGATAGCCCAGGGCCTCGGCTCGTTCCACGTCCTTGCGGGCCTCGCCCTTTTCGTCCAGTCGGAGCAGCAGGCGGGCCCGTTTCACGTAAAGTTCGGCCGCGTCCGGTTGCAGGCGGATGGCGGAGTCGTAGTCCGCTCGCGCCAGTTGGTCCATTTTCAAGCGTTCCTCCAGCTCGGCGCGTGCCGCCAGGCCGTCCACGTTCTGCGGGTGGGCCGCGACGAACTGGTTCAGCTGGTTGAGCGACTCTTGCGGCTGCCCCATTTGCTCGTAGGCGGCCGCCAGCAGGAGGGCCGCCCCTTCGTTGCCCGGTTCGAGGCGGAGAATCTCCTCGAGGGTCAGCTTCGCCTCGGCGGGCAGGTGGCTGCGCATCTGGATGGCGGACTTCAGGAACAGGGTGCGGAACTTCAGGTCGGCGTCCCGCGTTTCCTCGAGTACGCGCTCGCAGTCCGTCCGGGCGGCGCTGAGGCTGTTGATCTCCATGTAGCAGACCGCGCGGTCGTAGCGGACTTCGTGCAGGTCGGGGCGTTGCTTCAGCACCTCGTCGAAGCGGCCGATGGCTTCGCGGTAGCGCCCGCGGCCCAGGTCGATGCGCCCCAGGTTGTAGCGCACGATGTAGTTGCCCGGGGCGTCGGGGCGCTTCTTCAGCGCCAGGTTGAAGAGCCTTTCCGCCTCGTCGAGCGAGTCGGCGTGCAGGGCGTTGAAGGCCCGGCGCAGGTGGTCCACGTATTCCACCGAGTCGGCCCGCAGCCTTTCCTCGAAGCCCTGTTCCTGCTTGTAGTCGTCCATGTCCTTGGCGCGGACGTTCCCGCCCCGGTCCAGCTCGATGACGGTCTGTCCCCGCGTCGCCGTTGCGCCGGCGGTCAGCAGGGCGGCCAGCAGGGCGCCGCGTAGCAATATACGTCTGTTCATGAGCCTATCTGGAAATAAAGCGTGTCGCCGTAGCTGGTGCCCACGCCGTTCTCGGCAAAGGCCACTACGAAGTAATGCCCCGGCCCGAGCGAATCGGTCGTTGCGACGAAGTGCGACGTGCTGTCCGTCGATTCCACCTCGGCGCGGAGCGTGTCGTTACCATAGCCGAAGCCGCGCCGCAGCACGTCGCTGTTGGGCGAGGCCAGCACGTCGCCCGTGAGCAGGGCGCGCGGCCCTTCCACGGTGGGCGTGCCCGTCTGGACAGTGGGCGCCAGCGGTTGCTCGTCCGAACGGTCTACGGGGCTGCACGCCGTCAGGACGAGGAGCGGCAGGCTGAGAAGTATCTTTTTCATAAGAGCGGGTTGAATGCTGTGAGGGTGTCAGGGGAGGGGCGTCGCGTCGGCGTCGTCGGGCGGCAGGAGGCGCAGGCAAGCGACGCGGCGCGTTTCCACCGTGACGGCGGCGCGGCGGTCGGGCCTTTCGTCCACCAGCCATACGATGCCGGCGTCGTCCGTCACGACCATGGCCGCCTGGCGGTCCAGGCGCGAGTAGTGGCGGTTGGTCAGCAGGTCGCTCACCAGTTTCGTCCCCTTCAGTCCGAAGGGGGCCAGGCGGTCGCCTTCTTCCACGCTGCGGCAGCGCAGCGGGCCGCGCAGGGCGGCGGCGTCGAGGCAGGCCGTGGCGCGGTCGCGGGGCAGGGCACCGAGGGCTTCGCGGTCTACGACGTCGAGGGCGATGCGCCGGCCGTTGGGCAGGCGCGTCGCGGTGCCGGGCACGAGCGCGACGGCCCCGAAGCGTACGGGCCGGCGGCGGATTTCCACCTGCCCGCGGTGGACCACGGCCAGGTGGGTCGGGCTCTCGAACAGGGCCCCGTCGCGGGGCTGGCCTTCGGTCAGTTCGTCGGTCGTGACGGACGGGAAGCCGGCGGCCGCGAGCCATTCGTGGATGGCGGCGCGCGGCGGGCGGTCCTTGCCTAAGGGGATGTCCATGCCGTCGGCGTGGCGCCGTACCGACCGTGCCGCGCGCTCCAGCCCGAGGTCGTAGAGCACTTCGGCGTCGGCCAGGCGTCCGGCCGTCCGGGCCAGCGTCTCGTCGACCGCGGGATTCAGTTGGCGGAGCAGGGGCAGCAGCTCGTGGCGCACCTTGTTGCGCTTGTAGGCCGTGTCGGCGTTCGTGCTGTCGGTCACATAGTCCAGCCCTTCTTCCTCAAGGTAGCGGACGAGGGCGGAATGGGGGAGGTCGAGCAGAGGCCGGACGACGGCGCCGTTGCAATAGGCCATGCCCGTCAGGCCGCGCAGCCCCGTGCCGCGTATCAGGTTGAGCAGCAGCGTCTCCACGTTGTCGTCGCGATGGTGGCCCACGGCCACGCGGCGGAGGCCCTCTTCGCGCAGCAGGTCGGCAAACCAGGCGTAGCGCAGGCGGCGGGCGGCCATCTCGATGCTCTCGCCCGTGCGGGCGGCCTCGGCGCGCGTGTCGAAGTGCGCGACGTGGAGCACGGTGTCGCCCAGGCGTCGGCACAACTGGCGGCAGAAGGCTTCGTCGCGGTCGCTTTCCGCGCCCCGCAGGTGGAAGTTGCAGTGGGCCGCCTCTACGGCGTAGCCCAGGGCCCGCAATCCCGCCAGCAGCGCCACGGAGTCCGCGCCGCCGCTCAAGGCGACCAGCACGCGTTCGCCCGGGCGGAGCAGGGCGTGGCGGGAAATGGCGGCCGACAGACGTTGGGGCAACAGGGACGGCCCCGGTGCTGGGCGGCCCATCAGTAGGCCACCTCCACGTCCAGACCCGCCGCACGGACGCGGTCGGCAATGCGGTCGAGCGTTTCGGGCGCGGCCTTGCGCAGGGCGCTGTCCGGCGTCTCGCGGTCTATGGTGTAGACCATGACCTGCCGGGGCCGGATGCGCCGCAGTGCTTCCAGCCACGGGCCCACATAGGCCTCGCCCGTGTTGTCGGCGTCGTGGCCTTCGCAGTCCTTACCCGTCATGAAGATGGACTGCACGATGACGTGTCCGCCGTAGGAGCAGAGCGTCTCGACGATATGGTTCACGTCGTAGGTCCCTGTGGGACGGTCCACGCGGCTAATGTAGTCCGCGTCTACGGTATCGAGTTTCAGGATGTTGTTGTCCACCCGCATCAGCGCGGCGTGTACGTCGGGGCGGTCGGCCCGGGTGGAGTTGCTCAGCACGCTGACCCGTGCCTGCGGGCAGTAGCGGTCGCGTAGCCGGATGGTGTCGTCGATGATGGCGGCAAATTGCGGGTGAGCGGTGGGCTCGCCGTTGCCGGCGAAGGTCAGGACGTCGGGCATCTGGCCGCCGGCGGTCATCTCGGCCAGCTTGGCCTCGAGGGCGCGGGCCACTTCTTCGCGCGTGGGCCGCGGCTGGCGCGGGCGCCGCTCGCCGTTGAAGCCGCATTCGCAATAGATGCAGTCGAAGGTGCAGATTTTCCCGTCGGCCGGCATCAGGTTGATGCCGAGCGAGAGCCCCAGCCGGCGGCTGTGGACCGGGCCGAAGACGGGAGAGGAATAAAGGACGGTAGACATGCTTGCAACAATCTTTTTAAGTAGAAACGGGGGAACTTCTACGCAGAGGCTCCCGCTCGGCAAAGTTAAGGGGAACCGTGCGATTATCCAAATTTGACGCTGTAAAATGTCCGGCGGGCGCGTCCGTCCGCTATTGCCGGCGTCGCGGCCGGCCCGTGCGGGCGATGCCCGGCAGCCGGGGTGGATTCCGCCGACGGGCGGACGATTTCTGGCGCCGCGTGCCGCGGGCCTCCCGACGGGCCGGGAAGGGCGTGAGGGGTAGCTTTGTCGGCCCGCGCTGCGGCCGGCGGACGATGGGGCTGCGGCCGGCAGCCCGCGGAGGGAGCGCCGCGCGAGGGGCGGTTAGTGGGGCGCGCTACGGGAATAGGGCGAGTTTTTACGGGGCTAAGCCCCGTAGCGACGGACCTTAGCCCCGTTGTTCCGGAAAGTAACGGCGCAGCGGCGCGGACGGGGACGGGGGACCGCACAAAAAAGTCCGTGCATCGCTTCAAGCGTGGAAGCGATGCACGGACTATGGGGTGCCGGCGGCGGCCCTTGCGTTGCGGCGCGGAGATTACTCCTCCTCGCTGCGGAGCTGGGCTGTGGCGGCCTTGATTTTCTCGTTGAGCGCAGCGAGATCTTCTTTGAGACGCTCCACCTTACGGGTGATTTCCTCAACAATGCTGTTGCCGGTCTGGCTCTTGGAGTTGAAGAAGGTGAGATTGGTCTCGTAGTTCTGAATCTCCTGGCGCTTGGCGTCGTAAGCGGCGCGGAGGCGGTTGAGCTCACGGCTCAGGTCGCTGCCGCCTTTGGCAGTGACGTTGCGCTTATAGTCTTCGACGCCACGGCGACGGGCGCTGATGTGGAGCTGCTCATAGAGGCGGTTGCACACCTCGCGGTAGCGCTTGTACATCTTTTCCTTTTTGCGGAAAGGTACGTGGCCCACGCTGTTCCACTCGGCCTGGAGGCTCTGGAACGTGGCGCGTGCGTCGTCGGCCTCGGGGGCTTCGGCCAGCTGCTCCAGGCGGGCGAGGATGTCCTCTTTCCGCTCGAGGTTGGCGGCTTCCTCCTGACGCTGGGACGAGGTGGCTTCGTTCTTGCGGTCGAAGAATTTGTTGCAGGCCGTGTTGAAGCGCTTCCAAAGGGCTTCGCTCACCTTGTGGGCTACGGGGCCTACGGTCTTCCACTCTTTCTGGAGCGCGATGAGCTTGTTCGTCGTGCTCACCCAGTCGGTGCTTTCGCTCAGGGCCTCGGCCTGCTCGCAGAGCTGGTTCTTGCGCTGCTGGTTGGCCTGGAACGTTTCGCGCTGGGCCTTGAAGTGCGCCGTCTTGAGGGTGAAGAATTTGTCGCAGGCGCTGCGGAAGCGCTCGAAGATGCGGGCGTTGTCCTTCTTGGGCGTGAAGCCGATGGTCTTCCACTGGGCCTGCAGCTCGAGCATCTGTTGCGTGGCCTTGTCCCAGTCGGCAAAGGTCTTGAACGTCGTGGTGTCGATGGCCTCGGCCTGTTCGCAGAGCGCGGTCTTCTGTTCGAGGTTCTCGTTCTCACGGGCCTTGAGGGCCTCGAAATGGGCCTGGTGGCGCTTGTTAATAGTGGTGGAGGCTTCTTTGAAACGGTTCCAGATGGCTTCGCGCAGGTCCTTGGCCACGGGGCCGGTCTCGCGGAATTCCTGGTGCAGCTTCTGGAGCTGGTGGAAGGCGGAGACGGGGTCGGCCACTTCGGTCAGGCGCTCGGCGGCCTCGCAGAGGTGGGTCTTGATTTCGAGGTTCTTCTTGAAATCGTAGTCGCGGAACTCGTGGTTGAGGTGGAGCTGGTCGTAGAACTGGTCTACGTAGTGCTGGTAGTTTTTCCACAGCTCGGTGGCGTGTTCGGCCGGCACGAGCTTTATTTCCTTCCACTCGTTCTGCAACTGCTTGAAGGCGTCGTAATTCTTGTCGGCTTCGTCGGGGGTAGCGGCCATCTGTTTGATCTGTTCGATGATGGCTTGCTTCCGTTCGAGATTGGCCTGCTTCTGCTCTTCGAGTTCGTGGATGGCCTGGGTGCGTATTTCGCGGATGCGTCCCATCTCGGCCTTGAAGGTTTCTTCGTCGGGGTCGGCGGGGGGAAGGAAGTCCTCGGCCTGTCCTCCAGCCTGGATGAAAGCGTCGCGGGCTGCGCTGACAGCGGCGTTGTGCAGCTTGTAATAGGTCTGCTTGAGTTGCTCGACTTCCGTGCGGGAGATGTTCTCACCGTTGGCTACGATTTCCTTTAAGCGGCTGATGATTTCTTCCTTGGTGGCGGGCATCGGCTGGCTCTTGACGGTTTCCTGGGCGCTGTCCGCAGCCTCGTTGTCGGGCGTAGCGTCTGCGGGAGCAGGCGTCGTGTCTTCTTCCTTTTCTGCTGCGGGGGCTGCGGCCGTCTCGGCAGCAGCGTTGTCAACGTCGGCGTCGGCTGCAACGGTGGCCGTGTTTTCTACGGCTGCTTCCTGTTCGGCCGGCGCCTGCGCACCTGTTGTTTCACCGGCGGGCAGGCTGTTGGTATTCAGCTCCAGCCCGGCCTCGGGTACTTTCTTTTCATCCATAGTTAGGGGGTCAGTCTCTAGTGTCTGATGTTAAAGTTATTTCGTGCAAATGAACGTATTTTTCTCGGTATGGCCAAGTTTTTTTATAGGTTTTTTACGTTCAGGGAATTAAATCCACGCTTTCCGGCGAAAGAAAGCGTAGAAGATTCCGGTTATGACAAACGAAGCGCCAATGACCAGGGGGAAGCCCCACCAGGTCTCCTCGAGACCGGAAATAAGATTCATGCCGAAGATACTGGCAATGAGCGTCGGGAACATGAGGATGATGGAAATGGAAGTCATCTGCTTCATGACGCCCGACATGTTGTTGTTGATGATACTGGCGTAGGTCTCCATGGTCGAGTCGAGGATGTTCGTATATATATTGGTCGTCTCACGGGCCTGGTTCATCTCGATCGTGACATCTTCGATGAGGTCCGCGTCCAGTTCGTCGACGGGCAGCTTAAACTTCAGCTTGGAAAGGAGCGTTTCGTTGCCGCGGATGGAGGTAATGAAATAAGTCAGGCTGTCTTGCAGACGCGACAGGCTGATAAGGTCTTCGTTGTCTATCTTCTTGTCCAGGTTGCGCTTGGCCTCTTCTATGAGGATGTTGATCTGTTTGAGGCGCTTCAGATACCAGACGGCTGAAGAGAGGAACAGGCGGAACACGAGGTCCACGGCATCCGTGAAGCCGCGGTTGCGTTTCTGTTGGTACGAGACAAAGTCTATCATCATGTTGGTCTCGTAGTTGCAGACCGTGATGCAGATTCCTTTGTTCAGGATTATACCCAGCGGGATGGTGGTATGGGGCGTGCGCGAGCGCACCTCTTTGACGTAAGGGATGCGCAGGATGATGAGCGTCCAGCCGTCGTCGTAGTCGTAGCGGGACCGTTCGTCCTTATCTCGGATGTCGTCCAGGAAGTAGTCGGGGATGTGGAGTGTGTTGTAGAGGAAGTCCTCGTCGTCGGCCGTCGGGCAGGTGACTTGCACCCAGCAGTTGGGTTCCCACTTGTCCAAGGTGCGCAATGTCTGGTGGGTATTCCAGTAAGTTCGCATAGGCAGTTCCTTCGTAAAAAGGGTTAATGATGACCGGGAAGGTACCGCTTAGGCGCTGCTCCCGGTATTAGTGCTTGTCGTTTTCCGCGTGATAGTCGTCCATTGATAGGATGAGGTATTGGTTTGCGAGTGCAAAATTACGAAAATAATTTTTTCGTGTTGCGTTTTATAAGGAAAAAGTCCGGCAGGCCAGGTGCACGTTGGGGCACCTGCCTGCCGGACTTTTGGGGGATAGGCGGACGGCGCAGTGTCCGCGCCGCTGTTTTTCGGATCAATACATCCGGTGCATCGGCATGCCGGGACCGCCGGGGCCTCTGTTACCGCCGTTGCTCGTTCCGCCGAAGATGTTCAGACGGTAAATGAAGTGAACCATGCAGTAAGCGTTGATGGCGTTGTTCCAGGAGTCGCTGCGCATGGTCGCATTAATGACGCGCGACACGTTGCTCTGCTGGTGGAGGATGTCATAGAACTGCAGGCTGATGGTCGCCGCGTCGTTCTTCAGGAAACTCTGGGCAATCTGCGCGTTCCAGACCAGCTCGTTCGTATTCATGGAGTTGTCCGAATAGCCACGGCGCGAGGTCATGCGGATATCGGTGGAGAGGCTCATGCCCCAGTCGAAGTTCACGTTGGCATTGGCGCCGTAGGCAAAGTTCCAGGTGTCCATGTTGGCATTCTCCTGGAGCGTGGCGCGGGCGTGCTGGTAGCGCAGTTGTCCGATAAGGCCCACGTCGAACATGTCCGTGCGGTAGGAGAGGTTCAAGTTTTCGTTGATGCCCAGGGTACGCGTCGTGTTTTTGCTCGAACTGGTGGAGCGGAACAGGTTGTCGTAGTCGTTGTAGCTGTTCAAGGCGCCCGTTTCGACAACGCTACCCGTGGAGCCGCTGCTCGAGCCGTCGTAGCTGCTGATGTAGCCCACCGCGTTGCTGTAGCTCAGGCCCGTGAACGTGGCCAGGGTGATGGTCTTGTCGGGACCGAATCCCGTGTTGAACATGTAGTGGCCGTTGGCGTTCCAGTTACCGCTGATGTTCTCCGGACGGGTGTAGCGGATACCCGTACTCTCGTCGTAAATCACGCGGTTGCTCACCGAGTTCTTCTCCTGCGTCAGGAAGAAACCGGCCATCATGCCCTGCTGCCGTTCCGTATTGTACGTGTTGTAGAAGATACGGAGGTTGTTGCTCCACGAAGGCTTCAGGCCCGGGTTACCCATTGAAATGTTCAGCGGGTCGGAGTCGTCGATGACGGCGATAAGGTCCGTCATGGAGGGCTGCGACGAAGAGCCGCGGTAGCGTATGTCCAGCTGGCTGGTGTCGGAGAACTTGTAGCGGAAGCGTATCTGCGGCGAGACGTTGAATACCTTGCGCGTGATGACGGTATCGATGTTCTGCCCCGGGCGCTCGTAGGCGAGGTTCGTCTTCTCGGGGTCGAAGTTCACGCCCGCATTGAAGCGGATGGTCTTCGTATTGTAGCGGATGCCGATGTTGGCGCTGTGGTTGTAGTACTTATACGTGGCGTACTGGCTGTTGTTCAGGTCGCGCACCGTATTAAGGATGTCGTCCTGCGTCGGCAGGGTGCCGATATGGTTCAGCGCCCAGTCGATGTCGGCCCAGTCGCCGCCCAGGCTGTCCAGGTTGTAGCGCGAGCGGTTGCTGTCCGTATATTTATAGGAGAACTGATAGCGGGCTTCCAAGTACCAGTTCTTCGCAATCGGCTCGGTGTAGCCTACGCGGACACTGTAGTTCCAGTTCTTGCCCGGCGTCGTGCTGTACTGGTTCAGGAAACTGCCGTTCGTACCGTTATAATATTGGATGTTGGAAACGGAGAACGAGTTGCTTTCGCTCTTGGTGTAGCCGGCCGAAGCGTTGAGCGAGACGTTGCGCCCCTTGCTGTTGAGCCGGCGGATAGCCATCAACGAGCCTTCCACCGTGTTGCTTTTGCTGTCGCCCAGGGACCAGCGCTGGTTTTGGTTTACTAAAATTTCTTCCAAACTAGGTGGTATATTTTGGAGTAAGACGCTGTCGAGCGGGTTCTCGATGCCGTCGATGGCATACGGGTCGCTGTTGAACGTGGCCGAGTGGCTGTCGCCCGAGGAGTGGCTGTCGCTGTGCGAGAAGGAGGGCCGGAAGATGATGGTCGTCATCGAGTCGGGATTCCACTGCAGGCGGAAGGCGCTGTTCACGTTCGTGGAGCTCGAGCGGCTCAGGCTGCTGCTGTTGCTGAACGAGCTGCTCGAACCGGACGAGAGGAACGTTTCCGAAGCCGTAGTGCTGACCAGGTCGGTGCTATTGTGCGAGTAGCGCACGTTACCGCCCAGTTCCAGGCGTCCGCCTTCGCGGCGCTCCTTGCCGTTGTCCCAGTAGAAGTCCATACCGGCGTTCTTGCGGGCCGACAGGCCGTTGTTCCTGCCGCCGAAGCCGCGCGGGCCGCCGAAGCCGCGATCGCCCACGTTGTTGGCCGAGCCGTAGGCCGTGATGCGGGAGTTGTCCGTGAAGCGCGTACCGAAGAAGCGCGTCGAGTAGCGGTCCTTCGTACCGTAAGCCAGGTCGAGGTTCGACACCCACGATTCGTCAAATTTCTTCTTCGTCGTGATGTCGAGCACCGTGGTCTCCTCGCCGTCGTCAATACCCGTCTGTTCCGTGTAGTCGCTCGCCTTGTCGTAGGCCTTAATCTTGCTGACGAGTTCCGTGGGCAGGTTCTTCATGGCAATTTCCGTGTCGCCCTTGAAGAAGTCTTTGCCGTTGATGAGAAACTCCTTGACTTCCTTGCCATTCCACTTGATGGTACCGTCGTCTGAGATTTCCACGCCCGGGAGTTGCTTGATGAGCGCTTCCAGTGTGGAACCTTCCGGCACGCGGTAGGCCGATGCGTTGTAGACCGTGGTGTCCGCCTTCTGCTCTACGCGGGAGGCCGTCACCGATACGACCGCCGTCCCCAGGGTGACGTCGCTCGAGTTCATGTCGAGCAGCCCTACGTTGACGGAGTCGCGCGCGGCGGAGAGTTCTACGTTCTTGTATGTCGGGTCAAATCCTACGTAAGTGATTCTGACGATGAATTTCCCCGCCCCCTTGGCGTTGATTTTGAAAGCCCCTTTCTCGTCCGTAGTGGCGCCGCTCACCACAGTGCTGTCGGTACGCAACAAGGCTGCCGAAGCAAACTCCACCGGATTGTGCGTCTTGGCGTTGCGCACGGAGCCGGTCACAACGTAGCGTTGCGCACTGGCCCCGCCTGCGCCGGCAAGGACACAGCAGAGGAGTAAAGTTGATTTCTTATTCATGATACGGAATGTGTTTGGTCATGGTGGATTTCCAGGTTGCAAAGTTAATAATTAGTCTCCGCCCATACTCCCCGCATTATCGAAAAATCGACGGATTCGCATTTTTTCACTACTAAATCGTGGTAAAACGTTATTCGCCTTTCGGAAAAGTAAGTACATTTGCAACAAACCTATGCTTGCCTCTATGATCAAACTGGGAAACTACATTACGCGTATTGAAATCAGCAGTTTGTGGAGCGGCCACAAACACATCGTCTGGAACCTGCGCCCCGACGTCAATGTGCTCAGCGGCGGCAACGGTGCCGGCAAGAGCACCATTATTAACCGCCTCGTCCAGCACCTGTGCGCGACGCCCTCGGGCGAGGACATCGTCACCTCGTCCAAGCTGGGCGTCAAGGTCGACTTCGACCCGTCCGACGCCACCGGCATCCGTTACGACATCATCCGCAGCTTCGACCGCCGCCTCCTGGGCACCGACCGCCTGCTCAAGCTCACCGACGTGCGGGTGACGACCGAGCTCGACTGGCAACTCTACATCCTGCAGCGCCGCTATTTGGACTATCAGGTCAACGTGGCCAACCGCATGATTCAAATGCTCTCGAGCGGCGAGGCCGACGTCCGCGAGAAAGCGGCCTCAGTGGCCGCGAGCAAGACCCGCTTCCAGGACCTCGTGGACGACCTTTTCAGCGAAACGGGCAAGCGCATCGACCGCAACAGCAACGAGCTGAGCTTCATCCAGTACGGCGAGCCGCTCCAGCCCTACCTGCTCTCGAGCGGAGAGAAGCAGATTCTCGTCATTCTCCTTACCGCCCTGACCGAGGACCAGCAGCACTACGTCCTCTTCATGGACGAGCCGGAGGCCAGCCTGCATTTCGAGTGGCAGAAGCGCTTGATCAGCATGGTGCGCGAGATGAACCCGAACGCCCAGGTCGTACTCACGACCCACTCCCCCGCACTCATCATGGACGGCTGGGAGGACGCGGTCACCGAGGTCTCCGAGATTACGGTCTGACCCGCTCCGCGCAGCGCCGGCCTCCGGGGGCCGCGCCACGGGCCTTAGCCCCGTCGCGACGGGGCCTATTCCAGTTTTTACGGGCCTTAGCCCCGTGATTGTTTCCTTACTCCTACCGTTTACGCCATGCCCAAGCGTCTTTCGCAAAACCTGAACTCGGCCTACATCGCCGCGGCCAACCGCCTGAACGGCCGCCACGCGCGGCGCAAGATCGTAGCCTACGTCGAAAGCTATGACGACGTGTTCTTCTGGAGCAACCTCCTGCGGGCTCTGGAGACACCGGACTGTTACTTCGAGGTTATGCTCCCTTCGAGCAAGTCCTTGTGCAAGGGCAAGAAGATGGCGCTGGCCAACCAGCTGGGCGAGCGCCTGGGCTCGTGCATGATAGCCTGTGTCGATGCGGACTACGACTACCTGCTCCAGGGGACTACGCCGACGTCGTGGCAGGTGTGCAACAATCCCTTCGTCTTTCACACGTACGTCTACGCCATAGAGAATTTCCAGTGCTACGCGCCGGCGTTGCAGAACGTCTGTGTCATGGTGACGCTCAACGACCGCCGCATCTTCGACTTCGAGGCCTTTCTTTCGAGTTACTCGGAAATCATCTGGCCTCTTTTTGTGTGGAACGTCTGGGCCTACCGCTACAATTGCTACACGCGTTTCTCCATGCTCGACTTCTACCACATCGTCGCTCTGGACCGGCTCAACTTCTACCACCCCGAGCAGACGCTGGAGCACCTGCGTCACAAGGTGAACGCCAAGGTGAACCGCCTGCAGCGGCAGTTCGGGCAGGGCCGCACCACGTACAAGCCGCTCTGCGACGAGTTGCGCGCGCTGGGCCTGACGCCGCAGACTACCTATTTATATATGCGCGGTCACGACCTGCAAGACGGCGTGGTGGCGCCGATGCTGGCCGGCGTGTGCGAAGCCCTGCGCCGCGAGCGCGAGCGCGAAATCCGCCGCCTGGCCGAACACGCCACGCAGATGCAGAACGAGCTGTCGGCCTATCAGCACGCCGTCGGCAGCGTGGAGGAAATGCTCCGCAAGCACACGAGTTACGTGACGGCGCCGCCCTACCTGCGCGTGCAGGACGACGTCCGCCGCTTCCTCCAACAGCACTTCCCGCCCGTTTCGCGCCCCGCGTCGGCGGCGGGGCTTCCCCAGGCCGGCGGGGCAGGCGGAGCGTCCGCCCCGCGGCCGGCCCCCGCTGCGGGACGGCCGGCCCGCCGCTGAAAGCGCAGTGCGCCGCTCTCCGGTTGCGGAGGGCGGCGCACTGCGTTCTGACCGACAGGCCGAGGGTCGTTCATGGGCGGCCGTCGAACGCCCGCCACAGGGCGAGCGACGGGTAGGCGGCGGTCACGTCGATGGTCTGGTGGCTCACGGGATGCTCGAATACGATGCGCCGCGCATGGAGACAGATGCTGCCGTCCGGATTACTGCGGCGCGCGCCATACTTCAGGTCGCCCTTCACCGGCAGCCCGACGGCGGCCAGCTGGCAGCGTATCTGGTGGTGGCGGCCCGTATGGAGGTGCACTTCGAGCAGGGTGTAGCGGTCGCTGCGGCCTATGGGGCGGAAGTCCAGGCGTGCTTCCTTGCTGTCCTTCACCTCGTGGTCGTGCGCGTAGGCCCGGTTCTGCCGCTCGTTGCGCGTCAGCCAGTGGGTCAGGGCTACGGCCTCTTCCGGCAGGGGCGGTTCGGGCGTCGCTACCAGGGCGTGGTACGTCTTCTGCACCTGTCCGCTGCGGAACATCTCGTTGAGCCGCGTCAGGGCCTTGCTGGTCCGTGCGAAGACCACGAGGCCGCTCACCGGGCGGTCCAGGCGATGGACCACGCCGAGGAATACGGCGCCCGGCTTGGCATACTTTTCCTTGATATAGGCCTTGACGTCGTCGGCCAGGGTACGGTCGCCCGTCTTGTCGCCCTGCACAATCTCGCCGGCGGCCTTGTTGACGATGATGAGATGATTGTCTTCGTAAACGATTTCCATAATGTCGGGTTTGGAGAGCCCGTTCCGGCCAGGCGGCGGAGCGGACTGGCGTGGAGGTTAATTAAGCGGCTTTCTCAGGTCAATGAACTTGACGGGCTTGCGTGCCCCGTCGGGATGGTTGAGGCGTTGGACCGTCTCGACGGGGAGTAGCTCGATGTCCGGCGTGACACGGATGCGCGACCGGAAGCGGTCCTTCAGGTCTTTCACCAGTTGCGGCGTGGGCGGCAGCCGGGTCCCCACTTTCACGAGGACCTGGTCCGTGCCCGCGTCGCCTGTGCTGACCTCTACGACGTAGTTGTCCACGTAAGGCGTGCCCTCGAGCACGTCGTTCAGGGCCGGCGGGTAGAGCGTCGTTCCCTTGAGCTTTATCATGTTGTGCTTTCGGCCGACGAGGGGCGTCAGTCGGTAGGAGTGGCGCCCGCAGGCGCAGGGCGCCGTGACCTTGGCCGCCATGTCGCCCGTGCGGAAGCGGAGCAGCGGCATGGCTTCCACGCCGAGCGTCGTGACGACCACTTCGCCCACCTCCCCGTCGGGTACGGGCAGGTCGTTGTCGCCGATGATTTCCACTATGATGAGCTCCGGGTGGACGTGTCCCCCGCAGCCGTAGGGGCATTCGGAGAACGTCGCGCCCATTTCCGTGGACGAGTAGGTGGCGAAGAGGTCCACGTCCCACTTCTCCTTGATGCGACGGCCCAGCAGGTTGAGCGAAAAGTCCTGCTCCCGCAGGCCTTCACCGATACCGATGATGCGCCGCACGCTACTGTTGCGGTAGTCGATGCCGTGCTCCTCGGCGTACTGGATGAGGCGCAGGATGAACGAGGGTACGCACATGAGCGTGTCGGGCTGGAGGCGGCGGATGGTGTCCCATTGCAGTTCGGGGATGCCGTTGCCCACGCGGATGATGCTGGCGCCCAGCTCGCGGATGCCCAGGAAGTAGGCCAAGCCGGCCATGAAGCGTTTGTCCATGGTCGTCATTAGTTGCAAGATGTTGCCGGGGCGCAGGCCGGCGCAGGCAAACGATTTCTTCTCGTTGTAGGCCAGGCGCTGCAAGTCCTTTTCCGAGCACCCGAAGGTGACGGGGTCGCCCAGCGTTCCCGAGGTGGTGATGTAATCAATAATTTTCTCCTTCGGACAGCAACGGAACTCGTCGTTGTAAAGTTGTAGGTCCTTTTTTTCGGTAAAAGGGATTTGTTCCAGGTCGTCCAGGTGGCGGATGCGCGCCACGTCGATGTCGTAGGAGCGGAACAGTCGCCGGTAGTAGGGCGAGTGGTCGGCGAGGTAGCGCATGTCGCGGCGGAGCAGTTCTTCCTGGAAGTCCTTGATTTCCGCTTCGGTTTGAAATTCGATGTCGTTCATGATGAAAAGAGGGGATAGGGCCGGTTGGCCTTACGCCTTGTTGAGTTGGTGGAGGATATGGTTCCGGCCGGTGAGGGCCTCGGCCGTGGAGATGGCGGTCAGGGGCACGCCGCAGATGCCGTGGAGGTTGACGTTCTGCCCGGTGAGCAGCAGGTTGTGGACCTTGGTCCGGACGGGCAGATAGGAGAGGGCGGGCTGCGCGCAGTCTTTCCGGTAGCCGAAGAGGGCACCGCCGCGCGTGCCGTAGTAGTCGCGGATGGTGAGCGGCGAGGCGGCGAAAGCGTGGGCTATGCCGCGGCCGAAGCCCGGGTAGAGCGTTTCCATCCGTTCCAGGACCTGTTCCAAGCGGGCCTGTTTCCAGGCCTCGTAGGCCGGTCCGCGTTGGCCCGGCGTGTGCGTGTCGGCCCAGGGGGCCACTTCCTCGAAGCGCATCACGCAGTTCACGATGAGCTTCCGGGCATGGGCAGTTTGCCCGGCCTCAGGCGGTGTGAAGAACATGAATCCCCGGGGCCACCGCGCCCCGACCCCGTCGGCGTGGCGCCAGACGAGGCCGTAGTCGTCCTGGTAGTAGCACGTGTGGTCCAAGTAGGGGAAGGCGCCGGGCCGCAGCGTCACGAAGACCGTAAAGGCGGAGTAGGTGTCGGGAATCTGTTCGAGGCGCTGGCGGTAGGCCCGCGTGAAAGCGTCGGGCGGCAGCAGGCGCAGCAGCGTACAGGGGTGAATCGCGGAAATATAGTGGTCTGCGCGGTGCGTGGCGCCGTCGGCGGTATGTACGGCCACGATTTCCCGATCCGTTACGTCGATGGCCGTTACGCCGCACCCCGTCGCGACGGTCCCTCCGCTCCGGCGGATCAGGTCCGTGAGCGCGTCGGCCAACTGCTGGCTGCCGCCGACGAAGCGGCACGGCCCGTCGATGTAGAGTACGTTGATAAGGGCGTGGATATAGGCCGGCGAGTGGCCCGCTACGCCGCCGTAGAGCGGATTGAGGAAAGCGAGTACGTCGCGTAGCCGCCGGTCGGTCACGAACCGGGCGATGAACGCGTCGGCCGCCTCGAGAAACGCCGCGCTGTGGGGGCGCAGCTCTTCCCCGCTTTCCCGCAGGTGGAAAAGGTCGACTTCGTCCGCCAGGCGGTAGAGCTGTTCTACGTAGGCCCGGATGCCGTCGGCCTCGGCCGGGAATCGGCTGCAAAGGTAGTCGGCAAAGGCCGCGTGCCCCTTGGGCAGGCGGTATTCGCTTCCGTCCCGCAGGTAGCGGATGCTGGCCAGGCAGTCGTCGGGCTGCAGGCGGAGCGCGTCGCGTATGCCCAGGTGGCGGCAGATGCGGTCCAGCGAGCCGCCGGCCTCGAATCCGCCGAGCGTGTGCATGCCCGTTTCAAACGTCGTGCCGTAGCGTTCGAAGCACTGCAGTCCGCCGCCCGCGCGCCGGTTTTTCTCGAGAACCGTCACCCGGAAGCCTTCCTTGGCCAGCAGGGCGCCGGTGAACAGGCCCCCGGTGCCGCCGCCGATGATGAGGACGTGTGGGTCGTGCATAAGTTGAAACGTTTATTGGAAGAAGGACGGGATGCCCGCCGTGCCGGGCAGGGACGAGCACGTCTGGAGGGCGCCGACGATGGTGCCGAGCACGCCGTGCGAGTTGATGTTCTGTCCCGTGAGCAACAGGTTGGGAATGCGCGTCCGGTAGGAAACGCGCCCCGTCGCCCCGAGCGAGAGGTCGCGGGCAATGCCGTAGAGGGCCCCGTCCGGCGTCCCGATGTAGTCGCGATAGGTCAGCGGGCTCGAGGTATAGACTGCCTCGATGCCGTCCTTGAGGCCGGGGAAGTCGCGCGCCACGCAGTCCAGCAGCCTGCGGGCCTTCTCGGCCTTGAAGGTTTCGTAGTCCGCCCCGCGCCTGCCCGTGACGGTCCCTTCCCAAGGCCTCACGTCGTCCATCGACAGGTAAGAAACCACGGTCCCCGTGCGGGCAAACCGCGCGCCGGCTTCCGCGCAGCCGTGCATGTACAGGTAGCCCTTGGGCCACGTTGCTTCGTCGTAGTCCTCGCAGTCCCACGGCGTCGTGTCCCTGTAACCGAAGAAGTTGTAAGGCTGGTACGGGATTTTTCCTTTCTTGAACGTCAGGTAGACCACGAAGCACGACGTCGTTCCTCTCAGGGCGTTGATGCGTTGCCGGTAGGCCGGGCGGATGAGCGGCGTCCGGAGCAGCCGGAGCGTAACGGCCGGGTGAACGTCCGAAATCACGTAGTCGGCCGCATAGTGCCGCCCGTCGGTCGTCGTGACGCCCGTGGCGCCCCGACTGTCGCAGTCGATGCGGGCCGCCTGGCTGCGCGTCAGCACCCGTCCGCCCATGCGGCCGATGCCGGCGGTCAGCGCTTCGGCCATATACTGGCTGCCGCCTGCGATGCGGAAAGCGCTTTGCTGGTAAAAGTCCGTGATGAAGGCGTGCAGGGAAAACGGCGTCCGCCCGCGCCGCGCGGCGTAGAGCGGTAGGTCGCCGGCCAGCACGTGGCGCAGCAGCGGGTCGGCCACCAGCTCGCGCAGCACGCCGTCCATGCTCCGCGTCTGGTAGGTAGTGAGGAGGCTCAGGTCCGTATCTTGCGTGAAGAGCGAGCGGAGCGAAGTGGTTTCGGCGATATGGCGCACCAGGTCGGCGTAACGCTCCAGGTCGGCCCGGCTGCCGGGAAAGTCGCGGCAGAGGGTCTCGATGAATCCTTCCCTACCGTTCGCGATGCGGAAACGGCGGCCACCGAGCGAGATGACGTTATAGCCTGTCGGGTCGAGCGCTTCGAGTTTCATGCCCGGCAGGATGCCGAGCCCCGTCAGCAGTCGGTGGAGCAGCTGCCCCGGTGCCGCGCTGCCGATGAAGTGCATCCCGGTCTCGAAAACGGCGTCGCCGCGACGGAAGCTCTGTAGACAGCCGCCCGCCTGCCGGCCCTGTTCCAACACGGTGACGCCGTAGCCGCACCGCGCCAGCAAGTAGCCGCAGGCCAGGCCGCCCAGGCCGCTGCCGATGATGACGCAATTTTTCGCATCCATAGCTCTCTTACTCCTTATTCTTTTGGTCCAGCCGGTCGCAGAGTTCCGCGTAGTGCGCCACGTAGTAGCGGTGCATCTCGCGGCGCATCTGTCGGACGCCGCCCTCGTCGTCGGGACGCGGCGCGGCGCGCCGGTGGCCGATTTCCATATAGATTTCCCCCTTGTGTACGCAGAGTTCCGTCTTGGGCAGGATTTGTCCCGGTCCGTGCAGGAAGACGGGGAGCACGTCGAGGCCCAGCTCGGCCGCCAGGCGGAATGCGCCCTGGTGGAAGCGGAGGATGCGGCAGTCCGCCGAGCGCGTGCCCTCCGGGAATACGACGACCGAATAGCCCCGGCGGGCCAGGCCGCGCAGGCGTACTAAGTTGCGCTCCATCCCGTCGGAGACGGGGTAGAATTCGGCGTGCCGGATGATGCTCCCGTAGAAGGGGTTCTTCCAGACCCAGTCCTTTGTCAGGACGACCAGGCGCGGGGTGAGCGACAACAGGCAGAGCAGGTCGAGGTGCGATTGGTGATTGCTCACGATGACGGCCGGCCGGCCGAAGTCCTCGCCCGAGAGGTTGGCCGCCCGGAACGTCACGCCCGGGAAGTGGCGCAGCGCGGTGCGTGCCGCGCCGCAGAGCCAGCGGTGGTAGCGCAGGCGTTTCTTCTCCGTGGTCCGTCCGATGGCGAAGTAGAGCGCGGCGAACGGTCGCATGACGAGCAGCGTGCTCACGGCGAAGACGGCGCCCACATAGAGCGTGCGGAGCCAGCAGACCAGGCGGCGCAGTCCGCGTTCCCGGTGGCGCGGCGCGGGCGTCAGGGCAGTTTCAGCGGCGGCCATGGCGCAGACGGCGGATGAGGGTTCGCGGCAGTCCGTAGACTACGGCCAGAAAACACAGCACGCAGTTGAGCAGCGAGATGCGCCCGAAGTCGCGCAACGGGCGGAAGTGGCTGATGCGCTGTTCCTGGGGCGGGTAGTAGACGGAGATTTCCACCGGGACGAGCGGTACGCCCTGCCACGCCGCCCATACCAAGAGCTCGAGCTCCGCCTCGTAGCGCGACGTCAGCCACCGGAGCGGGCAGAGCCGGTCCAGGGGATAGATGCGGAAGCCCGACTGCGTGTCGGACAGGCGCTGGAGCGTCTGGACGCGGAACCAGAAGTTGGAGAACGAGTTGGCAAAGCGGTTGCCGGCGGGCATATCCTCGCTCCCCCGGTGCCTGCATCCCACGATGAGGGCCCCGGGGTGCCGGCTGAGCGCCCAGGCCATGTGGGGAATGTCGCTGGCCCGGTGTTGCCCGTCGGCGTCGAAGGTCATGGCGTAACGGAATCCCTGTGCTTGCGCCCAGGCCAGACCCGTTGCCAGTGCCGCCCCCTTTCCCCGGTTCGTAGCGTGGCGAATCATGGTAAAGGTCACGCCGTTTACGTTCGTACCCCTTGTGCCCGTTTCAAAGGGGCGGTCGTATTCGTCCGGCAGGCAGGTCAGCCAGGCGGGGGAGCCTTCGCTCCCGTCGTCTACGACCAGGACGTGGCTGGCGTAGTCCGTCACCTCGCGCAACAGACCGTAGAGCGGCGTCCAGCAGTTGTAGGCCGGAATGATGATACAGCAGTTTTCCTCGTCCAGCAGTTTCTGCGGCTGCGGCGAGGCGGCCGGTTGCGCGGAAGGCTCCTGGCGGGCCGTGCCACGGGGGCGGAAGGTCAGCGAAAACGTGGCGCAGCGTACGCCCGTGTCCGTCTCGGCCCAGCCCTTCGCTTCCGTCGCGCCGTCCGTCAGCGCCTTTTCCTCCCAACCGATGCGCAGGCGCGGCGTCGTGTTCGGGTCGACCACCTGTAAGAATTTGGCGCGGCGCACCCCGGCCAGCTCGTAACAGTCACTGCCGTACTGGCGCCTGGAAAAGTTGAAAAGCTCGCCGGCAATACGGAGCAGAACGGCACCCGGCAGCACGGGGTGGCCGGGGAAATGGGCCGCAAAAAGCACATGCCCGCGGCGGAGCGCGAGCGTGGCCGACGCGCGCGCCGGGCACTCGGACAGTTGGTCGTACTGGAAGCTCTCCAGGCTGTACAGGTTGTCGAATAGTTTCATGATCAGGCTTTGTCCGCGCGGGCCCTGCGCCGGGCCGCAGTCGGGCGGTCCGGCGTGGGGCGGACGACAGGAAACGTTGCGCGGAGGCTTATTTTGCAAAGGTAAACAAATTTTGCCATAAGGCTGGGAAACCGGAACGGAACTTCGTTCCGTGCGTTCGTGGCCGGCGGGAAACGCGGCGGCGTTTGTCCGTCCGTCCGGCGGTCGCGGCGGCCGGTTCCCGTCACCACGGGGCTAAGGCCCGTAAAAACTGGAATAGGGCCCGTAAAAACTGGGCTAAGGCCCGTGGTTCGCGAAACTGGCCGCGTCGCGCAGGCCCCTACGGCGGGGACGTCAGCGCGACGGCCCGGGGCTGTCGGCCGCAGCCGGCTGCAACAGGAAACAGCTGAAGTCCGAACTCTCGGCGTGATTGAGGACAAGCACCGAGCGCAATGGTGCCGCGCCACAGGCATTGCCGCCTAGGGCCCGGGGCAGGCAGCCGCGGTGAAGCAGGTGGGCGGCCGCATAAACGGCGGCGGCCGACGCGCTGTAATTCTCGCCGAACAGCCACTTATAGCGGAATTGCGGCGTACGGGGGAAGAGCGTCGCGGCCAACCGGTCGTAGGGGCGGTCATTGGGCGCGAAGCCGTTGTGCCCGGTGACGAGCAGACCGACACGGTCCGGCGTCAGGTCCTGTTGCTCCAGCATTTCCCCGACCGTAGTGGCCCATTCGTCCGGCGTAGGCCGGTGGCGCTGGCGCCAGGCGCTCAGGCGGCAGAGTGCCCCGCCGCGCGTCGTAGTCGAGAGCACCAGGGCCACGGAAGTCTCGCTGCACGGACATTGACCGGGGTGGCCCACGTAGCCCATACGCCGCAGCAGGGTGTAATAGTCCGGCGTCACCTCGTCATGGCCGCCCACGAGCGCCGAAGTAGCCCGTCCGCCGCGCAGCAGGAGGGCGGCGTCGTGGAGTGCGCAGTCGAACGACGTGGCCCGGTGCGAGAAGGTGACGTTGTAACCGTGACAGCGCGTCCGGATAGCCATCAGCGAACCGATGGTATTGTGTGTGGACTGCATGAAGTGCGTCGGGCTGAGCAGGCGCTCTCCCTGGAGGCACAGGGCCTGGAGAAACTGTTCCGTGCTTTCTACGCAGCCCCAGCCCGTGCCGGTGACGACGGCGTCGGGACAGGCTAGGCCGGCCGCGTGCAAGGCCCGGTCCGAAACGGCCGCGGCCCGCTTCAGGATGAGACTCATGCGGCGCGCCTCGGCCGGGCGGAGCAGGACCTTGAACCTGGGGTCCCAGGCGCGGGCGTAGGCGCCGGCCGCACGGCGCGGCCATTCGGTCCAGTCTTCCGTAAGGGGCGCCTGGAGCGAGATTTGTGCGGCGGAAAGGATGTAAAGGGGAGGGGGTACGGTCATACGTCGGGAAGTTGGGAGAGTACGAGGGCGGAATCGTTGCCGCCGAAGCCGAACGAGTTGCAGAGGACGTGGCGGAGCCGCACGCCGGACCGTGGCGTCGTGACCGGGGCCGGCATGTCGTCCATGGGGACCCGCCAGTTTAGGTTGGCGGGCAGCAGTCCCCGGCGCAGGGCCAGCAGGCAGAGGACCGCCTCGACGGCCCCCGACGCACTGGTGGTGTGGCCCGTGGCCGACTTGGTGGAGGAGTAGGGCGGGAGGGCGTCGCCGAAGACCCGGCGCAAGGCCAGCGCCTCGCTGCGGTCGTTGTCCGGGGTCCCCGTGCCGTGGGCGTTGACGTAGTCGATGTCGGCCGGGCGAAGTCCCGCGTCGGCCAGGGCCGCCTGCATGGCGCGGCGCGGCCCTTCTGCCTCGGGCGAAGTGGCGGTCTGGTGGAAAGCGTCGCAGGCATTGCCGCCCCCGGAAAGCAGGGCCAGGGGCCTCGCGCCGCGGCGACGCACCGACGCGGCGCTTTCCAGGACCACGTAGGCCGCTCCCTCGCCCAGGTTGAGCCCGGCGCGGGTGGCGCAGAAGGGGCGGCAGGGCGCGGCGTCCAGGATGAGGAGCGCGTTGAATCCGTTCAGGTGGAAGCGGGTGAGGCTCTCGGTCCCTCCGGCTACGACCACGTCCCACTCGCCCGAGCGGATGAGCCGCAGACCGTAGAGCAGGGCGTTGGCCGCCGACGAGCAGGCCGTAGAGAGCGAGGCCGTGAAGCCGAAACGCCCGTAGTGGTCGGCCACGCGGACAGTCGTCGTGCCTACGTCGTGCAGGGCGATGTAGTCGTTGCGTAGGTCGTTGTGCAGGAAGTCTTGGTAAAACTGTTCGCTCCGGTCCATGCCGCCGACGGTGCTACCCGAAAGAAACGCGGCGCCGGGCAGGGCGGTTGCGGGAAGTTGCGCGGTGCGCAGCGCCTCGCCGAGCGCCGTCTGGCCCAGTAGCAGGCAGCGCGTGGTGGGCGTTTCCGGCGCCACGCCCAGGCGCGCCGCCATTTCGGCGTCAGTGAGCGGCACTTCGCCGACGGGAAACTCGCGGTGCGCCGTCTGGAGATGACGGACGGGGGCCAGGCCGCTGCGCCCTTCGGCCAAGGCCTGTGCCGTTTCGGAGAGGCCGATGCCGAGGGCCGACACGATGCCGGCGCCGGTGATGTAGACAGGGGGATACATGGACGGGCGGTGCGGGAAGGGTTAAAGGGTCCGGTGCTTGGCGACGTAGTCGGCCATGGTGGCCACGGAGCGGAACACCTCCTTGCCTTGGGCGGCGTTGGCCAAGCGTATGCCGTAGTTCTTCTCCAACATGACAATGAGCTCGAGGGCGTCGATGCTGTCGAGCCCCAACCCTTCGCCGAAAAGCGGCGCGTCGGTGTCGATGTCCTCGGGCTTGAGGTCTTCGAGGTTGAGTACTTCGATGATTTGTTCCTTGAGTTGCTGAATGAGTTCTTCCATGATGTGTAGGGTTTGGATTAGGGCGCGTCGTTGCGTTGCAGTAGTTGCAGGCGCGCGGTGAAACGGTCGACCTCCGGACAGTCTATCCAGCCGCAGACGAGGCTGCGGGTTGTCGGGTCGGTCCAGGCGGCGTCGAGCAGGGCGGCCTCGGTCGCGGGCTCGTCGGACGGGAGCAGGAAGCAGGAGGTCTCGCCGTAGAAGTGGTTGCGTATGGCGATTTCGCCCGTCACAATGTTGGCGAGCGTGTAGACAAAGACGGCGGGGCTGGGGAAGTAGGCGTCGGGCCACTGCACGGTGCGCAGGTAGCGCAGGTCGTTGCAAAGCGAGCCGCAGCGGCTGAAGAGGACGACGGCGCGGTCTTCCCGCGGCCGGAAGCGGTCGGGCTCGTCGCGCAGCAACAGTTCCGAGGCCACGAAACCGAGGCGGCAGAGCGGGTCCATCTTGAAAAACTTGGGGTAGTCGTTGACCTCGCGGCGGTAGATGGCCGTGAGGAGCGCGCTGCCCTGTTCGGCGTAGCGCTGCGTGACTTCCCCGACCTGCACGGTGCCGTCGCTGTTGATGCGCACCGTGCGGCGGCACGTGGCGACCGGGGCCGCTGCCGCGGGTTCGGGCGGAAGGGGCTCCTGCGTGAGGCGTAGGGCCGCGTTGCAGCCGCCGAAGCCCGACATGAGCTTGAGAAAGGCGTGGCGGTCCGTGGCCCCTTCGGCGGCCGACAGGTGGACGGGCCGGCTGACGCCGAGACGGGAGAAGCCGCGCGTAGGGAGCACAACGCCGTGCGTCACGGCCTGCATCGAGAGCAAGACCTCGAGGATGCCGGCTGCCCCCATCGTGTGGCCGTAATAGCCCTTGAGGGAATTGACCGGCAGGGCGGAGAGGCCGGCACGGTCGATGGCGATGGCTTCCATTTCGTCGTTGTAGGGCGTCGCGGTGCCGTGGGCGTTGACAAAGGCCAGTGACGAGGCGGGCCGGTCGGTGAGGACGGCGCGCAGGGCCCGCAGGCTACCTTCGCCGGTGCGCGAAGGGCCGGAAATATGGTTCGCGTCGTTGCGGATAGCGCCGTGGTCCACGACCCATTCCCCCGGGGCCACGCGGGCGGCGTCCTTGCGGCTCAGGACTACGGCGGCGGCCGCCTCGCCGGCATTGAGGCCGTCGCGCAAGGCATCGAAGGGACGGCAGGGCTGGGACGAGAGCGCCTTGAAGGATTGGAAGCCGGAGACGATGAAGCGCGACTGGCTGTCGGCCCCGACGACGACGGCGTGGCGGTAACGGCCCAGGCGCAGCAGGCGGGCCGCTGTGATGAGGGCCGCGAGGCCCGAGATGCAGGCGTTGCTGACGACGACGGGCGTATTGGGATTGCCGAAGTGGGCGGCGAGGCGGAGCGCCGACGTCGGGAGCAGGCTGCGCTCCAACAGGGCGGGGGTGGCCTCGGCGCCGTCGAGGATTTCCACGTTGCCTTTCGTTGACGAGAGGATGAAGAGGACGTCGGCGCCCGAGGGGTCGATGCCGCTGTCGGCTATGGCCCGCGTGGCGGCCAGCAGGGCCAGCTGCTCGAAGCGCGTAAGGCCGGCCGTGGCCCCCGCTTCGGCTGCGGCGGGGAGGTCGGAGAGCGTCGCGTCGAAAAGTGAGGCGACGAAGGGCTCCACGCCGGGCCAGCGCTCCGTGTAGGGGCGCAGCGCCGAACGGCCGGCCCGCACGGCGGCGAAGTTTTCCGCCGTCCCGACGCCCAGGGGCGAGACGATGCAGTCGCCCGACTTGACAATCAGCGCGTGAGCCATTTCTTCTTCCATTGGTCGTAGAAATCAGGATTCGTCCAGACGAGGCGGTAGTCCTTATCGAGAAATACCTGGACACTGCGCCCGGTGGCCAGCAGCCGGTTGTCGGCCGTGTCGCGTATCTCGTAGTCGAAGACAATCTTGGCCGCCTCGGTCGGTACGTAGTAGATGTCGATGCGCGGCTTCATGCCGTAGACCAGCGGCTGCCTGTAGTGGAACTGGAGGTCTACGAGCGGGGTGTAGAAACCGTTGTGGAAAATGGTCAGATAGTCCAGGCCGTAGCGGCGCCCGAAGGCCTCGCGCGCGTCCTCGAAGTAGAGCGCATAGGAACCGTGCCAGACGAACTGCATGGAGTCCACCTCGCTGAAGCGAATGTCGAAGGGAAGGGAGACAGAGAGCAAGCCGGCCTCCGGACTATTGCGGCGCGCACGGGCCCTATCCCCGTTTTTTCTGGGCTTAGCCCCGTCGCCACGGGCCTTAGCCCCGTAATTGTCCGCCGTAGGGGCGGCGTTGTGGTCAGTAGGAGCGGTCATGGTTTTTCAGTGGTGGGGGCTTCTTCGTCCCGGATGGCAATTTTCATCTGAGTGGCGGCGATGAGCTCGCTACCGACGTAGACGCGGGCGTCCATGAGCGTGATGCCGAGGACTTCTTCCTCCACGCGGACGGTAGTGCGGATGGTCTCGCCGTCGTTGGGCGTGCGCAGCACGTCAAAGTGCTGGATGGCTCCGATAACGCCGATGCGCGGCTTGCGGTGGAGAATGTAGTTGGCATAACCGAGACGGGCGGCGCAGGTTTGCGCAATGTTTTCTATCAGTCCGTATGCCGTGAGGCGGCCGTACTCAAAGAAGAAGTTGTCTGGCCGGACCGTCAGGCGCGTACTCGTCTCGTGCTCGTCGAAAGCGGTCAGGGCGTCGATCATAACGAAAGGCGACCGCTGGGGTAACAGCGCGAGCACGGGAATCCGTTCAAGGTCGTTGGGAGCCGGTGTTCCAGAATTCATAATAGTTGAACCATTGATGAGGATATTGCTTGACGATGCGCTCCATTAGCGCGGCAAAGGCGCGGGCCAGGGCGGCCATGCGTTCGCGGCGGGGCAGGGCGGCCTCGGCTTCCGGGAGTTCCACGGGATATACGTAGACGTGGTAGGCGCGGGCGCTCTCCTTCATGACAAAGAGGGCCAGTAGGGGCACGTCGCGTTGCACGGCGAGGGCAAACGGGCCCAGCGGGAAGCGGGCCGGCCGGCCGAGAAACTGGCACTCCACGCTTTTGGACGAGCCCAGCAGGCGGTCGCCCGCCATGCAGACCACGTCGCCCGCCTCGAGGGCCGCGTTGACGGCAAAGAGGTGGGAGAGGTCGTCGCGTACGGGGACCATCGTCACGTTGTGGGCCGCCCAGACGCGGCGCCTGTTCTCCATGACCGCAGCTGCCTCGCCGGCGTAGACCAGAGCGTGGAGGCGTTTCCCGACCGAGTTGAGCAGGTAACCGCACAACTCGAAGTTGCCCGTGTGCGAGCTGAGGAAGATGGCGCCCCGGTCGCTGTCGGCCACGCGACGGTAGTGCTCGTTGCCGTCAATGTGGATGTCGAAACGGCGCCCGGCGTAGACGGCAAAGCGGTCGAGGATGACCTGACCGAAAGCGTAGTGGTTGCGATAGACATTACAGAACGCGCGCCACGGACCGCACCCGTGGGCCTGGCGGTAGTAGTGGTAGATGGCGCGATAGGTGGAGCGGCGCAGGAGCATATAGAACGGAACGACGAGCCCCATCACCGCGTAGAGCAGGCGTGGGGGCATCCATCTGAAGAACCAGACGAGCGAGCGCAGCATCCAGTCCGTTCCGTCGGTCCTACCGGTCCATTCTCTTGCTTCCATCGTGCTTTTTCCGACAACTCCGGTCCGCGCTTCAGGCCGCGTTGACCTTGCGCTCAATGTAGTCGCAGAACTGGCTGAGCGTAGTGATGCCGGCCATTTCCTCCGGCTTGATCTTGAAGCCGAACTTCTTTTCTACGATGACGACTATGTCTACAAAGTCGAGACTGTCGATGCCGAGGTCGTCCTTGAGGTGGGCGTCCGGCGCGATGGCGCTTTCGTCCACCTCCAAGTCTTCGACGAGGAACTCGCGTACTTTTTCTTCGATTTCTTGTCTGTTCATATTCTGGCTGTTATAATTTGCGTTGGCATACCATCAGGCTGTGGCCGTGGCCCAGGTGGTCGTGGATGTCGACGACCTCGAGGCCGGCCTGGCGCACGTATTGCGCCATGTCGTCGGAGTGGTACATTTTGCTGTTCCCGTTGGCCATGGCCGAGAAGTAGAGGCTGATTTGCGTGAGGCAGAAGGCGGCGGTCTCGTACTTCTGGCGGTCCCAGAACGTTTCCAGTATATATAAATAGGAGTCGGGGCCCAGCGCCTTTGCGGCACGGCGCAGGATGCTGACAATCTGTTGCGGGCTGAAGCAGTCAAGGAACTGGCTCATCCAGATGGCGTCGAAGCGCCCCGCGGCCGGGAACTCGGTGGACTCGTCGAGGAGGTCGGCGGGTAGGGCGTGGATGCGTGCGGCGCCGGGCCGGCCCTCGGTCTGTTCGGCCATGAGGCGGAGCTGCTGGGGCAGGTCCATGACGGTGACTTCCACTTCCGGATGATGGGCCACGCAGCAGCGTGCCCAGCGGCCCGTGTTGCCGCCCACGTCGAGTAGTCGGCGCACTGGCCGGGAGAAGACCACGTCGAACGCCTCGCGGAACGATTGGTCCGAGTAGAAGTGGTCGAAGGCGAACCAGCTTTGCCGGGCCTCGGGCGGCAGTTGCGACAGCCCCTCGTACACCGTGTGCCACGGCCCGAAGTGTTCCAGCCCCACGGGTCGCCCTTCGCGGAGCGAGGCCTCGAGGCGGAACAGTCCTTCGTAGTTGACGTCGTGGTTGAAGTCCAGGTTGACGCGCGTCAGGGGGTCGGTCAGCAGGAACCAGCCCGTTTTGGAGAGCTGGAAACGGTCGGACGCCGGGTCGAGCAATACGGTCCCGACGGTCAGCGAGGCTTCCAGCAGCACCTTGGCGGCATATTCCGAACAGCCGGCCTGTTGCGCCACCTCCTGGCACGTGAGGCCGCCGGGCGTGTTGCGGAGTTGCTCGAGGATGCCCCATTTCAGCATGATGCGCGATACTTGGAACACCACGGGGCCGAAAGCGATGAGCTCCGCCAGGCGTTGCGCGCTGGTGGCCGAGCGGGATTCGCGGGTGTAGGCCGCTTCGAGTGCAGGCGAGAGGTTCATATCTTTTGTAGAATCAAGGCGCTGTTCGTTCCCCCAAAGCCGAAGGAGTTGGACAGCACAGTGCGGATTTCCGTTTCGATAGTGACGGGCGTCAGGCGCAGTCGCGCCGCGCTTTCGTCGGGATGCTCTAGGTTCACGTTCGGTGCGATGAAATGATCGCGGAGCATGAGCGTAGCGTAGACCACTTCGCTCGCTCCTGCCATCCAGCACTCGTGTCCCGTCATGGACTTGGTTGAGCTGATCCAGGCGTGGGCGTCGCGGAAGAGGGCGTCGAGGGCGATGGCCTCAAAGCGGTCGCCTTGGGGCGTCGACGTGGCGTGTGCGTTCACGTAGTCGATGTCGTCGGGCTGCAAGCCGGCGTCGCGCAAGGCGCGCTCCATGGCAACGACGGAGCCCTCGTCGCTGGGCTGCGAGATGCCGGCGCCGTTCGAGGAGAAGCCGTAGCCGGTCACCTCGGCCCAGATGGTGGCGCCGCGGGCTACGGCGTGCTCGTAGTCCTCCAGAACCACGGCCGCCGCGCCGCCGCTGGGGACGAGGCCGTCCCGGTCGCGGTCGAAGGGGCGCGAGGCCCGTTGCGGCTCGTCCATGCGGCGCGAGAAGGCGCCCAGGGCGTCGAACGTGGCCATAGAGTAGAAATTCACCTCCTGCGCTCCGCCGCAGAGCACCACGTCTTGCAGTCCCTGCTGGATGAGGAGGCGGCCCAAGCCCACGGCATGCGAGCCGCTGGCGCAGGCGGCGCTGACGGTCAGGTTCACTCCCCGTAGATGGAAGATGGTGCTCAGGTTCATCGTCACCGTAGAGTTCATCGACTGGAATATGTAGCCCGAGCCGAGCAAGGCGGTGTCGTGCTTCTCCTCCATGATGCGGGCCGCCTCGATGACGGGGCGGGCCGAGGAGTCGTTGCCGAAAAGGATGCCCACCTCGTGGGCTTTCAGGTAGTCGTCGGTCAGTCCGGCCGTCTCGAAGGCTTCGCGGGCGGCCATGTAAGCAAATTCGCCCTCCTCCGCCAGGCCTACGCGCTGGCGGCGGTCCAGGATGCCCTTGAGGCGGGGGCGTTCGACGATGCCCGTCAGGGCGGACTGGTAGCCGTAGTCCAGCCGTTGCGGCTCTAAGCCTATGCCCGAGCGGCCCGCGCGGAGCGACGCGCTGACCTCGTCGAGGCTTTTGCCCAGGCAGGACCAGATGCCCATGCCCGTAATGACAACTCTTCTCATTCCTGTTGGTGTGGTTAGGGGCGCTGTCGGGGCGCCGGTTTCAATAGTTCGGGCGGTCAGCTCATGCCGCCGTCGACGGCGATGACCTGTCCGGTGATATAGGCCGCCTCGGGCGACACGAGGAAGCCCACGAGGGCGGCCACTTCTTCCGGTCGGCCGAAGCGGCGGGCCGGGATGTGCTGGCGGAGGGCTTTTTGGTCGAGGTCGTGCGTCATGTCCGTTTCGATGAAGCCCGGGGCCACGGCGTTGACCGTCACCTGGCGCGGCGCCAGCTCGAGGGCCAGGGCCCGCGTGGCGCCGATGAGGGCCGCCTTGGCCGCGGAGTAGTTCACCTGGCCCGGCATTCCTTTCAGCCCGGATAGCGACGCCATGTTGACGATGCGTCCCTCGCGGTGGGTAATCATATCCTTGAGCAGCCGGCGCGTAACGTAGAAGAAGCCGTTCAGCGTCGTGTCCGTCACGGCGTGCCACTCCTCGTTCTGCATGAATACCATCAGGTTGTCACGGCGTATGCCCGCGTTGTTCACGAGAACGGCAATGAAGTCGTCCGTATGGCGGCTCTGCCATTCGGCCAGCGCCGTCTCCACCGCCTCGGGCGAAGCCACGTCGAAGCGTAGCTTCTCAGCCGTGCCGCCTGCTTCGCGGACAAGGGCCAGTGTCTCGTCGGCCGCGGCCTCGTGGCTCACGTAGTTGACGATAACGGGCCAGCCCGTTCGGGCCAGCTGGAGGGCGACGGCCCGCCCGATGCCGCGCGAGCCGCCTGTGATGAGTGCATATTTCATAATTCGCCGCTCGTTGGGTCGGTTTGCCGCAGGTAGTGCTCTACGGCTGCGATTTCGTGGTAGAAGGGGCGGTCCTCTTTCCTGACGTTCACGAGGCGCCGCACGGCGTCGTAGGCCGCGCGGGTGGCGGGCGCCAGGCGGTCGGCCAGTTGGCGGCAGTCCGTGGCCTGGGCCAGGGCGATGAAGTGAATGGTCAGCACCTGGTAGGCATTACTGATGACGTTCCGGCAAAGCAGGGCCGAGTTTGTCCCCATACTTACGATGTCCTGGTTGTCATTGTTGTTCGGAATGCTGTGTACGTAGTTGGGCATGGCGAGTGTCTGACACTCGGCCGTCGTAGAGGTCGCCGTAAATTGGCAAGCCTGCATTCCGTAGTTCAGTCCCGGCGTGCCGAGGTTGAGAAAGGGCGGAAGCAGGCCGTTAATCCTGTCGTGCAGCAGGTAATTGAGCTGGCGCTCGGCCAGCATGGCCATGCGCGTGACGACTATTTTCACTTTGTCCTCCTCCAGGGAGACGTAGTCGCCGTGGAAGTTCCCGCCGTGGTAGACGTTTTCCGTGTCGGGGTCCACTATGGGGTTGTCGCAGGCCGAGTTGAACTCTTCCTCCAGGATGCGGTGCGCCGTGGCCAGGGTGTCCTCCACGGGGCCCAGTATCTGCGGCCCGCAGCGCAGGGAGTAGTAGCCTTGCACCTTGTGCTCGAAGGTGGTCTCGCCGGCGTGCGCTCCGTTGTAGAGTTCGTATTCCCGTCGGCGCAGGCACTGGCTGCCTTCGGCCAAGCGCCGCATGTTGTCCGCCACGACCTGTTGCCCGGCGTGGTGGCGGCAGGCGTTGAGCGGCTCGGCCATGAAGTCGTCGTACGACTCGGCGATTTCGTTCATCCAGACCGTGGCCAGCTGGATGTGGCGCATAAGGCGCTCGGCATAAATCTGGTTGACGGCGCCGATGCCCGTCATGACGGACGTACCGTTCGTCAGGGCGAGGCCTTCGCGCAGTTGGATGGTGAGCGGGCGCATACCGCATTCCTGCAACACCTCGGCGGCCGGTCGCCACGCCCCGCCGTAGTGTACGTAGCCCTCGCCGATGAGGCTCAAGGCGATGTGGGCCAGTTGCACCAGGTCGCCGCTGGCGCCCACGCTGCCGTGTTCCGGCACGAAGGGGCAGATGGAGCGGTTGATCATGTCGGCGAGCAGGAGCAGCGTGTCCGGGTGAACGCCCGAGCGCGCCTGGGCCAGCGAACCGAGGCGGGCCGCCATTGCCGCGCGCACGTAGACGTCGGGCAGGGGCGTGCCGGCCCCCGTCGCGTGGCTCCGAATCAGGTTGTACTGCAAGTCGATGCGGTGGCGGTCGTCTACGCGCCATTGCGCCATGGGCCCGAATCCGGTGTTGATGCCGTAGATCACTTTGTCCGAGGCGAAGTTCTCGAGGAAGTGGTAGCAGCGTTCTACCTCCGCGATGGGCAGGTCGGAGAGGCTGATCCGCTCGTTGTGGAACAGCAGCCCGTCTAATTTTTTCAGCGTAATATTCATGCTCGTATGGCCGGTAATGCCGGCGTTGGGAGCCGCGGCGGAGCGGCGTCTTATTTTCGTGCAACAAAGATACGGATTAAATTTTAATAAACACGGTCTGTGTTAAAGAATGTTCTGTTAGGGCGAAAAAGCCCCGTTGCTTTAGGCCCGTGCGGCACCGTCTGTTGCCGCCTGCACACGGCCTTGCGCGGCACGAACGGGGCCTAGCCCAGTTTTTTCTGGCCCTAGCCCCGTAAAAACTGGGCTAGGGCCCGTAGCGGCGGCGCCCGTCGGCGCGTCTGGCCGGCGTATGGGGCGGGCCGGCCGGCGCGGGCACGGCAGCGCGCGGACAGGCTGGCGCGGGCGGCGGAAAATTACTTTCCGAAGCAAAAACTTGGCCCTTTTCGTGAAAAGCCTTACCTTTGTCTGCCTGCACAGTGAGGGTGGCAGTGCTCCAGTCGGACCGTTTGCGCGGACACTGGGCTGCGTGGCAGGAAAAGGTTTACCTATTTTGAAACTTATGTCAATCAGTAAGACGCGTCAGAAATTAGTTGAAGTGGCTCGCGAACTGTTTGCCCGCAAAGGGCTCGAAGCCACTACGATGAACGACATTGCCATCAACTCAGGCAAGGGCCGCCGCACGCTCTACACTTATTTCCGCAACAAGGATGAGGTTTACCAGGCCGTTATAGAGAGTGAGCTGGAACGCCTGTCGGACAAGCTCGACGAAGTGTCGAACATGGACGCCGAACCGGAGCAGAAGGTGCTGACCTTAATCTACATGCACCTGAACATGATCCGCGAGACGGTGGCCCGCAACGGGACGCTGCGGGCAGAGTTCTTCCGCAACATCTGGATGGTGGAGAAAGTGCGCCGCAAGTTCGACGAGGAGGAGCGAGCCATCCTGTGCCGCGTGCTCGAGGAGGGCATCAGCCGGGCCAAGTTCCGCATCGACAACGTGAACCTCATGGCCGACATCATCCACTACTGCATCAAAGGGCTCGAGGTGCCCTACATCTACGACCGCTTGGGCGAGGGCCTGACCGAGGCCGACACGCGCCCCATCGTAATGGGCATCGTCCGCCGCGCCTTGGGCATGAATCCGCAACTCACCTGACGCCGCCGCGCGCAGGGGAGCTTGCCAGAATCCGTATTCCAACCATTAATTCAAAAATCATAGTAAATTATGGGACTTTTATCCGGTAAAACCGCATTGATCACCGGTGCCGCCCGCGGCATCGGGAAGGCCATCGCCTTAAAGTTCGCCGAAGAGGGCGCCAACATCGCATTCACCGACCTGGTCATCGACGAAAACGGCGAGGCCACGCGCGCCGAGATCGAGGCCAAGGGCGTGAAGTGCCTGGCCTACGCCTCCAACGCCGCCGACTTCGCACAAACGGCCGAGGTGGTGAAGAAAATCCATGAGGATTTCGGCTCTATCGACATACTGGTCAACAATGCCGGCATTACGAAAGACGGCCTGATGGTACGCATGACGGAAGCCCAGTGGGACGCCGTTATCGCTGTCAACCTGAAGTCGGCCTTCAACTTTATCCACGCCTGCACGCCCATTATGATGCGTCAGCGCAAAGGTTCGATTATCAACATGGCCAGCGTAGTCGGCGTTCACGGCAACGCGGGTCAGAGCAACTACGCCGCTTCCAAGGCCGGCCTCATTGCTTTGGCCAAGAGCGTGGCCCAGGAGATGGGCAGCCGCGGCATACGCGCCAACGCCATCGCCCCGGGCTTCATCGAAACAGCCATGACCGCCGCCCTCAGCGAAGAGGTGCGCAAGGAATGGATGAAGTCCATCCCGCTCCGCCGCGGCGGGAAGCCCGAAGACATTGCCGATGTCGCAACTTTCCTGGCTTCCGACTTGTCCAGCTACGTAACCGGACAAGTTATCCAGGTAGACGGCGGCATGAATATGTAAGTCGAACGGTTACATGAAAGTATATTTAGTAACAGGCGGCGCAGGCTTCATCGGGTCGAACTATGTGAAGTACATGCTTCAGCACCACGACGACGTGCGCATCGTTGTGCTCGACCTCCTGACCTACGCCGGATACCTGGGCACCATAGCCCCGGACATCGACAACGAGCGGTGCTTCTTCGTGCGCGGCGACATCGGCGACCGCGCCCTGGTGGACCGCCTCTTTGCCGAATACCGCTTCGACGTCGTCGTAAACTTCGCCGCCGAGAGCCATGTGGACCGCAGCATAGACCATCCGCAGCTGTTTCTCCAGACGAACATCCTGGGCACGCAGAATCTGCTCGACGCCGCGCGGGCTGCCTGGGTGACCGGCCGCGACGGGCAGGGTTATCCCACGTGGCGTAAGGGTGTCCGCTTCCACCAGGTCTCGACCGACGAGGTCTATGGCAGCCTGGGCGCCGAGGGTTTCTTCACCGAGGAGACGCCGCTCTCACCCCACAGCCCTTACAGCGCCTCGAAGGCCAGCGCGGACCATTTCGTCTGCGCCTATCGCGACACGTACCACATGCCGGTCTCCATCACGAGATGCTCTAACAATTACGGCCCCTACCAGTTCCCTGAAAAATTGATACCGCTTATTATCAACAACATCTTGCAGGGTAAACGCTTGCCCGTTTACGGTCAGGGCACGAACGTTCGCGACTGGCTCTACGTCGAGGATCATTGCAAGGCCATCGATGCCGTGATTTCCCGCGGTAAGGATGGTTGCATCTACAACGTAGGCGGGCACAACGAGCGCCAGAACATCGAGATAGTCCGCATCATCCTGCGCACCATCCGACAGATGATGGAGGAAGAGCCTGCGTACCGCGCGCTGCTGAAGCGGCAGGAAAAGGACGCGGACGGACAGATCCGCGTGGACTGGATAGACGACGGGCTGATTACCTTTGTGAAAGACCGCCTGGGTCACGACCAGCGTTACGGCATCGACCCTTCCCGCATCAAGGCCGACTTGGGCTGGTATCCCGAGACTACTTTCGAGGAAGGCATCGTCAAGACCATTCGCTGGAATCTGGAGAACCGCGCGTGGGTGGAAGCCGTCTCGGGCGAAGAGTATCAGCACTACTACGAACAGATGTACGGACAGCGTTGAGTTGTCCCGACCCACTATTGAGCCCCCGCCGGACGCTGCCCGGCGGGGGCTTTTTCGTCGGTGCGCCGACTGTCGGCGCGCAAACGGGAATAGGGCCAGAAAAAACTCGCCTTAGCCCCGTCGCGACGGGGCTAAGGCGAGTGGTTCGCGGGACGGTCCGGCCTTCCGGGGCCGCCGGCGCTGTGGCCGCGGGGCTTAGCGCACGATGGTGGCCTCGCGGTCCGGGCCTACGGAGATGATGCGGATGGGCACCTGCAATTGGGCCTCGAGATAGTCCACATAGGCCTTGAAGGCGGGCGGGAATTCCGCTTCGCTGCGCAGCTCGGTGAGGGGCGACTTCCAGCCCGGCAGCTCGTCGTAGACCGGTTGCCAGCCCTCGGTGTCGTAGGGCATGTCCGTCGTCACCTGTCCGTCCTTCGTGTAGGCCGTGCAGGCTTTGATGGTGTCGAAGCCGTCGAGCACGTCGCTCTTCATCATGACGAGGTCCGTTACGCCGTTGATGAGGATGGCGTATTTCAGGGCGACGAGGTCTATCCATCCGCAGCGGCGGTTGCGGCCCGTGACGGCGCCGAACTCGTTGCCGATGCGGCGGATGGTGTCGCCGGTCTCGTCAAACAGTTCCACGGGGAAGGGGCCCGAGCCCACGCGCGTGCTGTAAGCCTTGAAGATGCCCCAGACGCGGCCGATGGCGCTTGGCGCTACGCCCAGGCCCGTGCAGACGCCGCCGCTTGTCGTGCTGGATGAGGAGACGAACGGGTAGGTGCCGTGGTCGATGTCGAGCAACGAGCCCTGTGCGCCCTCGGCCAGGACGTTCTTCCCTTCGGCCAGGAAGCGGTTGATTTCTATTTCGGTGTCGGTCAGGTGGAACTTGCGCATGTACGCCACGCCCTCCAGCCAGTGCTGCTCTTCCTGGGCCAGGTCGTAGTCCGTGAAGTTCAGGTCGCGCAGAATCTGTTCGTGGCGGGCCTTCAGGGCGCGGTATTTCTCCTCGAAGTTATGCTCGATGTCGCCCACGCGGAGGCCGGTGCGGGCGGCCTTGTCGCTGTAGGTGGGGCCTATGCCCTTGCCCGTGGTGCCCACTTTGTTTTTGCCCTTGGCCGCTTCGTAGGCGCGGTCCAGCAGGCGGTGGGTCGGCAGGATGAGGTGGGCGCGGCGGCTGATGTGCAGGCGTTCCGTCAGGGCGTAGCCTGCTGCCTCCAGCTCGTGGGCCTCGTCCATGAAGAGGTCTGGCGCGATGACGCAACCGTTACCGATGATGTTGATTTTATTAGCGTCGAAGATGCCGGACGGTATGGAGCGAAGCACGAACTTCTTTCCGTCGAAGATGATGGTATGGCCGGCGTTGGGCCCGCCTGCGAATCGTGCCACTACGTCGTAGCGCGGCGTGAAGAAGTCTACGACTTTTCCTTTTCCTTCGTCGCCGAATACGATGCCCAACAGGGCATCCACTTTTCCTTTCGTCATGGTCTTTTCTCTGGAATTAGGTTAAACTGTGCGGGGAAGGTTTTCTCGCACCGTGTGACAAAGGTAGACGTTTTTTCCCGAATCCCGCACATAGTTCCCATATTTTTCGGTCATAAAGACAGTATTTTGGAAGCGGCGCGGCCCGTCGGCGCATTTTCCCCGTCAGTTTGACGTCAGCAGTTGCCAGAGCAGGTAGACGTTGAGCGCCGCCACGGCCGTCGCCAGCCCGTAGAGCAACACCTTCATATACGGCCGGTTGGCATAGTCCCCCATGACGCGGCGCGAGGAAGTGAGGCTCACCTGCAGGAACATGGTGAAGGGGAGCTGGAGACTGAGCACGGCCTGCGAGACGATAAGCCCGCGGAAGGCGTCGCCGATGAAGCAGATGATGAGAAAGGCCCCGACGAAAGAGATGAGCGTCCCGACGCGCGAGTGAATATCCTTCGTGTCGTAGCCCTCGTCGTACATGCCGGCCAGGATAGTGCCCGCCGCCATGCCGCTGGTCACCGTGCTGGCCACACCTGCCAGCAGCAGGGCAACGGCAAAGACCGTAGCCGCCGCGCCGCCCAGGACGGGCGCGAGCAACTGGCCCGCCTCGGGCAGCGACGCTACGGCGTGCCCGTGGGCAAAGAAGGCGTCGGCCGCCAACAGGATCATGGCCGAGTTGATGGCCCACCCTATCGTCATGGCCAGGAGCGTGTCGAAGAACTCGTACTTCAGCGCGTGGCGGATCTGGTCGTCGCCCTGCGCGTTGATTTGCCGGCTCTGCACCACCTCGGAGTGCAAAAACAGATTGTGGGGCATGACGACGGCGCCCAGGACGCTCATGACGACGAGCATGCTCCCTTCGGGCAGCGACGGTGTGACGGCCGCCGCCGCGGCGCGCGCCCAGTCCGTGTCGGCGAGGGCGAGCTCGTAGAGGAAGGAGAAGCCGATGAGCGATACGAACGCGATGATGCCGCGCTCGATACGGCTGTACGAATTGCTGAGCAGCAGGGCGGCGCATACGGCCGTCGTCGCCGCGGCGCCGAGCAGCAGCGGCACGCCGAAGAGCATTTCGAGCGCGATGGCGGCCCCGAGAATCTCGGCCAGCGACGTGGACACCGAGGCCGCCATTGCGCTGAGCAGGACCGGGCGGCTCACGCGCCGCGGCAGGTAGCGCGTCGCCGCCTCGGCCAGGCAGAGCCCCGTGACAATGCCCAGGTGCGCCACGTTGTGTTGCAGCACGATGAGCATTACCGTCGAGAGCGTCACCACCCAGAGCAGGGCGTAGCCGAACTCCGACCCGGCGGCGAAGTTCGAGGCCCAGTTGCCCGGATCTATGAAACCGACCGTCACCAGCAGGCCCGGTCCGATGTGGCGCAGGATGTGGAGCCCGCCCTGCAGGCTTCCTTCGCGCAGGCGCCAGTGGCGGCGCCATTCCTTCAGTTTCTCTTTCAGCATCGTGCAGTCTTGTCAGGGTTAAAAACAGGCGCGCCCGCAGCTCACAGTGAGTACGGGCGCGCAAAGGTAGTGGGGCAGGGGCCGTCCCCTGTCCGGCTGTTTACTTCTTGTTACCGAAGTAGCGGTTGTAGAGGCCTTCGAATCCGCGGCCGTGGCGGGCTTCGTCGCGGGCCATTTCGTGAACCGTGTCGTGAATAGCGTCGAGGTTCAGCTCCTTGGCGCGCTTGGCAATGCGCGTCTTGTCCTCGCAAGCGCCTGCCTCGGCGTTCATGCGCTTCTCAAGGTTGGTTTTCGTATCCCATACGACGTCGCCCAGGAGCTCTGCGAACTTGGACGCGTGCTCTGCTTCCTCCCACGCGTAGCGCTTGAACGCTTCTGCGATCTCAGGATATCCTTCGCGGTCGGCCTGGCGGCTCATCGCCAAGTACATTCCCACTTCCGTGCACTCACCCATGAAGTGGTTATTGAGATCCTTGAGCATTTCCTCGTCACAGCCCTTGGCGACACCAAGCTCGTGCTCGGCGACAAAGGAAAGGGCGCTGTTCTCATCGAGAACCTTGAACTTGGAAGCGGGAACGCCGCACATCGGGCACTTCTCGGGAGCGTGTTCGCCTTCATAGACGTAGCCGCAAACGGTACAGATGAATTTCTTTTTCATTTTAGTAGAGAATTTAATGTGTTATGTATGTCAGATAGCTTTCTTGTCTCAGTGGTTGCAGGCCTTACACGTGCCGCGATAGTAAAGCGCGGCCGAGGCGGTGGAGAAACCTTCCGGAATCTCGGCCTCTGTGCTGAGGTCGGCGGCGCGTAGCGGAACGTCGTAGACGTGGCCGCAGTGCGTGCAGAGGAAGTGAGCGTGGGGCGCCGTCTCGGCGTCGAAGCAGACGTTGCGCTCGTCGATGGTGAGCTGCGAGGCGGCCCCGTGCTCCACGAGCAGGCGCAGCGTGTTGTAGACCGTGGTCTTCGAGAGCGTGGGTATTTCCGCCGTCAGCGCGTTGTAGATCTCGTCGACCGTGGGGTGCGTCCGGTGCGCCAGCAGGTAGCCCATCACGGCCAACCGCTGTACGGAGGGCTTGATGCCGTGTTCGGCGAGCGTGGTCATCGGGTCGTGTGGCGTCATCGTTATTAATTTGAAATCATTACATATTTGAAACTGATGCAAAGATAGGCACTCTTTCTTTTCCCACCAAATTTTTCGGCAGAAATTTTAGCGAAATTTTTCCGCGGCCGGTCCGGCAGTCGGGCAGGTGTTGCGCGGCGCCGCCGCCGATAGTTTCGCGAACCACGGGCCTTAGCCCAGTTTTTACGGGAATAGGCCCAGTTTTTACGGGCCTTAGCCCCGTGGCGCGGAGGCCAGGCGCCGCGATGGGCGGGGTAGGGTGGCTCTTATATATAATAAGGTGTGGGGCGGCGGGCACAGCGGGGCCGTCCACTTTTTTTGAGAAAAAAACGATGAATCGCTTGGTAGTAAATACGGGAAGTATTACTTTTGCAGTGTCCTACTACACTATGACACTATAAAATTATCCGAGTTATGATAGAAGTAAACGACATCACTTACAGCTATGGCCGCCGCAAGGCTCCGGTACTCGAGGACTTCAGCCTGACTTTCGAGGAGAACAGCATCTACGGCCTGCTGGGCAAGAACGGTACGGGCAAGTCGACGTTGCTCTACCTGCTGTGCGGCCTGCTTCGTCCGCAGCGCGGCTGCGTGCGGGTCGACGGCCAGGACGTTACGGCCCGCCGCCCCGAGTTCCTGAGCGAACTTTTCTTTGTCCCCGAGGAGTTTGAACTGCCCGCCGTGAGCATGACGCGCTACGTGGAGCTGAACCGCCCGTTCTACCCCCACTTCTCGCAGGACGTGCTCGACGAGTGCCTGGCGGACTTCGAGCTGCCCGCCCGCCTGAACCTCGGCGAGCTGTCCATGGGCCAGAAGAAGAAGGCCTTCATGAGCTTCGCCCTGGCTACGGGCACGAAGTACCTGCTCATGGACGAGCCGACCAACGGCCTGGACATCCCTTCAAAGAGCGAGTTCCGCCGCGTCGTGTCCCGGCACATGGACGGCAGCCGCATACTCATCATCTCTACGCATCAGGCCCGCGACATCGACATGCTGCTCGACCACGTCGCCATCATTAACGGCACGCGCCCGCTGCTCAGTGCGTCGACGGCCACGGTCTGCGAGCGGCTCTGCTTCGAGGTGCGCCCCGTGGGCCAGCCTACGGACGATGCCCTCTACGTGCAGCCCACCATCCAGGGCAATGCCCTCGTACGCCGCAACCTCGGCGGCGAGGATTCACAGCTCGACCTGGAGCTTTTCTTCAACGCCGTCCTGGCCAACGCGGACGTACTCGCCGCGCTGCGCTGACGCGCTTCCTGTCCATTGACATAAACCTTCCATCCCCATCGCATTATGAAAAATTTCAGTTTCCGTCGGCTGGCGCTTCTGTTGCGCCGCGACCTGCTTGGCGACTATAAGCGCAATCTCACCACGCTACTGACGTTCTACATTCTCAACCTCCTCTTCATTTCTTTCACTTACTACACGCCCAGCCGCTACGGCGTCGGCGACACCGGACTGCCGTTCACGGTGATGGAACAAGGGCTCGCCATCCGTTGCGTAGCCATGGCCACCGGCCTCCTCTTTGTCGGTTTCTTCGGCATGGCGGGTTCCACTTTCTCGGACTTGTCCACGAAGCAGAAACGTACGGCTGTCCTCACGCTCCCCGCGACCAACGCCGAACGCTACTGGTCGCGGCTGTTGCAGACGCTCGTCCTCTTTCCCCTGGCACTGGTCGCGACGTTCGTCCTGGCGGACCTGACGCGCATGCTCGTATTTCCCGTCTTCGGCCATAGCTTCTGCTCGGCCACGCCCCTCTTCTTCTCTACGCTGGGCGAGGGTTTCAAGGAAATGGGCCTCTTGCTCGTCAACGCCTCACACCCCTCCGCTTACCAGTTGAACTGCGCGGGCGGCGGCACCTGGGGCTTCTTCCTCCTGACCGGCATGCTCGTGCTGCTCCACTCGTACTACCTGCTCGGCGCTGCGGTGTTCCGTCGCCGGGCCCCCATCTACGCCACGCTCATCCTGTTGGCCGTCTGCATCCTCCTGGGCGTCACGGTGTCGCACTCTTCCGGGCAGGGCGTCCAGGTAACCGTCAGCGGAAAGTTACTGTTCGTCAAGACTTACATCGTGTTGCAGTGGCTCATCGCCATAGCCTTCTACATCCTGAGCTACCAGCTCTACAAACGCATTCCTGTCATCTCACGCAAAATCCTACGGTAATGAATTTCAAGGACGGACTTCCGATTTACATCCAGATAGCCGAGCGCCTCTCGGACGAGATTCTCGCGGGCGCCTACCCGGCCGATGGCCGCGTCCCCGCGGTTCGGGAATACTCCGCCTTGCTCGAAGTGAACGTGAACACTACGGCGAAAGCCTTCGACCTGCTCGTGCAGCGCGGCGTGCTTTACAACCGGCGCGGCCTCGGTTCGTTCGTCTCGCCCGACGCGCGCCGTCTCATCCTCGAGACGCGCCGGCGCGAGTTCATGGAGCGCGACCTCCCCGAGCTCTTTCGGCGCATGCGCCAGCTCGGACTTTCGCCCGCCGATTTGCAGGCCCTCTGGGACGCGAACGGCGCCCCCCCCACTTCGGAGCCGGCGTAGCGGCATCAGGGCCGCACGCGCAGGCTACGGCCCCTCTATGTCCAACTTCCGGGCAGGGCAATGCCCCTGTCTGAACTATTCCACCAACCTCATGAAAAAACTTGCTATCCTCTTGCCCGCTCTGCTGGGCTTGCCCGCCTATGGGCAAATCGCCGGGACCGTGGTCGACACCGCGCGCCAGCCGGTCCCGTTCGCCAACGTGGCGCTCCTTTCCTTGCCCGACTCGGCCCTGGTTTCCGGCGCCGTGACCGCGGCCGACGGCGCCTATCGCTTCACCTCCGCCACGGCGGGCTGCCTGCTGCGCGCCTCGGCCCTGGGCTACCACACGACGTATGCCCTGGCCGACACGTTGCGCGGTCCGCTCGTGCTCCGGCCCGACGGCCAGCTGCTCGGCGAGGCCACCGTCACGGCCCAGCGCCCCGTCTCGCGCATCGAGGGCGATGCGCTCGTCACTACGGTCAAGGGCTCCGTCCTCGAGAAGGCGGGGACGGCAGAGGACGTCCTAGGCCGCGTGCCCGGCATCACGAAGGAGCAGGACGGCTTCAACGTCCTGGGCAAAGGCGCCCCGGTGTTCTACATCAACGGCCGGCAGGTGCGCGACAACTCCGAGCTCGAACGCCTCCGTTCGGACGAGATACGCAGCGTTGAGGTGGTGCAGTCGCCCGGAGCCCGCTACGACGCCACGGTAAACGCCGTGGTGCGCATCCGTACCGTGAAGCGCACGGGCACCGGCTTCAGCGCCAACGCCATGGCCAGCTACTACCAGGGCGAGTATCCCTCCGGCAACGCCCAGCTCGACCTGAACTACCGTTACCGTTCGCTCGACGTCTTCGCTACGGCGAAGTACTCGGCCGGCAAGACCCGCTGGCGCAGCACTATTGACAACGTGACCTACGCCGATACCCTTTGGCGCCAGCGCAGTACGCAGGACTTCTACTCCCGGCAGCATCACGTCAACACTACGCTGGGTTTCAACTACGACTTGAACGAGCGCCACTCCTTCGGTCTGCGCTACGACCTCACCTTGCAGCCGAGCTTCCGCTCGAGCGGCCCCTTCAACGGGCAGATATGGGCCGACGGCGTGCTCTACGACGAGCTCACCAACCGCATAGAGACCGAGGAAGAGAACGACGCCACGCACGCCCTCAATGCTTACTACTTGGGACACCTCGGCAAGGGCGAGCTCAACATCGACGCCGACTTCTACGCCGACGGCAGCGAGACGCGACAGATCACCGAGGAGAACAGCGCGAACTACGACGACCGTCTCGTCGCCTCGACCAACCCCGTACGCAACCGCCTCGTGGCGGCACGGGCCGACTACTCGTATCCCCTCTGGAAGGGCAAGGTGAGCGTGGGCGGTCAGTTCACGGCGACAAACCGGCACGACGACTACCTGGTCCCTGTGGACGAGTATGGCCTGGCTACTTCCCGCTCGCAGCTCAAGGAGAACAATGCCGCCGCCTACCTGCAGTGGAGCGGCCTCACCAAGCTGGGCATGCTCACGGCCGGGCTCCGCTACGAGCACGTTACGTTCGACTACTTCACCGACGGGGTGCGCCAGCCCGACCAGAGCCGCACGTTCAACAACGTCTTTCCCTCCATCTCCTTCGCCACGCAGCTGGGACACACGCAGGTGATGGCGAGCTACACGGCCAAGACCCAGCGCCCCAGCTACGGGCAGCTGCGCAACAACGTGACGTACGGCAACCGCTTCCTCATGACGAAGGGAAACCCGCACCTGGACCCGACCATCGTCCACGACCTCACGCTCACCGGCGTCTGGAAGTTTATCCAGGGCGTCGTATCCTTCAGGAAGCAGCACAGGGCCGTGCTCAACTGGACCCAGCCCCTGGAGGGCAACTCCTCGTCCACGGTCGTCACTTACCTGAACCATGACTACCCCTCGTTGTCGGCTGTGCTCAGCGTGGCGCCCAAGATCGGCTGGTGGCAGCCCACGTGGACGGCGGCCTTGATGAGCCAGTGGCTCACGTTGCACACGGCCGAGCGCACCGTGAAGTTTGACAACCCGATGCTTGCCGCTACGTGGAACAACGCTTTCGACTTCCCGCGCAACTATCTGCTCAACGTCGACTTCACTTACCTGAGCCCCGGCAACCAGCAGAACGCCACCATCGTCAGTCGCGACATCTGCATGCTCAACGTCTCGTTGCGCAAGTCCTTCTTCAACGACGCCTTCTCCGTGACGGTGGGCGGCGAGGACCTGTTCCAGCGGCTGGGGCGCATGGTGGTGCGCGTCGGCACCGGCACCAACGAACTGGCGCAAGCCAACTTCACGAACTGGCGCCGCTTCTTCATCACGCTGCGCTACCGCTTCAACCCCGTGAAGAGCAAGTACAAGGGCAAGAGCGTGGCCGGCGACGAACTGAAACGATTGTAGTTGCCCCGCTCCCTGGCTTTCCGGCCAGCGGCGCGCCGCCGCGTGCCGCCCCGGACAGGGAACGGAAACACGGGGCTAAGGCCAGTTTTTACGGGCCTTAGCCCCGTAAAAATTCCCCCTATTCCCGTTCGCGCGGAAACCGGGGGACAAAAAACGGGCCTTAGCCGGGCATGTCCCAGGCTAAGGCCCGTTGCCGTTCCGCCGGGCGTCGGCGGGCGGCGCCGGCTTCAGCGCGCGGCGGCGCCGGTCTCCTTCTTCACTTCGATAAAGAGCCCTTCGATTTCCACTTCCCCGTCCATGCACGAGCCGGGGATGGTGAACGTGTCGTTACGGAACGCGGCGGCGGGGAAAAAGTCCACGTCGTACTGCTTAGTGCCGTGAACGACGCTGTCACCGGCCAGGCCGTAGCCGTGACGCACGCGGATGCCGCTGTAAGTGAAGCCGTTCTCGGGGTTCATCCGGATGGTGAAGGGCTTACCGAACGGGGCCTGGAACTTTACGAGCTTCTGCCCGTCGGCCGTGAGCACTTCGCCGTTGCGGTTAGCATCGTTCACGTTGCAGTAGTCGCCGTGGACGTTGAGCCGCGTGTCGACGATGATGCCGCCGTTCTGCTGGATGCTGTTCGTAGCCGTCATGCGTCCGGCCGGGTCGGCGTTGCCCCAGTCCAGCTTGAAGCGGACGCGGTAGAAGCCCGGGGCGAGGTCGGCCGGTAGGGCAAAGGCCGGCGGGTTAAGGATGTTGCGGTCGTTGCCTGCGACGCGGGCGCCGTCCTGTCCGCGCAGTCCCCATACGTTCTCCTCCATTTCGTGGTAGGCAAAGGCCAGGAGGTCGCTGCCCGGGCGCGGCGCCTTGCCGTCGGGGGTGAGGGCGGCGTCGAAGCGGCCGTCGCTCCCGCGGTCCAGGTAGACGAAGCCGTTGAGCCAGCCGAGCTGCCCCTCGAAGCGGACGGCGAGCGAGTCGCCGGCGCGGGCGAGGAGGGTGCTGTCCGTCAGGTCGCGGTAGAGCAGGGGGCGCTTGTCGGCGGGCAGGGCGAGCGTCTGCCGGCCGTCGCTGCCGCCGTCGAGGACGATTTGCCGCAGGCTGTTGGCCGGGCGCTGCGACTCGGCGCCGTCCGGGAAGGCCCGCACGTAGTCACCGTAGACAAAGCGCGGCGCGGGGTCGGCGTTGACGGTTATTTCGTCGATGCAGGCGACAAAGTCCGCCTCGAGCGCGTGGGGCGACTCGCAGTCGGGCACTACGACGAGGCTGTAGATGTCTATGCCCCCGGCCCCCTTGATGGGAAAGACGGCGTCGTTCCACTTGCCCGCGACGACGGGCGCCGAGGAGAAGGCCCAGAACTGCTCGGCCTCGGGCGACTGGCCGGCGCGCTCGCGCCGCTTGCCCAGGCCGATGAGCATCACGCGCCCTTCCACGGGCTTGTGGAGCAGGACGTGGACGTACTGCGTCTGGGGCGTCAGCTCGAACGGCTGCTTCAGGTCGATGCGGGCCCCGAAGGTGTTGCTGCCGAACCTGGACCGCTGGACCACGAGCATACGCCCCGACGGATTGGGGGCCAGGCCCAGCGACGGGTCGACGGCGGTCAGGTCGTTGGGCACCACTTGGACGTTGCCCTGCAACTGGCCGGTGCGGAAGGGGGAGGCTTCCCAGGAATCGTAGACCCCAATGCCGCGATAGTCCGCTTGCTCGAAGCTGACAGCGGGCTGCGCCGCGGCGGCCGCGGGAAGCAGGGCGGCGGTGAGAAATATAGGAGTAAGGATTTTCATGACTGTGGGACGTGAGTTGGAGTAAGGGTTAATAGACAGATAGCGTATGGAGCAGGGGACAGGCCTTGCTGGCGGTGACGGTCACCCGCAGGCCGCGGGCCGTGATGCCGTCGTCGTAGCTCTCGGCCGTACTGCCGTTGAGCGGGACAATGCGCTTGTAGCCCACGGTCGTACATTCGACGCCCGGCGCCACGGCCGTCCAGCCGCTCTGCCCGTCGGCACTCGTCTCGACCTTAAAGCCCTGGATGCGCTGCCCTTTGCGGATGTACTCCATCAGCATCACGTAGCGCAGGGGCTGGGGCTTCTTCCACGTGAGGGTAATGGTGGCCGTCGTGACGCTGTCGTCCGTGGCCCAGTAAGTATCCTTGTCGCCGTCGGTCAGGTTGTCGGCGGCGTAGTCCCTGTGTTCGCCGGCGCGGCGCGTAGCGCTGACGCTGACGTCCGCCTTGCGGGCCAGGTCCTTGCTAAGGCGGGCCTTGAGCAGGCGTCCCATTCCCTCGAGCGCGTCTACCGAAGCCTGCGGCAGGCGTCCGGAACGGTCGGGCGGCATATTGAGAATGAGCGTGGCGTTACGCCCCACCGTCTCGAGGTACATCTGAAAAAGCCGTTCCGCAGTGAGCGCCTTTTCTCCCTCATGGTAAAACCATCCCATGTTAGTGCCCTTGGCGTCGCTCTCACCGGGCAGCCAGAACCAGCCGTTTTCCGTGCCGTACATGCCGTTGTTCTCGGGCGCGTAGCCGCGGTTCTCGGTCGACCAGTTCGTTTGTCCGGCCCAGCCGGCCTCGTTCCCTATCCAGCGGGCTTCGCCCCCGACGCCCCAGAGTACGCAGTCGGGGCAGACCTTGTGGACCGAGTCGCGCAGGTTGGGCACGTCGTAGTACGTCTCCCGGTCGATGGAGCGCGTGTCGTAGGCCCCGCCGTAATAGCCATTACCGCCGTTGGCTCCGTCGAACCACATTTCAAACTGGTCCGTGCCGTACTGTGCGAGCTCGGCGCATTGCCGGAGAAAGACTTCCGACACATAGCGGTCCGTGCCATAGAGGGCGCTGTTGCGGTCCCAGGGCGAGATGTAGAAGCCGTACTTCATCTTCAGCTTGCGTGCGGCCTTGGCAAAATCGCGGGGAATGTTCGTCTGGCGGGCATAGTCGTTGCCGCCGCGGGTCACGTTGTGCGTCGTGGTGGCCGTAGGCCAGAGGCAGAAGCCGTCGTGGTGCTTCACCACGGCAATGCCGCCCTTCATGCCGGCTGCCTTGGCCGCTTTCAGCCACTGGTAGGGGTCGGGCGCCGCCGTAGGGGCAAAGATGCTTTCCTTCTCGTCGCCGTTGCCCCATTCGAGCCCGGTGTAAGTGTTCATACCGTAGTGGAAAAAGGCATAGAATTCCGTCTCCTGCCATTTCATCTGCCGTTCATGGGGAACGGGATGGACGGGAGCCGGCTCGTTGTCGGGATTCGGCAGCGTTTGATCGGCCATCCGGAAACCGCTCTGCGCGAACCCGAGCAGAGGCACGCCGGCCAGCAGGCCAATCAGTCGCAAGTGGGAGATAATGTTCATACCGATAAAGTTAAGTGGGGATGTGATGTGGATTAATTTCTGGAAAAACGGGAATAGGCCCCGTAAAAACTGGAATAGGGCCCGTCGCTACGGGGCTAAGGCTCGTTCGTCGCGGAACTGTCGGCGGGGTCGGCGGCCCTGTCCAGCGCCGCAGCGGGCACGACGTGGCACGACGCGAACAGCTTCCGGTAGAAGGCGTGACGGCAGAGCGTGGCGCCCGAGCCTAAGATGATGAGTTTCATCCTGGCCCGCGTGGTGGCGACATTCATGCGGCGCAGGTCGGAGAGGAAGCCGATTTGCCCGTCTTCGTTCGCCCGTACGAGCGAGACCAGGACCACGTCGCGCTCCTGCCCTTGGAAGGCGTCGACGGTGTTCACCGTGATTTGCCGGGCCAGGGGGCGGAGCGCCTCGTCGCGGCGCAGCAGGCCGCGCAGGTATTGCACCTGTGCGCGGTAGGGGGAGATGACGCCGATGTCTACGCGCTCCTCGACGAGGCGGTGGCGGCCTATGCGGCGGGCGTAGTCGCGCAGCGTCTGGAGCGTGAGCCGGGCCTCGCCCTTGTTGATGCGTCCGTACGAGACGCCGACAAACTCCTCTTCGCACGAGGGGTCGTCCTCCTGGCTCGTGTCCACCCAGACGAGGGGTTCATCCAGTTCGTCGAGCAAGCTGCGGCGCTTCACCTCCGGGGCAGCC